>CP011020.1:720000-1080000 GCA_001023535.1 Pseudomonas chlororaphis
TGACCAGGGTGAAAGGCGCGGGCTCATCGGCGCCGGCACTCCAGCGAATGAGCTGCGCGCGCAGCTCATGGCATTGCATCGATGATCGCCTTGGCGAGGTTGTGGTGGGCCGTGGTCTGTTGAGTGGCCGCCGTCACCGCGACCGACATGCCGTTCATGCTGGTGAGGAAGGTGTGCATGTCGTCCAGGGACTGGCTCTGCGCAGCGTTCATCGCCGCGTTGTTGACGTTGTCGGTGGCGCGTTGGAAGTAAGTGTCGAGGCGGCGCTGCAGGGCATCGATAGAAGACATAAACGGTTCCTCCGGGCTTGGGCGTGTTCACCCGGTGAGTGGTGGTTACGCCCGTGGCGGTTCCGCAAGGAAGCGAGAAAAGAAGCGGGGGACTGGATTTAGGGTTGCGGCTCTGGCAGCCGCAGCGCTTGCACGGCGCTGGGCCAGTCGAGCTGGAACGTGCCGCCAGGGGTTTGCAGTTTCACCTGGTGGCGGTCCATGCCCGCATCGGCGACCGGCGTCCAGGCTTGTGGGCTGGCGTTGCCGAGGCTGCGGGTCAGGCTCGCCAGGTCTTCGGGATGACAGTGCAGGGTGGCATTGGCCGGATCGCGTTGCCCCGAGGCCAGCTGGCGCACCAGCGCATCGATACGCGCCGGTTCAGGCACCTCGTCCAGTAGCGTTTGCAGGGCCTCGTTGACCAGCCGTGCAGCGCTGCTTTCAATCTGCTCCCACATCGCCTGGCGCTGCGCTTCCCATGTGGCGAGCAGGGCGTCGGCCTTGTCCCAGAATTGCGCCTGGGCCTCAAGGACCTGCGCTTCGGCCACTTCGCTGGCCTGTTCGAGCAACTGCGCGGCCTGGTCCCTGGCGTGTTCGATGACACGTTGCGCACGGGCGCAATCGACCAGGGTTTCGCGCGCGATATAGGGCTGCAGCAAGCCCTGGCCTTCGGGGCGTAGTTCAAGCGAGCGCCGGGCGAGCATCGTGGATCTCCGTGTCGTGGGGGGTAGGGACGGGGGACGCCAGGCTTTGCCCGGCTTTCCAGCAGGCGGACTGCCAGAGCGTGTCGAGCCTGGCCGCGGGCGGTTGGGGTTGGGGCGCCGTGCTGCATTCGATGGCCATGATCCTTGCGCGAGGGAACGCCAGGCGCGCCCGTTGCCAGGTCGGTTCGTCGAGCCAGGCCCGCAGCAGCGCGAGCGGGTCCTGGTCCGGTTCGAGCCAATGCCCGGGGCGCAATGCCTTGGCCGTGCGTTCGCACCAGGCGCGGTCCTGCGCCGACAATGCCGGGGTGGCCGTCAACGGTGAACAGGTGGTCGCCACCAGTTCACAGGCCAGGGCCAGGGCGGCCGGTGCGCAAAGCAGTGCCTGCTGCGCCGGGCTCGGCCTGGGTGGCGTGCAGGGCGTCATGCCGAAGCGCCTGGCCAGCGTGGCGTGGTGCCCACGGGCGAGGGCGTCGAGGCGTGACGCACTCAGTCGAGCAAGGTCGGGTGGCTGCCATTCGGGGGTGGCCTGGCGCCAGGCGTGGTGCCACCAGTGAACCCACTCCAGCGCGGCGCTCATGCGGCAGAGCCTTTGTCATGGGTTCCAGCGCCCGGTGTCTTGACCGCGAACAACGGTGCCGCCGTGTTGCCCGGTGGTGCGGCGGGGGCGCCCGGCCGGGTGAGTTTGTGTTCGAGAAAGCGCGGCAGCGTCAGGGCGCCCTTGCGCCACAACCGGTAGAGACCATAGCCGGCGCCCAGCAGGATCCCCAGCAATATGATACCCGCCACCACAGTGACCGTTCGCCAGTAGGCGACTTCCTCGGCCTGCATGACGAACGGCCCGAAGTGCGCCATCTTGCGCCGCTCCTGATACGGCACGGTGGGCACGAACACCACCGACAACTTGCTCGCATTGTGGGCCGCATCGGCCATGCCGGGGATCCCGCTGGCGATCAGGTTGCGCACCCGTGGCGTGATGCTGTCGGGATCCAGCGCCCCGGTGTGCTTGATGAACACCGAGGCCGACGCCGGTTGCACCGGCTCGCCGGGCGCGACCCGCTCCGGCAGGACCACATGGACCCGGGCGAGCACCACGCCGTCGATCTGCGACAAGGTCGATTCGAGCTCCTGGGACAACGCGTAGATATAGCGGGCGCGCTCTTCCAGTGGCGTGGAAATGACCCCTTCCTTGCGGAAGATATCCCCCAGGCTGGAACGTGAGCGCCGCGGCAGGCCGGCCGCTTCGAGCACGTGGACGGCACTGTTCATGTCGGCGGGCTCGACCAGGACGGTCATGCCGTCCTTGTCGACTTGCTTGCTCGCCTCGATGTTCTTGTCCGCCAGCTCCGCGATCACTTCGTTGGCATCCTGCTCGGAGAGGCGGCTGTGCAGCGCCGATCGCTCCTCGCAAGCCGTGAGCAGCAGGCACAGTAACAACGTTGAGCATGCGCGCATGAACATGGCCGGCATTTCCTTTACTGGAGGTTAGTGAGCTTCTCGATCGCCTGGGAGCCTTTGCTGACCAGTTTCGCGGTCATCAGGCTTTCCAGGTGGAACGACGACAACGACCGGTTCGACTGCAACATGTCCTGCGGGTCGGCGGTGCGGATGGCCTTGAGCATGTCGCGGTTGGCGCGCTCGTCCAGTCGTTGCAGTTCGCCGGAGCGACTCGACAGCGAATCGATGATGCGTGCCGCGACGTTGTTTTCGTTATCCGGCGCCGGTGGCTTCTCGCGCATCTGGGCGTTGAACCAGCTGACGTCGCTGGTCTCGGCGCTGGCCTGCGGCCGTGCGCCCGCCTTGGCCGGTGAGGAGGCCAGTTGGCTGGCATCGATGGCTTGTATTTCCATGGGCTTCTCCAATCTCGAGGGGACGAATCAAAAGGGGCGGATGCCTTCAGGCGCACATCAGCCGCAGGACGTTGCGGGCACTGCCGGTGACGCTCAGGTGAAACTCGATTTCCTCACGCCCGCGCCGGGCTCGCCGCCGCGCGACCGGGTACTGGCCCGCCAGGCGAGCCAGCGCCAGGTCCAGTTGTTCCAGGGCCAGCTGGAACAGCCGGGTTTCGCGGGCTTGCAGTGGCGTGCCGAGGGCGATGCGCTCGGTCCATGTCCACGTTTCGCCGTGGGTGCTGGGCGGCGGGTAGCGCTGTGGGTGCTGGTCCATGAAGCTGGCGATCTCGAACAACAGGTCCTGGTCGTCCGGCTCGTAGCGCGCCTGGCCCGCGCTGTCGTCGATGTCCAGCAGCGTCAGCAGCTTGCGCCGGCCCAGCACCGCGATGAGCCTGAGCAACAGCCGCAGGCTGGCGTTATGCCGGTCGAGCGGGCCGTCCGTTTCCCAGGCGCCGAACAGCGCGCCGCAGAACGGGTTGTTCGCACTGCCGAAATCACTCTGGCTGCCGACGTCGTTGTCGCCGATGGGTGGCCGGCGATGGGCGAACATCTGCGCCAGGTCGCCAAACAGGTCCTCATCGGAATAGGCGTCGTCGATATCGACCTCCAGGTTCTGGCCGGTACCGCCGTTGATCTCTTCCAGGATGTCCGTCAGGACCAGGTTCAGCGGGTTTTCCGTTTCCACGGCCAAGCCCTGTTGCGGAGGCTGCCAGCCGAAGGGCGAGCGTCCGCCTGCCGAGTCGTGTTCACCGCCCCATCGCACCAGTGACTCTTTCAACCGGCCGCTGCTCGCATGCTGCGTCAGGTGCTCGATCACCGCATCTGCCAGGCCTTGAGTGATCGAGGCGCGGCGTTGCGTGGAGTCGTCATGTGAAAGGACTGCGGGAGGACGAAGGCTGTTCAGCCGATCGATATGCATGGGCCTGATCTCATCGCGCTTGAAGAGACCCCGCCGCGGCGGGGCTTGAAGCGGGTTGTCAGAATCGTATGTTCTTGGACGCCTCCCCCATGGCCGTAATGGCCTTGGTGGCACTGTCCATGGACTCTGCCGAGATGGCGTTCATGGTGTCGGCGATCAGTTTCTTTTGGTCGAATTCGGATTTCATGGTCGTCATCGCAGCCGAGGTAGCATCCATCTGCTGCATGGCCGCCATGGAGGCCGCAAGAGAAGCTCCACCAAAACTCATAGTCGTATCTCCGGATTGTGGAATGGCGAGACGGTTGTGAGTGTCTCGAAGGTTAGGTGGCGGCGCAGGTGGAAACGGTTCCACGCCGGGCACTCAACCCATCGATATTTCCAGGCACTTCATCCGGTAGTAGAGCGTGCGCCGGGCGATGCCCAGCTCGGCGATGACCTTGTCGATATGACGATGGTGGCGACGCATGCAGTCTTCGATGAGCACTTTCTCGAACTGCTGCAGTTGCTCTTTCAAATTGAGCGTGGTGTTGCAGTGCTCCGAGAGTTCGGCACGGGGCAGCGCCGGCAGGCCGAGCACGTAGCGCTTGGCGGCGGATTGCAGCTCACGGATGTTCCCTGGCCAGGCGTAGCCGATCAGGTGGCACAACAGCTCCGGCGACGGGGGGATGTAGGGCCGGTCCAGGGCCTTGGCTTCACGCCGCACCAGTGACTGGAACAGCGGCACGATGCGTTCCTTGCGGCTGCGCAGGGGCGGCAGCTTGAGGCTGACGATGTTCAGCCGGAAGTACAGGTCGCGACGAAACTCGCCCCTTTCGACCATCTCCCCCAAAGGGCACTGGGCGGAGGCGATCACCCGCATGTTCACCGGGATGCTCTGGGTCGAACCCAAGCGCTGGACGGTCCTGGATTCCAGGACACGCAGCAGCTTGGCTTGCAGCGCCAGGGGCATGCTGTCGACCTCGTCCAGGTACAGCGTTCCGTTATGCGCCGCCTCGACGAACCCTGCGCGGCTCTGGCTGACACCGGTAAACGCACCGGTGTTGGCCCCGAACAGCTGACTCTCCGCCAGGCTCTCGGGAATGGCGGCGCAGTTGATGGCGACGAACTTGCCGGAACGACCGGACATGCGGTGGATTTTCTCCGCCAGCGTGTCTTTGCCGGTGCCGGTTTCGCCGCGCAATAGCACGTCAACCATGAGCGGCGCCACACTTTGGGCAAACGCCTCAAGGTTGAGAACATCCTCTTTATGGGTAGTGGAAAGTGCAGCGCAAAGCATCTTTTGCATCACTGACGATTCCATTCTTGTTTTGGTAGGAGGTCGACAATTTAAAGATCAAAGGCGCGTAGAAATTTCCCGCGCCGCGGCATGACCGACTTGAGACCAACGTTCTGTTTGCTACGGAGGTTTAGAGAACCGATTAAAAAAAAGTTCATGCTGGCACGGCAGATGTTAATCGTTTCAGCTCGACGGCCGGAAAGCCGGAACACCCCTGCGCGACCCGTCTGGCATGGGGTTCGGCCAAAAAACGGGGCGTGTAGGAAGGGCTTCTGAAAATTGGATCCGACAAACGGTTCAGCGCAAGCGCCTGTTTGGAGCAAACGCTCTACAATCAAACAAATGTTCGATCGCTTAGTACTGAACTAGTGGGTTTTGGAAATACGTTTCGTAGTTCAGATTAGTCACTTGGGAGTTGACCAGGGGCAATAACAGCCGACCGCCAATGTGTTAGTCGCATTAACTTTTCGGCCAGTACTAAGCGCTTCAAGGATCGGCTCGATAAAGCTGTTAGTGGAGTTGCAGGTCAGCCCTTCGCTGTAGGGACCGAAGTACGCCAGTTGGCCGCTGTGGTCCCAGATCGCCACTGCCGGGCTGGCGGGAATCTGGTTGGAACCGGGGAGTGTGGCGAGGGGTTTGAGGCGGCTGAGCGTCGCGGGCAATTGGCCCTGGCTGCCGGTTTTCTGGACCGCATAAAACTCTACGCCCTGCGCGGCATATTGATCGACCAGTTCGGACAGGTGTTGCTGGTTACCGACGTTGCACGGGCAGGCCGGGTCCCAGAAATGCACCAGGCGGATGGCACCGGGGCCGGCCAGCTCGGACGGCAGGCGCAGCGGCTCGCCGGAAAATACCGCCGTGTGTTGGCTGAAGGCCCGCAGAAAACGCCCCTGGAACCAGTCGTAGGCCACCCACAACAGGATGGCGCACGCGAGGGCAAGCAGGCTGGCAAGCAAGGTCGTGCGGTGGGACGGGCGCATGGTGTCGATCCTCTGAGGTCGCGTAGCTTGCCATGCCCGCCGCGACAGATGAATATCTCAGGCCTACAAAGTCTGTTTCGCGCGATGCGCTTCTGCCTGGACCTATTGATGCCTGCTCCTTTCGATCCCGATCTCCTGCGTGCCAGCCTGCAACCCCTGGCCCGGTGGCAACCCCTGTCGGAGCAAGCCCAGGCGTACCAGCGCTTCTACGGCCTGGACTTTCCCGGGCGCGACGTGCGCAAGGGGCTGGGGTGTTTCGAGGTAGAGGGTTACACGCTGGTCAGTCAGGTCTGGTGGCCGGAAAAAGCCGTGGCGACGCTGTTCGTGTTCCACGGCTATTACGATCACATGGGGCTTTACCGGCACTTGATCGAATGGGGCCTGGAGCAGGGCTTCGCGGTGATCGCCTGTGACTTGCCGGGCCATGGCCTGTCCAGTGGCGAGCGCGCCAGCATCGGTGATTTCGCCGAATACCAGGCCACCTTGCAGGGCCTGTTGGGCGAGGCCACCACGCTGGAACTGCCCCAGCCCTGGCACCTGTGTGGGCAGAGCACCGGTGGGGCCATCGTGGTCGATCACGTGCTCAACCAGGGCGCCCAGAGCCCGGCCCAGGGCCAGGTCATCCTGTTGTCGCCTTTGGTGCGACCGCGGGCCTGGGGCTGGTCGCGTCTCAGTTATTACCTGCTCAAGCCGTTCGTGACCGGTATTGCCCGGCGCTTCAGCGAAAACTCCAGTGACCCACAGTTCCTGCCATTCCTGCAAGCCGACCCACTGCAACCGCTCCGCCTGCCCACGGCGTGGGTCGGGGCGCTGGGCCAGTGGATCAAGCGTATCGAGGCCGCCCCAGGCAGCCCACGCCAGCCGCTGATCGTGCAGGGCCAGGCCGACATGACGGTGGATTGGAAACACAACCTGGACGTGTTGCGCAGCAAGTTCGACCGGCCCCACGTGCTGATGCTGCCCCAGGGACGGCATCACCTGGCGAACGAGACCCTGGCGTTGCGCCAGGAGATGTTCGGGTTTCTGGCGAAGCGGATGAGCCGGATGCGGCGGTGACTTTGAATTTGCAATCGCGAGCAAGCTCGCTCCCACATTGGACCTCTGGCGTTCGGGAAATCTGAGCGTACTCAAAACCCTGTGGGAGCGAGCTTGCTCGCGATGGCGTTATTGGACACTACTGCCCGAGATTCTGCCCCACCGCCAACCCCGCCCGGATCGCCTCCAGCGCGGCTTGATAATAAGCCTGGCCCTCGGCTGATTCGGCGAAAGTGGCGAATTCTTCCAGCTCGGTATCGCTCAGCTCACGGTAGACGTACAGCAGCGTGTTGTTCAGGTCCGCGCCGATCTGCTCCATCAACCGCTGGCGCTGGCCGTTCAGCATGCCCTGGGCCTGGCCGGCGCCCAGCAGGCCGGGGATCATCGAACTCAGGCTGTCGGCCGCGACGCCGGCGATCGCCAGGCTGACCTCGGCGCCGGCCTCGCGGGCGGGCAGGGCCTGGGCCAGGTGGCCGATGATCAGCAGGCGATTGTCACTGGCTTGCATCTTCGGCAGGCCCTTGGCGTTCTTGGCCAGTTGATCGCGCCGGGTGGCCAGCAACTCGGCCGCCACGACCTTGCGACCCAGGGGCGTCTGGAAAAAATTCAGTGCCGGGTTCGGATCGCGAAGGTTCTTGCGCATTTGCGCCTCGGCCCGCTGGTCCATGGCCTGGGGGGCGAAGCGTTGATTGCTGTTGGTCACCAGGGCCTGGAACACCGCCGGTGGCAGGCTGCTCTGGTAGCGCTGCTGGGCCGCGCTCAGGGCGTCATTGAAATGCGCCCGTTGTTCCGGCCAGCCGGCGACCTTGTACAACTGGTCGTAGCTGTCTGCCCAGGCGGGCAACACGCAGAACATCAACAGTGAGAAAAGCAAACGGCGCATAGGGACTCCTGTCAGCAGCCGACTATTCTCCGTGGGGCATGGGAACTTGTCGAGAATTCGTATCAAGTTCGTACGCCAGTGCTACCTGGCGCCGTAAAGTCGCTGCGTGGCGCTGTCGGTTTTGCAGGCACAGGCATACTATGCGCGCCATGCAAATACCTTCTGATCACCCGCTGCTGTTACGTATCGTCGACGACCTGGCCGAGCGCGGCTGGTCGCAGCAGAACCTGTTCCTGCCGGACGCGCTGACCCGCGCCCTGGCGGCCGAGTGTCGCCAGCGCGCCGCCGAAGGCGAACTGGCGCCGGCGGCGGTCGGGCGCGGACCGTTCTCGGAGATCCGCGAAGGTATCCGGGGTGATCGCATCCAATGGATCGAGCCTGGCCAGGCGCAGGCTTGCGATCATTACCTGGCCTTGATGGACAGCCTGCGCGAGGCGATGAACCGTGGGCTGTTCCTGGGCCTGGAGGATTTCGAAAGCCACTTCGCCCTGTACCCGCCCGGCGCGTTCTACCTCAAGCATGTCGACCGCTTTCGTGACGACGACCGGCGCATGGTGTCGGCGGTGCTCTACCTCAATGACGCCTGGTCGGCGGAACAGGGTGGCCAACTGCGCATGTACCTGGACGATGGCGTGGAGCATGACGTCGTGCCCGTCGGCGGTTGCCTGGTGGTGTTCCTCTCGGGCGACATTCCCCACGAAGTCCTGCCGGCCACGCGCAACCGCCTGTCCTTGACCGGCTGGTTCCGGCGCCGCGGCAACGAGTTGTTCTGACCCCATGGAAAAAATCCTGGTCAGTCGCTGCCTGCTCGGCCACCGGGTGCGCTATGACGGCGGTGCCAGCGGGCCATTCGATCAACTTCAGCAATGGTTCGACGAAGGCCGGGTCGTGCCCCTGTGCCCGGAAGTCGCCGGCGGCCTGCCCACGCCCCGGGCCGCGGCGGAGATTGCCGGTGGACAGGGCGTCCAGGTGCTCGACGGCCAGGCGGCGGTGATCACCACAGACGGCGAGGACGTGAGTGCGCAGTTCCTGTCGGGCGCCGACCAGGCGCTGGCGCTGGTGCGCGAACACGGCATCCGGATCGCCGTGCTCAAGGCCAACAGCCCATCGTGCGGCAACCTGCTGACCTACGACGGCACGTTTAGTGGCGTGAAAGTCAGTGGCGAGGGCGTGACAGCGGCCTTGCTCAAGCGCCATGGGGTGCGGGTGTTCAATGAGTTGGAGTTGGCTGAAGTTGCGTTGGCGCTCGTGGTGTTGAACAGTCGCTGATTGCTATCTGGCACAACCCTGTTGTGGCGAGGGGATTTATCCCCGCTGGGGTGCGCAGCGCCCCCAAAAGAATCGACACGGTCTGTCAGACACATCGTGGTGTCAGGCATCAGGGACGCTGCGCGCCCCAGCGGGGATAAATCCCCTCGCCACAGTCGGTCTTCTGTCATAACTGACCCGCCAACTGCTCGATCTGCTCCTGCCGCTCAGCCTGGCTCAACCGCGCCTGGGGGTTGAGGCTGGACCACTGGGGATGGGCGCGGGCCTTGGCCAGGGCGTCGGGCAGCTTGCCTTCGCGCCAGGTCTTGTCTGCCTGGGGCGTGGCGATGCGGATGCTGTCGAGGGCCGCATGGCCACGCTGGTTGAGGGCTTGCAGCAGTTGCCGTTGGCGCAGGGCCAGCAGGCGCAGCACGCTGTCGTCCACCGTCAGTTCGCGCTGGCCCTTGAGTTTGCCCATGAGTCGATTGCCGTAGCTGCGGGCGGTTTGCAGGGCGCCGCCGGCAATGGCCCCGGCGAGGGCGGCGGCGCCGAGGGTCAGGCCGCCCACCAGCAAGTCCACCCCGGCACCGGCCGCGGCGCCTGCGGCGATTCCACCGCCAACCCGCACACCCAATTGCTTCAAAGTCTCGGGATTGAACAGGTCATCGCCCCAGCGTCCGTCGAGCAGTGGCAAGTCACTGGCGGCGGCGTCCTGGGGGCGGAAGGCATAGAGCTTGAGCAGGGATTCGACGCAGCGTTGTTCGCGCTGACGCACTGCATGGCGTAGCTCGTCGATGGCCTGGCGCTCCCGCTCGGGGTCGCTGGCGACGCTGCGGCGGCAGGCGGCGCAGTCGATCAACAGCTCGGCGATCAACCGGGCTGCGCTCTGCTGGCGGGCCAGGCGCTGAGCCTGTTGGTCGGCAATCAACCGCTCCAGTTGCCCGCGGGCGCTTTCCAGCAACAGCGCGAGGCTTTCATACAAGCGTCGTTCGCCATCCTCGGGCGGCGCGACGCTGTCAAAGCGCACCAGGGCATGCAGCCCCAAGCGTGCCAGGGCTTCGCGCCAGTCGGGCTCACGGTGTTGGGTGCTGCTGACGAAATTGAGTACCGGCAGCAGCGGCTTGCCGCAACTGGCGAGGACCTCCAGCTCATCGCGGTACTTGGCCAGCACCGGTTCACGGGCGTCGATGACATAAATGCCGGCGTCGCTGGCGAGCAACTGCCGCAACACCTTGGCCTCTTGCTCGAAGCGTTGCCGCGCCTCGCTGCCTTCGAGAAAACGGGCCAGGCGTGCCGGGCCGTCCAGGCGTTCACCGGGGCGCTCCAGGCATTCGAGGTAGTCGAGCAGGGCGATGGCGTCCTCCAGGCCTGGGGTGTCGTACAGCTCCAGCAGGGCTTGCCCGTCCACCGAGAGGCGTGCGCCCTCGACGTGCCGGGTGGTGCTCGGGCGATGGGACACTTCGCCGAAGCCGACGTCCCGGGTAAGGGTGCGCAGCAACGAGGTCTTGCCGACGTTGGTATGCCCGACCACGGCCAGTTTCAGCGGCTTGATGGAATCAGTCATGGCCGTTCTCCAACCAGCTCATGGGGGCGCAATCGGCGAAAGGCAATTGCAGCTGTTGCAGTGCGCTGTGCCAGTCGCCCAGGCGTTCGGCGTCCAGCGCTTCGCCGGGCGGCGCCTGTAACAGCCACACGCGAGTGGCGCTGGCGCTGCGGGCCAGTTCGGCGATCAACGCCAGGCTGCCCCGGTCTGGCGAGCGGCGTGGATCACAGGCAATCGCCAACCGCGCCGGTGGAAATCGCGACAGTTGTTCGAGGAGTTTGTGGCGAGACTCGCGGCTGTCGAGGACACCGGCGTTTTTCACCGAGTCGGGCAGCTTCGGCGGCCAGGGCCGCTCGTCCAGCTCGATGGCCACCAGCAAGGCACCGGTGCTTTGCACCGTGCCGGCGGGGCTTTGTACCTGATGCAACTGGGCGGGCGCGGCGTCGTTGATTCCCAGTCGCTCGCTGCTGGGCATCAGACGTTCGCGTAACTGGGCATAGCCCGGCAGGTTCAAGTCCAGGGCCAGGTCGGCGCGACCGCGGCGCCAGCGCCACAGGCACAGCAGCGCCAGGCCCAAGCGTGGCAGCACGCCGTAGACCAGCACCACGCCCACCAGCCAGGTGGCCCAGGCCTGGCGGGCGCTGTCGAGGTTCAGGGCGCCGTCGCCGCTGGCGCGGATCATCTCCACGGTCGGTACGTTGAAACCCAGCAGGGCAGGCACAGTACCGAGGGCGCGGGTCAGCGCGACAAAGGTCTCGCTGCCGAGCAGGGTGGTTTCCCAGACAAACCCGTAGCGCCGGGTCGCCATCAGCATCAGTACGATGACCAGCGCGCTGACCATCGCTACCAGCCAGACGCCGTTGACCAGCGCCCCGAGAACCCAGCGGTTGAGTCGCTTTCGTTGCAACAACAGCAGCAGGGCCGGCGCCAGTTGGATGGCCTTGGCGTCGCGGGCGAGCTTCTCGCTGAGCCACAACCACAAGCGGCCCAGCACGGCATCCTGGCCCCCGGCGAACGCCAGGCCGAGGGCCCAGCCGATCAGCAGGACCAGGTTGAGGCCCAGGAGGCTGCCCAAGGCCCAGAACACGTTGACTGGCGTCTGACCGTCGCCGAGTGCGGCAAAGCCCAGGCCGGCGCCGCTGACCACGGCGAGCACCGCCAACACCACCAGCGCCAGGCGCGCCCCTTGCAACCAGTGGCGCAGAGCCAGGACGAGGCCATCGCGCTCGGCCAGCCAGCGGGCGCGATGGCGGATACGGGTGGACAACTCACCGCCGGCCGCACGGGCCAGGCGATTGGCTTCCTGGTCCTGCAACGGGCCGGCGTGCTCTTCACGCAGGCGGATGGCCTCGGTCAACCAGAGTTCTTGCAGTTTCGTCACGGGTGCTTCCGTAGCTCAAATGAGGGTTGAGCATAACCGCTGTAGCGCCTGTCGGGGTACGGCGCGCCTCTGGTATCCTCGGCGGCATGAAAAAAACACTTCCCTTAAGCCTGATCGCAGCCCTTGGTGAAAACCGGGTGATCGGCGTCGACAACAGCATGCCCTGGCACTTGCCGGGGGATTTCAAATACTTCAAGGCCACCACCCTGGGCAAGCCGATCATCATGGGACGCAAGACCTGGGACTCCCTCGGTCGACCGTTGCCGGGGCGCCTGAACATCGTGGTCAGTCGCCAGCCTGGCTTGCTGCTCGAGGGCGCGGAAGTCTTTTCCAGCCTCGACGCCGCCGTGGAACGGGCCGAAGCCTGGGCGCAGGCGCAGGGTGTCGATGAGCTGATGTTGATCGGCGGTGCGCAGCTGTACGCCCTGGCACTGGAGCAGGCCGACCGGCTGTACCTGACCCGCGTGGCGCTGAGCCCGGAAGGGGATGCGTGGTTTCCGGCGTTCGACGCGAACCAGTGGACGCTGGTTTCGAACCAGCCGAACCCGGCCGAAGGGGATAAGCCGGCGTATAGCTTCGAGGTGTGGGAGAGGCGTTAAGGGCATCGCGAGCAAGCTCGCTCCCACAGTTAACCGAGTTTTGTCAGGCAGACCTCGGTCGACTGTGGGAGCGAGCTTGCTCGCGAAAGCGGTCTATCAGGCGCCACGCATCAAGCGTGCACCAACTCCCCATGTTCATCAGCGTCGAGCAAGGCCTTGTCGGTCTGTTGCATCACCTGGCTGGTGATCGCCCCGGCGGTGATCGAGCCGCTGACGTTCAGCGCCGTGCGACCCATGTCGATCAGCGGCTCGACGGAAATCAGCAGCGCCACCAGCGAGACCGGCAAGCCCATCGCCGGCAGCACGATCAGCGCGGCAAATGTCGCCCCGCCACCGACCCCGGCGACGCCCGCCGAACTCAAGGTCACGATCGCCACCAGCGTCGCGATCCATACCGGGTCCAGCGGGTTGATGCCCACTGTCGGCGCAACCATGACCGCCAGCATCGCCGGGTACAGGCCGGCGCAACCGTTCTGGCCGATGGTGGCGCCGAACGAGGCGCTGAAGCTGGCGATGGCGCGTGGAATGCCGAGGCGGCTGGTCTGGACTTCGATGCTCAGCGGGATGGTCGCCGCGCTGGAGCGGCTGGTGAAGGCGAAGGTCAGCACCGGCCAGATCTTGCGCAAGAAACGCAACGGGTTGATCCCCGCCGCGCTGACCAGCAGGCCATGGACGACGAACATCAGGCCCAGGCCCAGGTACGACACCACCACGAAACTGCCGAGCTTGATGATGTCCTGCAGGTTGGAGCCCGCCACCACTTTGGTCATCAACGCCAGCACGCCATAGGGCGTCAGCTTCATCACCAACCGCACCAGACGCGTGACCCAGCTCTGCAGGGTGTCGATGGCGTCGATCACTTTCTGACCTTTTTGCGCGTCATCCTTGAGCAACTGCAGGGCGGCCACGCCGAGGAACGCGGCGAAGATCACCACGCTGATGATCGAGGTCGGCTTGGCCCGGGCCAGGTCGGCAAAGGGGTTTTGTGGAATGAACGAAAGCAGCAACTGCGGGATGTTCAGGTCGGCGACCTTGCCGGCGTAATCGCTCTGGATCACTTGCAGGCGCGCCAGTTCCTGGCTGCCGGCCACCAGCCCTTCGGCGGTGAGGCCGAACAGGTTGGTCAGGCCGATCCCGATCAGGGCGGCGATGGCCGTGGTGAACAGCAAGGTGCCGATGGTCAGGAAGCTGATCTTGCCCAGGGACGAGGCGTTGTGCAGACGCGCCACGGCGCTGAGGATCGAGGCGAAGACCAGCGGGATGACGATCATCTGCAACAGTTGCACGTAGCCGTTGCCGACCAGGTCGAACCAGCCGATCGAGGCCTTGAGCACCGGGTTGCCAGCCCCGTAGATCGTGTGCAGGGCCACCCCGAACCCCACGCCCAGCACCAGGGCCAGCAGTACTTTCCTGGCCAGGCTCCAGCTGGCGTGACGGGTTTGCGCCAGGCCGAACAGCAAGGCGAGGAACACCAGCAGATTGAGGATCAGCGGCAGATTCATCAAGAGAGCTCCGTTAAGACTTTGCCAGTCGCTTGAAGCCGCGACTGCGAACCGGGAAGCCTAACAGTCTGATAACTAATGAATTAATACTAAAAATGCATGTTGAATGTCGTTTATGGAATAAGGACGTGGCGTTTGCGGGTACGTCGCTGGCGTTTTCAAGACGTAAGCGGTCGCGGACAGGCGAGGACTGTCATACGCATTTGTTAGCGTCGGGTTCTTTGAACCTGGGAGAAATGCCGATGAAGCTCGCACCTCGTTTTCTCGCTGTCGCCTTGAGCCTGGGCCTGGCCGGACAGGCCCTTGCCACCGAGCTCAAGCACTGGCCGGCCGAGCAGGCCAAGGCCCTGGACGCGATGATCGCGGCCAACGCCAACAAGGGTAACTACGCGGTGTTCGACATGGACAACACCAGCTACCGTTACGACCTCGAGGAATCGTTGCTGCCGTTCATGGAGAACAAGGGCCTCATCACCCGCGAAACCCTGGACCCGTCCCTCAAGCTGATGCCGTTCAAGGACACCGCCGACCACAAGGAAAGCCTGTTCAGCTATTACTATCGCCTGTGCGAAGTGGACGACATGGTCTGCTACCCCTGGGTGGCCCAGGTGTTCTCCGGTTTCACCCTCAAGGAGCTCAAGGGCTACGTCGACGAGCTGATGGCTTCTGGCAAGCCGGTGCCCACCACGTATTACGACGGCGACAAGGTCGTCAACTCCACCGTCAACCCGCCCAAGGTCTTCACCGGCCAGGCCGAGCTGTACAACAAACTGATGGAAAACGGCATCGAGGTCTATGTCATGACCGCGGCGTCGGAAGAATTGGTGCGCATGGTCGCTGCCGATCCGAAGTATGGCTACAACCTCAAGCCGCAGAACGTGATCGGCGTGACCACGCTGCTCAAGGATCGCAAGACGGGCGAACTGACCACGGCCCGCAAGCAGATCAGCGCCGGCAAGTATGACGAGAAGGCCAACCTCGACCTGGAGTACACGCCTTACCTGTGGACGCCGGCGACCTGGATGGCCGGCAAGCATGCAGCGATCCTGACCTACATCGACGAGTGGAAGAAACCGGTGCTCGTGGGCGGCGACACGCCGAGCAGCGATGGCTACATGTTGTTCCACGATGTGGATGTAGCGAAGGGCGGTATCCACCTGTGGGTCAACCGCAAGGACAAATACATGACCCAGATCAACGGCATGATGGCCAAGCATGCTGCGGCCCAGGCCAAGGAAGGGCTGCCGGTGACGGCGGACAAGAACTGGGTGATCGTCAAGCCGGAAGACATCCAGTAAGTCCCACGACCCCGCGGGGGGCCACGAAGAACCCGTGGCAAGGGCCTGCTCCCGCTCGACTGCGTAGCAGTCGCAAACCAGGTCATGCGGTTTGCCTGAAGCAATGCTGGGGGCCTGCTGCGCAGGCCAGCGGGAGCAAGCTCCCTCGCCACAAGAGACTCCACGGCCGTAAGGCAAATGAGAGCCCAAAAAAATGCCCCGCACTTGGCGGGGCATTTTTTTGGCCGCTTTAGACGCTTACAAGCCGTCGAGCATTGCCTTGTTGCGTACAGCGCCCTTGTCGGCGCTGGTGGCGAGCAGGGCGTAGGCCTTGAGTGCCGTGGTGACCTTGCGCGGGCGCACTTCCACCGGCTTCCAGCCTTTCTTGTCCTGTTCGACGCGGCGCGCGGCCAGCTCTTCATCGCTGATCAACAGGTTGATCGAGCGGTTCGGAATGTCGATCAGCACCTTATCGCCATCGCGCACCAGGCCGATGGCGCCACCTGCCGCCGCTTCAGGCGAAGCGTGACCGATGGACAGGCCCGAAGTCCCGCCGGAGAAACGGCCGTCGGTGAGCAGGGCGCAGGCTTTGCCCAGGCCCTTGGACTTCAGGTAGGACGTGGGGTAGAGCATTTCCTGCATGCCCGGGCCACCTTTCGGGCCTTCGTAGCGAATGATCACGATGTCGCCGGCCTTCACCTCGTCCGCGAGGATCCCGCGCACGGCGCTGTCCTGGCTTTCGAAGATCTTGGCGTTGCCTTCGAACACGTGGATCGACTCATCGACGCCGGCGGTCTTCACCACGCAACCGTCCAGGGCGATGTTGCCGTACAGCACGGCCAACCCGCCTTCCTTGGAGTAGGCGTGCTCGACGCTGCGGATGCAGCCGTTCTCACGATCGTCGTCCAGGGTTTCCCAACGGGTCGACTGGCTGAACGCGGTCTGTGTCGGAATGCCCGCCGGGCCTGCCTTGAAGAAGTGATGCACGGCTTCGTCGGTGGTCTGGGTGATGTCCCACTTGGCGATAGCCTCGGCCATGGTCTTGCTGTGCACGGTCGGCAGGTCGGTGTGCAGCAACCCGCCTCGGGCCAGGGAACCGAGGATACTGATGATCCCGCCGGCACGGTGCACATCTTCCATGTGGTACTTCTGGATGTTCGGCGCGACCTTGCACAGTTGCGGCACGTTGCGGGACAGGCGGTCGATGTCGCGCAGGTCGAAATCGATCTCGGCTTCCTGGGCGGCGGCCAGCAGGTGCAGGATGGTGTTGGTGGAACCGCCCATGGCGATGTCCAGGGTCATGGCGTTTTCGAACGCCTTGAAGTTGGCGATGTTGCGTGGCAACACCGACGCATCATTCTCACCGTAGTAGCGCTTGCACAGCTCGACGATGGTGCGGCCGGCCTGCAGGAACAGCTGCTCGCGGTCGCTGTGGGTGGCCAGGGTCGAGCCGTTGCCCGGCAGGGCCAGGCCCAGGGCTTCGGTCAGGCAGTTCATCGAGTTGGCGGTGAACATGCCGGAGCACGAACCGCAGGTCGGGCAGGCGCTGCGCTCGTACTCGGCGACTTTCTCGTCAGAAGCGCTGGAGTCGGCGGCGATCACCATGGCGTCCACCAGGTCGAGGCCGTGGCTGGCCAGCTTGGTCTTGCCGGCTTCCATCGGGCCGCCGGAAACGAAGATCACCGGGATGTTCAGGCGCAGCGCGGCCATCAGCATGCCGGGGGTGATCTTGTCGCAGTTGGAAATGCACACGATGGCGTCGGCGCAGTGGGCGTTGACCATGTACTCGACGGAGTCGGCGATGATCTCGCGGCTGGGCAGCGAATAGAGCATGCCGTCGTGGCCCATGGCGATGCCGTCGTCCACGGCGATGGTGTTGAATTCTTTCGCCACGCCGCCAGCGCGTTCGATTTCCCGGGCCACCAGTTGACCCAGGTCCTTGAGGTGCACGTGGCCCGGTACGAACTGGGTGAAGGAGTTGGCAACGGCGATGATCGGCTTCTTGAAGTCGTCATCCTTCATCCCCGTGGCGCGCCACAAGGCACGGGCGCCGGCCATGTTGCGGCCATGGGTGGATGTTTTCGAGCGGTAATCGGGCATGGAGCACTCCGGGCGGCTAATCAGGTACTAATCAGGTAACAAGGGGAAGTGAGCTTCTGTTGACCTCTGGAACACTCGGGATGGGCGCAGTGTCTGGAGGTGGCCGATGACTGTGCAGGATCGCTGCGAGCCTGGGCATGAGCTCATAAACCCGCCGGGGATGAATGGCGATGAATGTCGCGATTCTACACCGCTGGCGTCAGGATGAAATGACGCAAAGTGCTGATCGGGTGTGAATGTCGCGCACGGGATGACGATTGGTAGCGTTCACGCCCACAGGGTGGAGTGGCGCGGGAAAAGCCCCACGCCACGATAGCACTCAACTGTTCGGCAACAACCGGCAGGTAATGCTCTTGATGTAGCGGGTTTCGGGAATGGCCGGGTGGACCGGGTGGTCTGGGCCTTGGCCGCCGCGTTCGAGCAGTTGGATGTTGCGGTCCAGGTGGCGGGCGCTGGTCAGGAGGATGTTTTGCAGGTCGTCTTCGGGCAGGTGCATCGAGCACGAGGCGCTGACCAGGATGCCGTCCTTGCTGAGCAGGCGCATGGCTTGTTCGTTGAGGCGGCGGTACGCGCCTTCGCCGTTCTTCAGGTCTTTCTTGCGCTTGATGAAGGCCGGTGGGTCGGCGACGATCACGTCGAAGCGCTCTTCGCTGGCCTTGAGTTCCTTCAGGGCTTCGAAGACGTCGCCTTCGATGCAGGTCAGTTTCTCGGCGAAGCCGTTCAGCGCGGCGTTGCGCTCGACACCGTCGAGGGCGAAGCCCGAGGCGTCGACGCAGAACACTTCGCTGGCGCCGAAGGCCGCGGCTTGCACGCCCCAGCCGCCGATGTAGCTGAACAGGTCCAGTACGCGCTTGCCTTTGGCGTACGGGGCCAGGCGCGCGCGGTTCATGCGGTGGTCGTAGAACCAGCCGGTTTTCTGGCCTTCCATGACCGGTGCTTCGAATTTCACGCCATTCTCTTCCAGGGCGACCCATTCCGGCACGAGGCCGAACACGGTCTCGACGTAGCGGTTCAGGCCTTCGGCGTCGCGGGCGGCGGAGTCATTCTTGAACAGGATGCCGCTGGGCTTGAGCACCTGGGTCAGGGCCGCGATCACGTCATCTTTGTGGGCCTCCATGGTGGCGGAGGCAATCTGTACCACCAGGATGTCGCCGAAACGGTCGACCACCAGGCCCGGCAACAGGTCGGAGTCACCGTAGACCAGGCGATAGAACGGCTTGTCGAACAGCCGCTCGCGCAACGACAGTGCCACGTTGAGGCGGTGCACCAGCAGGGATTTGTCCAGCGCCAGCTTCACGTCACGCGACAGCAGGCGTGCGCAGATCAGGTTGTTGGGGCTCATCGCGACGATGCCCAACGGCTTGCCGCCGGCCGCCTCGAGGACCGCCTGGTCGCCGGCCTGGAAACCGTGCAGCGGCGTGGCGGCCACGTCGATTTCGTTACTGTAGACCCACAAGTGGCCGGCGCGCAGGCGACGGTCGGCGTTGGCTTTGAGGCGCAGGCTAGGCAGGGACATGACGTCGCTCCGGAAAAAAGAGCGGGAGTATAGCGTGTTGAAGCGGGTCCGGGGCTTGCGCTGGACATGTGGCGAGGGAGCTTGCTCCCGCTGGGTGGCGCAGCCGCCCTATTTCGATCAAGCCCCCTCGCTACGATGAGTCAGGCAGACAACGCCCCGATCAGCTCGCGATTGAACGCCGGGATGTCATCCGGCTGGCGGCTGCTGATCAATGTGCCGTCCTTGACCACTTCCTTGTCGACCCAGTTCGCCCCGGCGTTGACCAGGTCATCCTTGAGCGTCTTGTAGCTGGTCATGGTCTTGCCCTTGACCAGCCCGGCCGACACCAGCAGCCAGCCACCGTGGCAGATGACCGCGATGGGCTTGCTGGCCGCCTCGAAACCCTTGACCAGCTTCTGCGCGTCGGGGTCTATGCGGATGGTGTCGGAGTTCTGCACGCCGCCGGGCAGGACCACGGCGTCGTACTGCTCGACATTGGCGACCTTGAAGGTCCGGTCGATCCTGAAGTCGTCGGCGGGTTTGTCATGGTTCCAGCCTTTGACCTGGCCTTCGTCGGCGGAAATGATGTCCACCTGGGCGCCGGCCTGTTCCAGCGCCTGTTTCGGGCCGGTCAGTTCGACCTGTTCGAAACCGTCGGTCACCAGGATGGCAACACGCTTGTTGTTCAGCGAACCGGGCATGAAAAATCTCCTCAAGCTGAGTGGGTTGGCGGCCGACCTAAACCTTACGCAGGCTTGATGTCGGCCCTACACAGTCCGAAGCCTGAGCCCGAAGGAAAGTTCCGACTATCTACCCGACGGTGTATCGGATCCATCTTTAAGGGTTAGAATCCCCGCTTGACCCAGAGTGTGTACTCATGTCCCAAGAGCTTTCCGCCGAACAGATTCAACAGTCCCTGCAAGGCATCAGTGTGCCGCCCCAGCCGCAGATCATGGTTGACCTGCAGATGGAGCAGTACATGCCCGATCCGGACCTGGACACCATCGCCAAGCTGATCTCCCAGGACCCGGGCCTTTCGGGGGCCTTGCTCAAGATCGTCAATTCGCCTTACTACGGGCTGCGCAACAAGATCACCTCGATTCAGCGCGCGGTGAATCTGCTGGGCAGTCGTTCGATCATCAACCTGATCAACGCGCAGTCGATCAAGGGTGAATTGCACGATGACGCCATCGTTACCCTGAACCGTTTCTGGGACACCGCCCAGGACGTGGCGATGACCTGCCTGACCCTGGCCAAGCGTGTCGGTCTGGAAAACGGCGACGAAGCCTACGCGCTAGGGTTGTTCCACGATTGCGGCGTGCCGTTGATGCTCAAGCAATTCCCCCACTACATGAGCGTGCTCGAGCAGGCCTACGCCAATGCCAGCGCCGAGTGCCGGGTGGTGGACACTGAAAACCGCGAGTTCAATACCAACCATGCGGTGGTCGGCTACTACACCTCCAAGTCCTGGCGCCTGCCGGATCACGTCAGCCAGGCCATCGCCAACCACCACAATGCCCTGGCGGTCTTCAGCGACGAGTCCTCGCGCAACAACACCGCGCTGAAGAATTTGCTGGCGATCCTGAAAATGTCCGAGAACATCTGCGCCTCCCACCGGGTGCTGGGCAACCAGCCTGAAGACCATGAGTGGGACAGCGTCGGGGCGCTGGTGCTCGACTACATCGGCTTGTCGGAATACGACTTCCAGACCCAGAAACAGGAAATCCGCGACCTGTCCACTCGTTGAGTGCCCGGTTCGCCTGACTCGAGAGCCCCATGCCAGAACTGCCGGAAGTCGAAACCACCCGTCGCGGCATCGCGCCACACCTCGAAGGACAACGGGTCAGCCGCGTGCTGGTGCGCGATCGTCGCCTGCGTTGGCCGATCCCGGAAGACCTCGACGTGCGGCTCTCCGGCCAGCGCATCGTGCAGGTGGAGCGGCGGGCCAAGTACCTGCTGATCAATGCCGAGGTCGGCACGTTGATCAGCCACCTAGGCATGTCCGGCAACCTGCGGTTGGTGGAAATCGGCATGCCGGCGGCCAAGCACGAGCATGTGGACATCGAGCTGGAGTCCGGCCTGGCCTTGCGCTACACCGACCCACGGCGCTTCGGCGCCATGCTCTGGAGCCTCGACCCGCTCAACCATGAGTTGCTGGTGCGCCTCGGGCCGGAGCCGTTGACCGACCTGTTCCACGGCGAGCGCCTGTTCCAGTTGTCTCGGGGCCGCGCCATGGCGGTCAAGCCGTTCATCATGGACAACGCCGTGGTGGTAGGGGTGGGCAATATCTATGCGACCGAGGCGCTGTTTGCCGCCGGCATCGACCCGCGCCGGGCGGCCGGGGGCATTTCCCGGGCGCGTTACCTGAAGCTGGCCATCGAGATCAAACGCATCCTTGCCCATGCCATCGAGCGGGGCGGCACCACGCTGCGGGATTTCATCGGCGGTGACGGCCAGCCGGGGTATTTCCAGCAGGAATTGTTCGTGTACGGCCGCGGTGGCGAGCTGTGCAAGGTCTGCGGCACGGGGCTGCGGGAAATCCGCCTCGGCCAGCGCGCCAGTGTCTGGTGTCCGCGCTGCCAGCGCTGATCGGAGCTGATCCGTCCTACGGTCTATAGTCAGTTGTCAGACTGCTTAGCCGAAGGACCGCCCCATGAACCTGTTTCGCCTCGTCGTTCTAACGTTGCTGTTGAGTGTCGCCGCGCCCGCCCTGGCGAACGGTGGCAGCGGCGACCCGCGCTATACCATCCAGAACCCACCAGCCTATGCCATGCTCGGCGACCTGTTGATCGCCCGCCCGTTGTTGCTTGCTGCCACCGTGATCGGCACGGGGGCGTTCGTGGTGTCGTTGCCCTTTACCGCGCTGGGCGGTGGGGTGGGCGATGCGGGTAAAGCGCTGGTGGTGGACCCGGCGAAAGCCACGTTTGTGCGGTGTTTGGGGTGTATCGGGGAGGGATTTGAGCGGCAGGAGTGAGGGAGTTGGTTTTGGGGTATGGCTGATGGCCTCTTCGCGAGCAAGCCCGCTCCCACAGGGATTGGCTGTGCTCACCGAATTTGCGTCTTGAGCAGATCCCCTTGTGGGAGCGGGCTTGCTCGCGAAGAGGCCCGCAAAAAACACTACAAAATTATCCGGCTCAACCCTTGCCAGTAATCCTGCGATATTTCGCCATCAACTGTTCTTCAGTCTCCGGATGGGCTTCGTCCAGGGGAATGCAATCCACCGGGCAAACCTGTTGGCACTGGGGCTCGTCGTAATGGCCGACGCACTGGGTGCACAGGTTCGGGTCGATGACGTAGATTTCTTCACCCTGGGAAATGGCTTCGTTCGGGCACTCGGGTTCGCAGACGTCGCAATTGATGCAGTCGTCGGTGATGATCAGGGACATGCAGGCTCCTGCCGGGGCGTTGGGCCCGGGCATCTGAAAACGTATGCGCGCAATTGTGCCGCATTGGCGCGCGCAGTGCACGCGGGTGCGATGGACTGCGCTGCGCTGCGCTTGGGAAAGCGTGAGCGCAGTGTCGCCGGCAAGGGCTACTTCTTGAAGCGCAGGGTCAGCGCATCCGCCACGGCCGGGTGGACGAACTTGGTGATGTCACCGCCCAGGGCCGCGATTTCCCGCACCAGGGTCGAGGAAATGAAGGAATAGCGTTCCGACGGCGTCAGGAAGAGGCTCTCGACGTCCGGCGCCAACTGGCGGTTCATGTTGGCCAGCTGGAACTCGTACTCGAAGTCCGAGACCGCGCGCAGGCCACGCAGGAACACATTGGCGTTCTTTTCCTTGGCAAAGTGCGCCAGCAGCGTGGAGAAGCCGACCACTTCCACGTTGGGCAGGTGCTTGGTGACTTCACGGGCCAGCTCCACGCGTTGTTCCAACGGGAACAGCGGGTTTTTCTTGGGGCTGGCGGCGACGGCAATGATCACGTGGTCGAACAGGCGCGCGGCGCGTTCGACCAGATCGCCATGGCCCTTGGTAATAGGGTCGAAGGTACCTGGGTACAACACTCGGTTCATCGCGTCGTCCTGGCGGGAGTCCGTTGGGGAGTCGGATGGTATCGCAGCCGACCCGGTCGGCCAAGTCGGCCGTGGGATAAGAAAGCACTATAGACGGTGCGAATAATCCGGATATTCATGGGTTTTTCAAGCGCTCGGCCAGGGCTGTCGCCAGTTGCGCCGTCAGTCCGTACACCGACAATTGCGGGTTGGCGCCAATGCTGGTGGGGAACAGCGAGCCATCGTGGATCGAAAGATTGGCCAACTGGTGATGACGACCGAGGCTGTCGGTGACTGCGTTTTTCGGGTCTTCGCCCATGGCGCAGCCGCCCATCACGTGGGCGCTACTCAGGCGCGTGCGATAAAGCTCCAGCGCCAGGCCGTCGATCAGGGTCCGGGCTTCGGCCAGGGTTTTCACGTAGTGGGCATCGCCGTGCACCGGCATGACGGCCTTGGCGCCGCCGGCGAACTGGATCTCGGCCATGCTGTGGAAGGCCCGGCGCAAGCCCTCCCAGGTATACGGCGTAACCGTGTAGTCGAGCACGGGCGTGCCGTCGCCGCGCAATTCGACGCATCCACCGGGGCTGTCCGGATGAAAACCGTCGCGCAGCAAGGCCAGCATTGCGTGGGTGTAGGGCAGGCTGCCCATGTGCGCGGCGTTCTCGGCCCCGAACCCGCCCAGCAGGGTGGCGGCGAGCGCCGGGTGCAGGGGCGGGACTTCAAGTTTGTAGGACATTTTTCCGGTGACACCGTCCTGCCATTGAAAATGATCCGAATAGATCGACTGCGGCGCGCCGTAGAACGGGTTGATGACGTCGTCGAATTGCCCGGCTGACGTGTTGACCAGATGCAGGAAGGTGCGCTTGCCCAGGCGTTCATGGGGATCCGGCGCGTCGGAGCGCAGCAGCAGGCCGGGGCTGTTGATGCCACCGCCCGCCAGTACGTAGTGCCGCGCCTTGACCGTGATGCGCCGCCCGGTCGGTGCCACGCAGCGCTCGTCCATGGCCACGCACTCCAGGCCGACGACCGCATCGCCCTTGATCACCAGGCGCTCGGCCCGGGCCAGGTAAAGCAGCACGCCACCCTGGTCCAGCGTGGCGGGAATGGTGGTGACCAGCATCGACTGCTTGGCGTTGGTCGGGCAGCCCATGCCGCAGTACCCCAGGTTCCAACAGCCGCGCACGTTGCGCGGGATGACGTGCCAGCTGTAGCCCAACTGTTCGCAACCCTTGCGGATCACGTCGTTGTTGGCATTGGGTGGAACCATCCAGGGGGCCACGCCCAGGCGTTGCTCCATTTTTTCGAACCAGGGCGCCATCTGCGCCGGGCTGTGGCCCTGGACGCCGTGTTCGGCGGCCCAATGCTCAAGGGTCTGGTCGGGCGTACGGAAGCTCGAGGTCCAGTTGATCAGCGTCGTACCGCCCACGGCCCGGCCCTGGAGAATGGTGATGGCGCCGCCCTTGCTCATGCGCCCAAGGCCTTCCTGGTACAGGCTGGAATAGGCCTGGTCTTCGAGCAGCTTGAAGTCATTGCTGGTCTTGAGCGGTCCTTCCTCGATCAGCAACACGCGGTAGCCGGCGGCGCTGAGGATTTCCGCCGTGGTTGCGCCGCCCGCGCCGCTGCCGATGATCGCCACGTCGGCGTCCAGGCTCAGGTCCTGGGTCAGTTGCGCGCCGTTGTAGGTGGTCCAGCCACGGGCCAGGCCTTCGCGAAAGAGATCGGGTACGGGCATGTTCAGGGCTCTCTTATTGTTATGGATGGACGATGAAGAACCCTGTGGGAGCGGGCTTGCTCGCGAAGGCGGCTGTACATTCAACCTCTATGCAAGCTGACACACCGCTTTCGCGAGCAAGCCCGCTCCCACAGGATTTTGATGACTCAAATCTTGGGCGGTCCCGGGTACCCACAGTGCGCCCAGGCCTCGGCCCGGCTGTACCAGGCCATCATCACCATTTGCAGCAACGCGTTGTGGCCTTGCCGCAGCAGGTCCAGGGAGCTGTTTTCCCAGCGGTTGAGAAACTGGCGGATGTCATCAGCGCTGGCGTTTTCCCACGCCCCCCAGATGCCCGCCAGCGGCCCGCAGGTGACGCCCAGGGTGAGCACGTCGAACAGTTGGCGCGTGAGCTTGAGCATGGCCGGGGACAGGTACGCCAGCTCGGTGTCCAGGTTGCGCAGGGTAGCGTCGGTGGCGGCGGGGATCCCTTCAACCGCCACTGCGCCGTCCAGCATCACCGCAATGATGGCACGCAAGAACGGCAGGTCGCTGTCACGCAACGCGGCGAAACCGTGGGCCGGCAGGCTTGACGAACAACCGCTGAGGCTGGCGCCCAATCCGACCGTGGCCAGGAAAGCGCTGGCACCGAGGCTGAACTTCAGCAGGCCGCGCCGCGACAGCGCGGGTGCATCGATGAGGCTAGGGTTCATGTTTATCGTTACCGGGGGCAGGCCTGTTAGCGAACGAACAGCTTCTGGATCAACGTCTGCAGCGGCTTGCCGTAGGGCGGATAGATCAACTTCGCGGCGTTGAAACGCTGCTTGGTCAGCACGCCCTTGGCCTTGCTGAAGGTCAGGAAGCCCTCGTGCCCGTGGTAATGCCCCATGCCCGAAGGACCGACGCCGCCAAAGGGCAGGTCGTCCTGGGCGACGTGCAGCAGCGTGTCGTTCAGGCAAACGCCACCGGAGTGGGTTTCGTGCAGGACACGCTGCTGCTCGGCCTTGTTGTAGCCGAAGTAGTAGAGCGCCAGCGGGCGTGGGCGTTGGTTGATGTAGGCAAAGGCCTGGTCCAGGAGCTCGTACGGCACGATGGGCAACAGCGGGCCGAAGATTTCGTCCTGCATGACGGTCATGTCATCGTGGACGTTGAGCAGCAGGCTGTGGGGCATGCGGCGCGCCTGGCCCTGGTCGAACAGCTCGATCAGCAGTGCGCCCTTGCTGGTGGCGTCACCGATGTAGCCGTTGAGCCGGGCCAGGTGTCGTTCATTGATGATCGCTGTGTAGTCCGGATTGTCCGCCAACGTCGGATAAAACCTGCGCACCGCTTCGCGATAGGCTTCGACGAATTCGCCGACACGGTTCTGCGGCACCAGCACGTAGTCCGGTGCGACGCAGGTTTGCCCGGCGTTCAGGGTCTTGCCGAAGGCAATGCGTTCGGCGGCATCGCGCAGGGGGACGTCGGCGGAAACGATGGCCGGCGATTTTCCACCCAGCTCGAGGGTCACCGGAGTCAGGTTCTCGGCGGCGGCCCGCATGACATGCCGGCCGACGCTGGTGGCGCCGGTGAACAACAAGTGATCGAAGGGCAGCCTGGAGAACGCCACGCCGACCTCCGCTTCGCCAAGCGCCACGCAGACCAGGTCCTGGGGAAAGATCCGGGCCAGCAGTTGCTTGAGCAACAGGCCGGTCGCGGGTGTTGCTTCGCTGAGCTTGAGCATCACCCGGTTGCCTGCGGCCAATGCCCCCACCAACGGGCCGATGGCCAGGAACAGCGGGTAGTTCCAGGGCACGATGACCCCGACCACGCCCAGCGGTTGATAAATGACCTTGGCCGATGCCGGTTGGAACGCCATGCCCACCTTGCGCCGGGATGGCTTCATCCAGCCCGCGAGGTGGCGGCTGGCGTAATGGATGCCGTGCAGGCTGGGCATCAGCTCGGCCAGCAGTGTTTCGTCGGCGCTGCGGTAGCTGAAGTCCTGGCTGATGGCGTCGATCAAGGCCTGGCGCTCGTTGCTCAAGATCTCGCCCAGCGCCTTGAGCCATTGCCGGCGCTGTTCGGCCGGCGGCATGGGGTGGGCAGCGTAGGCCTTGCGCTGGGCATCGAAGAGCGACCGCAACGCGTCCAATTGCTGTTGGGATTCATGCAGGTAGGCAACGTCGGCAGGCATGTTCGAGCACCGGATGTTATTAGAATGGGTGTTTTTTAGAGCTTATACTCTAGAAAGTCAATGGCCTCCACAAGCGGCTTTGGGTTTTTTCCGGTGACCAATAGGTCGTAAGATGTCCCTCAATGCCTTCGTAGAATTAAAGCCCAAACCATGGCCCCACGAATCAAAACCAGCGAGCGCATCGTGCAAAACAGCCTGGAGCTGTTCAACCAGCAGGGCGAGCGCAGCGTCAGCACCAACCACATTGCCGCTCATATGGACATGTCGCCAGGCAATCTCTATTACCACTTCCCCAACAAGCAGGCGATCATCGCCGTGCTGTTCAGTGAGTACGAGAACCTGGTGGACAGTTTCCTGCGCCCGCCCCAGGGCCGCGCGGCGACCGTGGAGGACAAGCGCTTCTATCTGCAGGAACTGCTGGCGGCCATGTGGCGCTACCGCTTCCTGCACCGTGACCTGGAGCACCTGCTCGACAGCGACCCGGACCTCGCGGCGCGCTATCGGCGTTTTTCCCAGCGCAGCCTGATCCATGGCACGGCCATCTACGAGGGCTTCGTCGAGGCGGGCATCCTGAAGATGGACCGGGTGCAGATCGAATCCCTGACCCTCAATGCCTGGATCATCCTCACGTCGTGGGTGCGGTTCCTGTGCACCACGCGGGAAAACTTCAGCCACTTGAGTGAACAGGCCATCAAGCGCGGGGTGTATCAGGTCCTGGTGCTGGAAGCCGGTTTCGTGACCGATCAGGCCCGCGACGCGGTGGATGCCTTGTTCAAAGAGTTTTATGTCCCCCTGGCCCAGACCCTGGAGGAAGGGCAGTAGGAACGGACCCTCGATTTCCCACAGGAGCTCACCATGTCGATTGCGCAACTCATCAGTCCCCAGGCCCTCGATCAGCGGCGAGCGCTGCCCGGGCTGGTCATCCTTGATTGCCGCTTTGCCCTGGAAGACCCGGATTACGGCCAACGCAGCTATGCCGAGGGCCATATCGCCGGTGCGACGTTCGCGGACCTTGAGCGAGACCTGAGCGGGCCGGTGACCAAGGGCGTGACCGGTCGCCATCCGCTGCCGTCACCCGAGGCCCTAGTGGAGCGCTTGAGGGCCTGGGGGATCGATAACGACAGCGACGTCGTGCTCTACGACGACGGTCCGGGCGCGTATGCCGCGCGGGCCTGGTGGTTGCTGGCCTGGCTGGGCAAGCGCGAGGGCGTGTACCTGCTCGACGGCGGACTCAAGGCCTGGCATGCGGCCGGCTTGCCATTGAGCCTCGACCCGCCACAGACGCGCCGCGGCACCTTCGACGGCGCACCGGACACCGCCCTGGTGCTGACCGCGCAAACCTTGCAGCAGCGCCTCGGCCAGCCGGACATGACGTTGCTGGATGCCCGTGCGCTGCCGCGTTTCAAGGGTGAAGTCGAACCGATCGACCCGGTGGCCGGGCATATTCCGGGCGCGCAGTGCGCCGCGTTCACCGACAACCTGGGCAGCGACGGTCGCTTTTTGCCGCCCGCCCAGCTCAAGCAGCGTTTCGCCGAAAAACTGGGCGAGCGTTCACCAGCGGGGTTGGTGGCCTATTGCGGCTCCGGCGTGACCGCCTGCCATAACCTGTTTGCCTTTTGCCTGGCGGGATACCCGTTGGGGCAGTTGTACGCCGGCTCGTGGAGTGAGTGGATCACCGATCCACACAGGGCCGTTGCCGTCGGCGAGTAACACTCAACCCTGTCATTGAGCCTTGTGGGAGCGAGCTTGCTCGCGAAAGCGGTGTACCAGACACACAAACGTTGACTGACACTCCGCTTTCGCGAGCAAGCTTGCTCCCACAGGCGGTTTGTGCATCCCACAGGCGCTTTGTGCAGGACCTTATCCGCGGCCCAGGCTGGCCAGCCACTGGGGAATGCGTCGCTCCAGGTAGTAACCGGGGTGGCGCATGGTGCCGTCGACAAACCCCACGTGCCCGCCCTGGGCATGCAGCTCCAAGTGGGTCGACGCCGACAGTTCGCCAGGTTCAGGCAGGCTGTGGGGAAAGACGAAAGGATCGTCGGCCGCCTGGATCAGCAGGGTCGGCGTGTTGATCTCGCCCATGAAATAGCGGCTGGAGGCGCGACGGTAATAGTCCGCCGCGTCCGAGAAACCGTGCAGCGGCGCGGTCACCCGGCCGTCGAAGTCCCAGAACGTGCGCATGTTTTCCAGCGGACCAAGCGCTGCCAGGGTCGCCAGCCCTTCGTGGCGTCCGTCGTGCTGGAACTGACGCTGCTTGTTGCGCACGTATGCCACCAGTTGGCGCATGAAGTGGGCCTGGTAGAAGCGGGAGAAACCCTGCCCGATGCGATCGGCGCACTGGTCGAGGCGAAACGGCACCGAGACCGCCACGGCGCCCTGCAACTGGCTATGGCTGCCGGTTTCGCCCAGGTGCTTGAGCAACACGTTGCCGCCCAGTGAATAACCCACCGCGAACAGCGGCGCCAGCGGCCGTCGCCCGCGCAAGTGGGCGATGGTGGCGGCCAGGTCTTCGCTGACGCCGGAGTGATAGCTGCGGGCCAACAGGTTGGGTTCCCCCGAGCAGCCGCGCCAGTTCAGCGCAACGCTGGCCCAACCCTGGCGATCAAGGGCATGTTGCAGGCCGGCCACGTAGGGCGAATTGGAGGAGCCCGTCAGTCCGTGCAGCACCAACACCAGCGGCGCCTCGGCGTTGTGGGGGCCATGCCAATCGAGGTCGAGGAAGTCACCGTCTTCCAGCCACAGGCGCTCGCGTTGGCGCTCGATGACGGTGGTCTTGCGCCACAGCGGCCCCCACAAGGTCTGCAAGTGCGGGTTGCCCAGGCCCCGGGCGGGGATGAATCGTTCAGATGCAGCGGCCATTATTATTGTTCTCGATGCACCGGCCAGCCGTTCATTCAACGGCTTGCGCCATTCGTTGCCATAACGCGTAGTACACCCGCCCGGATTTCTGCTCGCGATGCAAACGCCAATTGCCCGGCAAGCCCAGGGTCGACGGAGCGGTCTCGCTTTCAGTGTAGACCCAGGCATCCTCGGCCAGCCACTGACGTTCCTCGAGCAGGGCGCACACTGTCGGCAGCAGGTTCTGGTTGAACGGTGGGTCGAGGAAGACCAGGTCGAAGGCCGTCGCCGGCTGGCTGTCCAGGTAGCGCAGCGCATCGGCGGTCTGCACCTGGCCGACGGTGCAACGCAGGGTGCCCAGGTGCTCTTTCAATTGGGAGACCGCCAGGCTGCTGGCGTCCAGGGCCTGGCCCATGGCGGCGCCACGGGACAGCGCTTCGAGGAACAACGCGCCGCTGCCGGCGAACGGGTCGAGTACCCGTGCTCCGGCGACGTACGGTGCCAGCCAGTTGAACAGGGTTTCCCGCACACGGTCCGGCGTTGGGCGCAGGCCGGGCGCGTCGGGGAAACTCAAGCGCCGGCTGCGCCATTCGCCGCCGATGATGCGTAGCTGGTTCACGCCGTTGTGGGCGGGTTTCTTGGAATTCGATGGGCGGGCCATTAGTGCTCCGGAACCCCGAGCGGTTGCTCGGCAGGTTTGTCAGTGGGGGCCGGTAGCGGCTTTTGCGGCACGGTCGGGCCGGCGGTGACGATGACCATCTTGTCCGTGCTCAGGTGTTTTTCCAGCGCGGTGCGGACCTGCTCGACGGTCAACGCCTGGGACTGGCGCATGAAGTCTTCCAGGTAGCTCAGCGGCAGGTCATAGAAACCCATGGCCCCGAGCTGGCCGACGATGTCGGCGTTGCTGGCCGTGGACAGCGGGAAGCTGCCGGCCATTTCACGCTTGGCGTCGTCGAGTTCTTTCTGGGTCGGGCCGTTCTTCAGGTAATCGGCGAATACGTCCTGCACCAGTTTCAAGGTGCCTTCGCTCATTTCGGCGCGGGTCTGCAGGTTGATCATGAATGGACCGCGGGCCTGCATCGGGGTGAAGCCTGAATACACGCCATAGGTCAGGCCGCGTTTTTCCCGAACTTCTGTCATCAGGCGCGTGCCGAAACCGCCGCCACCGAGGATCTGGTTGCCCAGGGACACGGCGGCGAAGTCCGGGTCGTCACGGTCGATACCCAACTGCGCGAGCATCAGGTTGGTCTGCTTGGACGGGAATTCGATGTGGCTGACGCTGGCCTTCGGTTCGACCGGCGCAGGCGTCTTGGCCAGGGCCGGCCCCTTGGGCAACGCAGCGGACACCTGGTTGGCCATCGCCTCGGCTTCAGTACGGGACAGGTCGCCCACCAACGCGATCACCGCGTTGCCGGCGGCGTAGGCCTTGGCATGGAAAGCCCGCAACTGGGCCAGGGTGATCGGTGGAATGCTCTGTGCGGTGCCATCGCTGGAGTGGCCGTAGGGATGATCGCCGTACAGGCGCTTCATCAGCTCCAGGCCCGCCAGTTTGCCGGGGTTCTGCTTCTGGTACTCGAACCCGGCGAGCATCTGGTTCTTGATACGGCTGAAGGAGTCGGCGGGGAAGGTCGGCTTGCCGACCACATCGGCGAACAGTTGCAGCGCCGGTTCACGCTTGTCCACGGCGCTGAGGCTGCGCAGGGATGCCACGGCCATGTCTCGGTAGGCCCCGTTGCCGAAGTCCGCGCCGAGGCTTTCGAAGCCTTCGGCAATGGCGCCGACGTCCTTGCCGGCCACGCCTTCATTGAGCATGGCATTGGTCAGCATCGCGAGGCCGGGGGCGTCGCCGTCCTGGCTGCTGCCGGCGGCGAAGGTCAGGCGCAGGTCGAACATGGGCAATTCCCGGGCTTCGACGAACAGCACCTTGGCGCCTTCGGCGGTTTTCCAGGTTTGTACGTCGAGCTGGCGATGACTGGGCGCCTTGCCGTCCAGCTCGGCCAACGATTGCAGCTTGTTGCCGGACTTGGCGTTATCCAGGGCCTGGCTTGCGGTGACGCCCGTGGCGGGCAACAGATAGAACGCCAGTGCGCCGGCCAGGGCGACGAACACCAGGCCGATCAACAGCCGACGCGATGATGTGCGCTCACTCATGGGCTTTCTCCTCGGGCAGGACATGCGCAACGCTCAGGCGTGCGCGGGTGAAATACAGCTGGGCTGCCTTCTGGATATCTTGCGGGGTCACGCTTTGCAGTTCGGCGAGTTCGGTGTCCATCAGCTTCCAGGACAGGCCGACGGTTTCCAGCTGGCCGATGGCGGTGGCCTGGCTGGTGATCGAATCGCGCTCGTACACCAGGCCGGCAATGACCTGGGCGCGTACGCGCTCCAGTTCGTCCGTCGTCGGGGCGGTGGTCTTCAGTTGTTCGAGCAGGCGCCACAGCCCGGCTTCGGCCTGGGCGATGGTCTTGCCTTTCTGGGTATTGGGGGTCGCCGACAGGGTGAACAGCGAGTCACCGCGGGTGTAGGCGTCGTAATTCGACGAGCCACCGGAGACCAGTTCCTCACCGCGCTCCAGTTGGGTCGGGATCCGCCCGCTGTAGCCGCCGTCCAGCAGCGCCGAGATCAACCGCAAGGCGTTGATCGAGCGCTTGTCCGTCGCGGTGGCGATGCTGGGGACGTTGAAGGCCAGCATCACGCTGGGCAGTTGGGTCTGCACGTGCAGGGTGATCTGGCGCTCGCCGGGTTCGGCCAGTTCCAGGGGGATCTTAGCCGATGGCACGGCGCGCCGGGCAATCGGGCCGAAGTAGCGTTGGGCCAGGGCCTTGACCTCGTCTGGCGTTACGTCGCCGACCACCACGAGGGTCGCATTGTTCGGGGTGTACCAGGATTCGTACCAGTGGCGCAGTTCCTCGACGGTCATGCGGTCGAGGTCGGCCATCCAGCCGATGGTCGGCGTGTGGTAGCCGCTGGCCGGGTAGGCCATGGCCTTGAAGCGTTCATAGGCCTTGGACATGGGCTTGTCGTCAGTGCGCATGCGGCGCTCTTCCTTGATGACCTCGATCTCGCGGCTGAACTCTTCCGGCGGCAGGCGCAGGCTGGCCATGCGGTCGGCTTCCAGTTCGAAGGCCACGCCCAGGCGGTCACGGGCCAGCACCTGGTAATAGGCGGTGAAGTCATCGCTGGTGAAGGCGTTCTCTTCGGCGCCCAGGTCCCGCAGGATCAGCGAGGCCTCGCCAGGACCGACTTTTTCGCTGCCCTTGAACATCATGTGTTCCAAGGCGTGGGACAAACCGGTCTGGCCCGGTGTCTCGTAGCTGGAGCCGACCTTGTACCAGACCTGGGAGACCACCACCGGCGCACGATGGTCTTCTCGCACCACGACCTTCAGGCCGTTATCGAGGGTAAATTCGTGGGTGGGTTGTGGATCGGCAGCCAGGGCTGAAAGGGGCAGACAAACTGTGCTGAACAGCAGGCCTGCAACGCGGCGGGCAAGAGCATTCATTCGTGTTTAAACCTGTTGGGCTGCCCGCTAGGTCTTAGCGTCGGCGGGCGAGAGGGTGCTAGGATAACGGTCCGTTTTACTGGCGGCCACGCCTATCGGGCCTTTTATCGGCCCGAGGCTGTTTGGGTTCTGCGCAGAAACGCCGGGTTAGCGCGTCGATCCCGGCGTTTTCGCCGATGATGCCGTACCAGTCCTTTGAAAAAATCAGCCATGAGGTGTCCCCGGGACATTTCGACAATCTGTTGCCCGTGAACAAGCTGGGTGAAACGCAGTCTGTTCAGCATCGAATATTTATCACCGAGGCGCCCTTGTGGCGCTTCGCTACCGTGAGATAGCCGTCCTCCATGTTTGGTTCCAACGACGACAAGAAGACCCCAGCTGCGGCTGGCGAGAAGAAAGGCCTGTTCGGATGGCTGCGCAAGAAGCCGCAGGAAACCGTCGTCGAACAGCCGCAAGCACCGCTTGAACCCGCCGAGCCGGTGGCCGAGGAAGCCGCGCCCATCGTCCTGCCGATTGCCGAGCCGGTGCTGCAACCGGCCGAATCCGAACCCGAGCCCACGCCCGAGCCTGTGGTCGAACAGCCACTGGCCGCGCCTGCCGGGCAAACGCCCTGGCTGACCCTGCCCGTGGCGGAAGAGCCGGTGGCGCTGGTGGATGACGCGCAGGCCTCGCAGGTCACCCCGCCGATCCCGGCTGTTGCCCAGCCTGTTGTCGCACCCGTGGTGCAGCCGGTTGCCGACCTGCCGGCGGTGGCCGCCACGCTCATACCCACACCTGTCGCCACGCCAGCCGTGCCCGCCGTTGCGCCTGCGCCCGTCGAGCCCGAGGCCCCGGCGCAGCCGGCACGTACAAACGAAGAGGCCAAGGTCGGCTTCTTTGCCCGCCTCAAGCAAGGCCTGTCGAAAACCAGCGCCAGCATCGGCGAAGGCATGGCCAGCCTGTTCCTGGGCAAGAAGGTCATCGATGACGAACTGCTGGAAGACATCGAGACCCGCCTGCTGACCGCCGACGTCGGCGTGGAGGCGACCTCGGTGATCATCAAGAGCCTGACCCAGAAAGTCGCGCGCAAGCAGTTGACCGATGCCGACGCGCTGTACAAATCCTTGCAGGGCGAGCTGACCAACCTGCTCAAGCCGGTGGAGCAACCGCTGGTGATTGCTTCCCAGAACAAGCCGTATGTGATCCTGGTGGTGGGCGTCAACGGCGCCGGCAAGACCACCACCATCGGCAAGCTGGCGAAGAAGCTGCAACTGGAGGGCAAGAAAGTCATGCTGGCCGCGGGCGACACCTTCCGCGCCGCCGCGGTGGAGCAACTGCAAGTGTGGGGCGAGCGCAACAAGATCGCGGTGATCGCCCAGCACACCGGCGCAGACTCCGCTTCGGTGATCTTCGACGCCGTGCAGGCCGCCAAGGCCCGTGGCATCGATGTGCTGATCGCCGACACGGCCGGTCGCCTGCACACCAAGGACAACCTGATGGAGGAGCTCAAGAAGGTTCGCCGGGTCATCGGCAAACTCGACGCCGAGGCGCCTCACGAAGTGCTGCTGGTGCTCGACGCCGGTACCGGCCAGAACGCCATCAGCCAGGCCAAGCAATTCAACCAGACCGTCGAACTGACCGGGCTGGCCCTGACCAAGCTCGATGGCACCGCCAAGGGTGGGGTGATCTTTGCCCTGGCCAAGCAGTTCGGCCTGCCCATTCGCTACATTGGCGTGGGTGAAGGCATCGATGATCTGCGCACTTTTGAAGCCGAGCCCTTTGTCCAGGCGCTGTTTGCCGAGCGGGAGCATTCATGATTCGTTTCGAACAGGTCGGTAAACGCTATCCGAACGGGCATGTCGGCTTGCATGAGCTGAGCTTTCGGGTGCGTCGCGGCGAGTTTCTGTTTGTTACCGGCCATTCCGGTGCCGGTAAGAGCACCCTGCTGCGCCTGCTGCTGGCGATGGAGCGGCCCACCACTGGCAAGCTGTTGCTGGCCGGCCAGGACCTGAGCACCATCAGCAATGCCCAGATTCCCTACCTGCGGCGGCAGATCGGCGTGGTGTTCCAGAATCACCAGTTGCTGTTCGATCGCACCGTGTTCAACAACGTGGCGCTGCCGTTGCAGATCCTCGGGCTGTCCAAGGCCGAGATCAACAAGCGCGTGGACTCGGCCCTCGAACGCGTGGCCCTGTCGGACAAGACCGACCTGTATCCGGGCGACCTGTCCACCGGCCAGCAACAGCGCGTCGGCATCGCCCGCGCCATCGTCCATCGCCCGGCCTTGCTGCTGGCGGACGAGCCCACCGGTAACCTCGACCCGCGCCTGGCGGCGGAAATCATGGGCGTGTTCGAAGACATCAATCGCCTGGGCACCAGCGTGCTGATCGCCAGTCACGACCTGGCCCTGATCGCACGCATGCGTCACCGCATGCTCACCTTGCAACGTGGCCGTCTGATCGGTGACGGGGAGGCCGGTGTATGAGCGCAACCCGTAGCCCGAAAGTGGCCGAGCGCGTGGCGCCAAAGGCCTCCGACCCGCAGCCGCAAAAAAAGAAACGCGACGATGACGACGGCCCGGATTTCCCGACGCTGCTGCGTGCCTGGATCGAAAGCCACCGGGCCAGCCTGCTGGACAGCCTGCGCCGCCTGGGCAAGCAGCCCATCGGCAGCTTCTTTACCTGCATGGTGATGGCCGTCGCCTTGAGCTTGCCGATGGGGCTGTCATTACTGCTGAACAATGTGGAGCGCCTCGGCGGCTCCTGGCAGCGTGCGGCGCAGATCTCCCTGTACCTGCAACTGGAAGCGACGCCGGGCGAAGGCCAGGCGCTGCGTGAGCAGATCCAGGCCATGCCGGGGGTGGCCGACGCCGAGTACATCAGCCGCGAACAGGCACTGGAGGAGTTCCAGCAGCAGTCCGGCCTGGGCGAAGCCCTCAAGGAATTGCCGCAGAACCCATTGCCGGGCGTGGTGCTGGTGACGCCGAAGGAGGTCGACAAGCCGACCCTTGAAGCATTGAGACAAACACTTTCCGAATTGCCGAAGGTACAACAGGCGCAGCTTGATCTAGTCTGGGTCGAGCGTCTGGCGGCGATCCTCAAGCTGGGCGATCGTTTCGTCTTCGGCCTGACGGTGCTGCTGGTTTCTGCATTACTTTTGGTGATAGGCAATACCATTCGTCTTCATATTGAAAACCGCCGCACCGAGATAGAAGTGATTAAACTCGTCGGCGGCACGGACAGTTATGTGCGCAGGCCCTTCCTCTATATGGGCGCGCTCTATGGCTTTGGTGCCGGGATCCTGTCCTGGGGTGTATTGGCGTTCGGCCTGGATTGGCTGAACGATGCGGTGGTGGGGCTGGCCGGTTTGTACGGCAGTGACTTCGCACTGGCCGGCGTGCCAGTCGCCGACGGTCTGTCGCTCTTGCTTGGCGCCGTACTGTTGGGTTATATCGGTGCATGGATTGCGGTAGCACGCCACTTGCGTGAGCTTGCACCAAAATAGTGAATTTGCGCGTATTGACCTTTCGGTTTTTGTGGGAACTTGTCCTACGGTTCCCGGTCAATTTTCGCAGTGCTGAACTGCACGAGTTATGTGAGTCGGAGGTTTTTTCGTATGACCACTTCTTTGCAACCTGCTTATGCCTTGGTCCCGGGTGCGAACCTGGAGGCGTATGTGCACACGGTGAACAGCATTCCATTGCTGACACCCGAGCAGGAGCGTGAACTGGCCGAGAGTCTCTATTATGAGCAGGATCTTGAGGCGGCTCGGCAGATGGTGCTCGCCCACCTGCGTTTTGTCGTACATATCGCCCGCAGCTATTCCGGCTACGGGCTGGCCCAGGCCGACCTGATCCAGGAAGGCAACGTCGGCCTGATGAAGGCGGTCAAGCGTTTCAACCCGGAAATGGGCGTGCGCCTGGTGTCGTTTGCGGTGCACTGGATCAAGGCGGAAATCCACGAGTTCATCCTGCGCAACTGGCGCATCGTGAAAGTCGCGACCACCAAGGCCCAGCGCAAGCTGTTCTTCAATCTGCGCAGCCAGAAGAAACGTCTGGCCTGGCTGAACAACGAAGAAGTCCACCGCGTGGCGGAAAGCCTGGGCGTCGAGCCTCGGGAAGTCCGTGAGATGGAAAGCCGCCTGACCGGCCATGACATGGCCTTCGACCCGGCCGCCGAAGCGGACGATGACAGCGCTTTCCAATCGCCGGCCAACTACCTGGAAGACCACCGGTACGACCCGGCGCGCCAGTTGGAAGACGCCGATTGGAGCGACAACTCCAACACCAACCTGCACGAAGCCCTGGAAGTGCTGGACGAGCGCAGTCGCGACATCCTCTACCAGCGTTGGCTGGCCGAGGAAAAAGCCACGCTGCACGACCTGGCGCAGAAGTACAACGTGTCGGCCGAGCGGATTCGTCAGCTCGAGAAAAGCGCGATGAACAAGCTCAAGGTATCGATTGCGGCCTGATCTTCGCAGCGGTAATAAAAAGCGCCCCGATCAGCGATGATCGGGGCGTTTTCGTTCGGGCTCGATAATTTGAGCTCACTGCTGATCCTGTGGGAGCGAGCTTGCTCGCGATGAGGCCATTGCATTCAACGTCAGTGCTGGCTGTTGAACTGCTATCGCGAGCAAGCTCGCTCCCACAAGGGGTCCTCAGTGTCTGGGCTACTGAGCCCAGGGCGCTCGCCGCGCACGATCGAGCTCCAGCAGGTAGCTATCGCCCCCCAACTGGCTCATCTGCTGGCGAATCCAGCTAGCCCGCCGTAGCACATAAGGGCTTGGCCGGCCGGCGCTCCATTTACGTGGATTGGGCAAGACCGCTGCCAGCAGGCTGGCCTGCTGTCGGGACAGGGCGTTGGCGCCAACACGGAAATGATGGCGCGCCGCGGCTTCGGCCCCGAACACACCGTCGTCCCACTCGACGCTGTTGAGGTACACCTCAAGGATCCGCTCCTTGGACCAGAACACTTCGATCAGTGCGGTGAACCAGGCTTCCAGGCCTTTACGCAGCCAGCTGCGACCGGACCACAGGAACAGGTTCTTGGACACTTGCTGGCTGAGGGTGCTGGCGCCGCGAATCGAACCGCCCCGTTCGTTGTGGGCGAACGCGGCCTGGATTGCGCCGATGTCAAACCCCCAGTGCTCGGGGAATTTCTGATCTTCGCCGGCCATCACGGCGAGCTTGAGGTTGTCGGAGATCTGATCCCAGGGTTGCCAGGTGCGTTGCAGGTCGATGGGCTCGCCGTTGAACCAGGACTCGACTTTGCGCTCGATCATCAGCGCCGTGAACGGCGGCGGCACGACGCGAAACAGCAGCACCAGGACAACGCTGCCAACGGCGAACCAGAGCAGGGCTTTGAGGAATCGTCGAAATAATGAACGCAGCATAGGGATGGCTTGGCCGAACCGGTCGAGCGGGCCATTATACAGACCCTGTCCACCGCGTCTGATTGGAGTTCTCATGCTGCGTAGCTTTCTGATGCTGGCTGCTTTTTTCGGTTTCACCGGCGTGGCACTCGGAGCCTTTGCCGCCCACGGCCTGAAAAACCGCCTGAGCGCCGATTACCTGGCGATTTTCCATACCGGCGTCACCTACCAACTGGTGCACACCCTGGCCTTGCTGGGGGTTGCGCTGCTGGCCACGCACATCCCTGGTCGAATCGTCACCTGGGCCGGGATTTCATTCGTGATCGGCATCCTGCTGTTCTCCGGCAGCCTTTACCTGCTGACCCTCACGGGCATCGGCAAGCTCGGCATCATCACCCCGTTCGGCGGCGTGGCGTTCTTGATCGGCTGGCTTTGCCTGGGGATCGCGGCCTGGCGCCTGCAGCTTGCGGCGTAACGCTTGCCGATGTAGCTGACCAAGGGACTTGGGTCCCCCAGACTGATCGGGCTAGAATGCCTGCCCCTAAAAATGATGGCGGCATCCGGCATGCGCATTCAGTTGAACGGCGAACCCCTTGACCTGCCCGACGGTGAAACCGTCGCGGCCCTGCTGACCCGCCTGGAACTCACCGGGCGCCGTGTGGCGGTGGAGCTCAACCTGGATATCGTCCCGCGCAGCCAGCACGCCGACACCACCCTCAACGAGGGTGACCAGGTTGAAGTCGTGCACGCCATTGGTGGCGGCTAGTCGCGCCGGTTTCGCAGTCTTTCGCAAGAACCTCACCCCAACAGAGGATTTCCCATGAGCATCGTTCGTAGCGACAAGCCCTTCGTCCTGGCCGGTCGTACCTACCAGTCGCGCTTGCTGGTAGGCACCGGCAAGTACCGCGACATGGAAGAGACCCGCCTGGCTATCGAGGCCTCGGGCGCCGAAATCGTCACCGTCGCCGTGCGCCGGACCAACATCGGCCAGAACCCGGGCGAACCGAACCTGCTGGATATCCTGCCGCCGGATCGCTACACCATCCTGCCGAACACGGCCGGTTGCTTTGACGCCACCGAAGCCGTGCGCACCTGCCGCCTGGCCCGTGAGCTGCTCGATGGCCATAACCTGGTGAAACTGGAAGTGCTGGCCGACCAGAAAACCCTGTTCCCCAACGTGATCGAAACCCTCAAGGCCGCTGAAACGCTGGTCAAGGAAGGCTTCGACGTGATGGTGTACACCAGCGATGACCCGATCATCGCCCGTCAGTTGGCGGAAATCGGCTGCATCGCGGTGATGCCGCTGGCCGGGCTGATCGGCACGGGCCTGGGGATCTGCAACCCGTACAACCTGCAGATCATCCTCGAGGAAGCGAAGATCCCGGTGCTGGTAGATGCCGGCGTCGGCACCGCTTCCGACGCCACCATCGCCATGGAACTGGGTTGCGAAGCGGTGCTGATGAACTCCGCCATCGCCCACGCCCAGCAGCCGATCCTGATGGCCGAAGCCATGAAGCACGCCATCGTGGCCGGGCGCCTGGCGTACCTCGCCGGCCGCATGCCGAAAAAACTTTACGCCAGCGCCTCCTCGCCGCTGGATGGTCTGATCAAGTAAGAGCCATTGATGACTGAATCGAACGACACGCCTGTCCAGCCGGACGAAGGCGAAGAGCGCCAACACCGCCGCATCAAGAGTTTCGTGATGCGTGCCGGGCGCATGACCGAAGGCCAGCAGCGTGGCCTGGAGCAGGGCGCCCCTCTGTTCGTCCTGCCGCTGGCCGACGCGCCGGTGGACTTCGACCAGGTGTTCGGCCGCTCGGCCCCGCGCTCGCTGGAAATCGGTTTCGGCATGGGCCACTCGCTGCTGGAGATGGCCGCCGCGGCGCCGGAACAGGATTTCATCGGTGTGGAAGTGCACCGGCCCGGTGTCGGTGCGCTGCTCAACGGCGTGCTGACCCAGGGGCTGACCAACCTGCGGGTCTACGATTGCGATGCCATCGAGGTGCTCAACCGCTGCGTGGCCGACAACAGCCTCGACCGGCTGATGCTGTTCTTCCCGGACCCTTGGCACAAGAGCCGTCACCACAAGCGCCGCATCGTCCAGGCTTCGTTCGCTGAGTTGGTGCGCAGCAAGTTGAAAGTCGGTGGCGTGCTGCACATGGCCACTGACTGGGAACCCTACGCCGAATACATGCTGGAAGTGATGAACGTCGCGCCGGGCTACCGCAACCTTGCCGAAGACGGCCAATACGTCCCGCGTCCGGCTGAACGACCGATCACCAAGTTCGAGCGCCGCGGCGAGCGGCTGGGGCATGGGGTCTGGGATTTGAAGTTCGAGAAGCAGTCCTAAGCCACACGCAGTTCAATGTGGGAGCGGGCTTGCTCGCGAATGCGGTGTATCAGACACATTAATGTCGACTGATACACCGCATTCGCGAGCAAGCCCGCTCCCACAGTCGTTTTGGGGCGGTGCGAAGGTCAGCGCCGATCCGCCACCACGCCGATCAACACCAGTACCACCAACAGCACCGGCGCCAGGCTGTAGTTGTTGAACTGGCTCAGCCCTCGCACCACCCATGGCGTGGCGTAGATCAGGGCGGCGCCGCTGCCGATCATGCACAGCAGGGCGATCAACGGGACGCGCAACGCGCCGGCGATGCTGCCTAGGCGTTGCTCGACCCAGGCCTTGATGTCCGCACCGAACAGCACCAGCAGGCAGCCGACCAGCGCCAGGGAGATTTCCGACAGGTTGCTGCGGCTCCAGCGGGACACGGTGGCCAGCAGGTCGAGTACCAGATCCATTCGATTTCCTTGTGTTGATCAGCTCAGAAATTTCTGCAGCAAGTCATTGAGAAACAGTTGTCCGCGCTCGGTGGCCGCCAGACGTGACGGTTCGACCTGCAACAACCCGCTTTGTTCGGCCTCGCGGCGGCCGTCGGCCAGGCTTTGCAGGGGCAGGCCAGTGCGCTCCGGGTACAAGTGGGCGTCCACGCCCTGGGTCAGGCGCAGGGCGTTCATCAGGAACTCGAACGGCAGCTCTTCGTTGGCCAGGGTCTTCTCGCCGGCCAGGAAGCGCTTGGCCGGGTTGAGGTAGTCCTTGGGCAGGCGCGTCTTCCAAGTGCGCACGATGCGTCCGTCCGGATGGCTGAGCTTGCCGTGGGCACCGGCACCGATGCCAATGAAGTCGCCAAAGCTCCAGTAGTTGAGGTTATGCCGCGCCGCCCGGCCGGGTTGGGCGTAGGCCGAGACTTCGTACTGGGCGTAGCCGTGTTCGGCGAGCAGGGCCTGGCCGGCTTCCTGGATGTCCCACAACGTGTCGTCTTCCGGCAGCGTCGGCGGCTGGTTCCAGAAGACGGTATTGGGCTCCAGCGTCAACTGGTACCAGGACAGATGCGTCGGCTTCAAGGCGATGGCCTGGCGCAGGTCGCCCAGGGCATCGTCCAGGGACTGGTCCGGCAGGCCGTGCATCAGGTCCAGGTTGAAGTTGTCGAACCCGGCCTGGCGGGCCATGCCGGCGGCGCGCACGGCTTCGTCACCGTTGTGGATCCGCCCCAGGGCCTCGAGCTTGGCTTGCTGGAAGCTCTGGATACCGATGGACAGGCGATTGATGCCCAGCGCCCGGTAAGCGACGAACTTCTCTTGCTCGAACGTGCCGGGGTTGGCTTCCAGGGTGATTTCGATGTCAGGGGCGAACGGTATGCGCGCCTCGACGCCCTTGAGCAGCCGGCCCAGGGCCTGGGCGCTGAACAGGCTGGGAGTGCCGCCACCGAAGAAGATCGAGCTCAGTGCCCGGCCATGCACGCCATGCAGGTCCTGGTCGAGGTCGGCCAGCAGGGCATCGACGTAGTCCTCTTCGGGCAGCTGTGGGCTGGCGGTGTGAGAGTTGAAATCACAATAAGGGCATTTGCGTACGCACCACGGGATGTGGATGTACAACGCCAGGGGCGGCAGCACCGGCAGTGGCGCCCGAGGCGTTTGTGCGCCGCCATGGATCAGCGGCGCGGGGGTGTCATCGTTCATTGCAGGCCCAGGCGCTGGCGCAGCAGGACCATGGCGCGCGCGCGGTGGCTCAGTTGGTTCTTCTCCACCGGGCCGAGTTCGGCGCTGGAGCAATTGCGTTCCGGCACCCAGAACAGCGGGTCATAGCCAAAACCGTGCTCGCCGCTGGCCTCGGTGAGGATGCGCCCGTGCCACAGGCCTTCGCAGAGGATCGGCAGCGGGTCGTCGGCGTGCTGCACCAGCGCCAGGACGCAAACGAACTGCGCGCCGCGCTCGGCTTGCGGCACATCCTTGAGGGCCTCAAGCAGCTTGGCATTGTTCGCCGCGTCGCCCTTGCCGTCGGCGTAACGGGCCGAATAGATGCCCGGCGCACCGCCCAGGAAGTCCACTGCCAGCCCGGAGTCGTCGGCCAGCGCCGGCAGCCCCGAGAGGCGCGCGGCATTGCGGGCCTTGAGGATGGCGTTCTCGACGAACGACAGGCCGGTTTCTTCAGGCTCCACCTGGCTGAACTCACCGATCGAGCGCAATTGCACCGACCCGCCGAGCATGGCCTGGAGTTCCTTGAGTTTGCCGGCGTTGTGGCTGGCGAGTACGAGTTGGGAGAGGTTCATCATTCGCCGGGGAACAGTTCCTGGTTGAAGTTGAGGGTGTTGATCTTGTCGCCGGTCTGCACCTTGATTTCGAAGGTGCGGTTTTCCTGCTGCTCCACCGGGTACTGGGCGATGTAGTAGATCGCGCCTTGCTCGATGACCTGGCGGAACGTCAGCGGGACGGCCTTGCTGGTCAGGTCCTTGATCGTGCCGCTGACCTGGGCCATCAAGGGCTTGCCGTCCTTGATCACCGATACGTTGATCACGCCCTGGTTCTTGCTGCGCACCAGCTCGGTGGCCTTGGCGATGTCCGGCGTGAGGAACGTGGAGTTGAAGGTGTTGTAGTGCACGGTGACGTCGCCGAACACTTCCTTGCGCTCGGCCTTGATGACGTCGGCGGCCATGGCGCCTGCACAGAGGCAGGCGGTGATGAGAAACAATGCGAGACGTTTCATGTCGTGCTCCTGTCAGGGCCGGGGTTCACACCGCGACCTGGTAATCGGGCAGGCCTGGGCTGCTGACCCGATAAATGCCGATCTCACCTAACAGATTAGGCCATAGCTTGCTGGCCCACCCGTGTCGGTGCTGCTGGTCCACGGCCAGGCGATCGATGACCTTGGCTTCCCGTTCGCGGCACAGTGCTTCGAAATCGGCGAAGGTGCAGAAGTGGATGTTCGGCGTGTTGTACCACGTGTAGGGCAGGAACTCCGACACCGGCATGCGGCCCTTGCTCGCCAGGTACCAGCGGCAACGCCAGTGCCCGAAATTGGGAAAGGTGATGATGCACTGGCGCCCGACCCGCAGCATTTCGTCGAGGATCTTGTCCGGGTAATGCACCGCTTGCAGGGCCTGGGTCATGACCACGATGTCGAAGCTGTTGCTGGCAAAGTTGCCCAGGCCCTTGTCCAGGTCCTGCTCGATGACGTTGATGCCCTTGGCGACGCATTCGGCGATGTTGTCCGGGTCGTTTTCCAGGCCGTAGCCGCTGACCTGCTTGTGGTCCCGCAGCCAGGTCAGCAGTTCGCCGTCGCCGCAGCCCAGGTCGAGCACGCGGCTGCCGGCGGGGATCCATTCCTGGATGATTTCCAGATCGGCTCTCATGGCGTCCTCACAGCGTTATACGGTTCATGTAGTTACCGAACGCCTGCAGGTAGCGCGGGATCGGGATCAGAAAGGCGTCGTGGCCCTGGGGCGCGTCGATTTCCAGGTAGCAGACATCCTTGCGCGCGGCCATCAGCGCATCCACCAACTCCCGGGAGCGTGCCGGGGAGAAACGCCAGTCGGTGGTGAACGACATCACGCAGAACTTGGCGGTGGCGCCGGCGAAGGTTTTCGCCAGGTCATCGTCGCAGCTCGCCGCCGGATCGAAGTAGTCCAGGGCCTTGGTCATCAGCAGGTAGGTGTTGGCGTCGAAGCGCCCGGAGAACTCCTCGCCCTGATAACGCAGGTAGCTTTCCACCTGGAACTCGACGCTGTGGAAGTCGTAGTTGAGCTTTTCGCTCTTGAGGCCGCGGCCGAATTTCTCGCCCATGGAGTCGTCGGACAGGTAGGTGATGTGCCCGACCATGCGCGCCAGCATCAGCCCGCGCTTGGGGATCACGCCGTGTTCCTGGAACGAGCCGCCATGGAACTCCGGGTCGGTGAGGATGGCCTGGCGCGCCACTTCGTTGAAGGCGATGTTCTGCGCCGACAGCTTGGGGGCCGAGGCGATTGCCAGGCAATGGCGCACGCGGTCCGGGTAGGTGATGGTCCATTGCAGCGCCTGCATGCCGCCCAGGCTGCCGCCGATCACCGCCGCCCACTGGTCGATGCCGAGGCGGTCGGCCAGGCGTGCCTGGCTGTGCACCCAGTCTTCCACCGTGAGCACCGGGAAATCGGCGCCGAACGGCTTGCCGGTGTCCGGGTTGAGGCTGCTGGGGCCGGTGGAGCCGTTGCAGCCACCGAGGTTGTTCAGGCTGACCACGAAGAACCGGTTGGTGTCGATGGGCTTGCCCGGGCCGATGCAACTGTCCCACCAGCCCGGCTTGCGGTCGTCGACGCTGTGATAGCCGGCGGCGTGGTGGTGGCCCGACAAGGCGTGGCAGATCAGCACGGCATTGCTGGCCGTGGCATTGAGGGTGCCGTAGGTTTCGTAAATCAGGTCATAGGCCGGCAACGAGCGTCCGCAGGCCAGGGCCAGGGGCTCGCTGAAATGCGCCACTTGCGGCGTCACCAGACCAACGGAATCGGCGGGAAAGGCAGCTGGCATCGACCCTGCTCTCGTTGAAATGAGGCGTAAGTCTAAAGACCGCTGGGGTTAGCGGCAAGCAAAGGGCGGGCCTTATTGCTTGACGCGGTACTTATGACTGAGAGCCTGCCGTGGCGAGGGAGCTTGCTCCCGCTGGGGCGCGTAGCGGCCCTGGTTTTTGGGGCTGCTGCGCAGCCCAGCGGGAGCAAGCTCCCTCGCCACAGGATGTGCGCCTCGTCAGATCAGCAGGCGCAGGATCTCGGGCATCATGGTCATGGCCGCGAGGTTGTTGATCACCAGCATGTCGATCAGCTTGAGCACCATGAACGCCAGGATCGGCGAGATATCCAGGCCGCCGAGGTTCGGCACGATGCGGCGGAACGGGGCCAGGGCCGGTTCGCAGATCTGGTTCACCAGCTCGGCGCCCGGGTTGTGGCTGCCAGGCGCGACCCACGACAGGATGACGCTGATGATCATGGCGAAGAAGAAGATCTTCAGGAACAGCGCGGTCACGCCAATGATCGACCAGATCAGCAGTTGCAGCGGATTGCCGGTGGTGCCGTAGGTCAGCAGCAGGGTCAAGGCCATCAGTGCCATCTGCACGAGGATGGCCAGCACCAGCGACGACATGTCCAGGCCGAACAGGCTCGGGATGATCCGGCGCAAGGGCTTGAGCAGCGGCTGGGTGGCCTTGACGACGAACTGGCACAGCGGGTTATAGAAGTTGGCGCGCACCAGTTGCAGCACGAAGCGCAGCAGCACGATCAGCAGGTACAGGCTGCCAAGGGTTTGCAGCACGTAGACCGCTGCGGTGTTCAATCCAATCATGATGGCTCCTTATTGACCCAGTTGTTCGGCCATTTCGGCCGAGCGGTGCGCGGCGGCGCCGAGTGCGGTTTCCACCAGGGCTTCGAAGCCCCCGGCCTGGAATGATTTGATGGCGGCTTCGGTGGTGCCGGCCGGCGATGTCACGCGGCGGCGCAGCTCGGCCGCATCGACGTCGCTGGACACCACCATGTGAGCCGCGCCGAGGGCGGTCTGCGCCGTCAGCTTCGCGGCGATCTCCCGGGGCAGGCCGAGTTTCTCGCCGGCGGCGGTCATGGCTTCGACCAGCAGGAAGAAGTACGCCGGGCCCGAGCCCGAGACGGCGGTGACGGCGTCCAGCTGTTGCTCGGTGTCCAGCCACAGCGCCAGGCCCACAGCCGACAACAGCTCCTGCGCCTGCTGGCGTTGCGCGGCGCTCACCTGCGGGGTGGCGAACAGGCCGCTGACACCTTGGCGCAGCAGCGCCGGGGTGTTGGGCATGCAGCGCACGATGGGCTGCTCGCCCAGCCATTTGTTCATGCTGGCGCAGGTGATGCCGGCGGCAATCGACACCACCAGTTGATGGGGTTTGAGGCTCGGGCGCAGGGCTTCGCACACGGCTTTCATGGCCTGGGGCTTGACCGCCAGCACGATGACGTCCGCGCCGTCGGCGGCCTGGGCATTGTCGGCAAAGGTCTCGATGCCGTGCTCGCTGCTCACCCGGCTGCGGGTTTGCTCGCCCGGATCGCTGGCGCGGATCTGCGAGGCATCCAGACCCTTGGCCCGCAGGCCGCCGATCAGGCTGGCGGCCATGTTGCCGGCGCCGATGAAGGCAATACGCATGTTGCTCATGACTGGTCCTTGATTAGAGAGTGGGGGTCGGCATGGCTTGGGCTCAGCCGGCGCTATAGTCGCGGGCGCCGAACAGGGCTGTTCCGATTCGTACCCAGGTGGCGCCTTGGGCGATGGCCGACTCGAGGTCATGGCTCATGCCCATGGAAAGGGTGTCCAGCGGCAGTTGCAGACTCGCTTGCAGGCGTTGGACCGCACCGAAGGCGGCATCCTGGGCGGTACGCTCCTCGGTTGGCTCGGGAATGGCCATCAGCCCGCGCAGCTTGAGCCGCGGCAAGGCGTCGATGGCGGCGGCCAGGGCGGGCAGGTCCGCCGGGGTGCAGCCGGACTTGCTGGCTTCACCGCTGACGTTGACCTGGATGCAGATGTTCAGCGGTGGTAACCCGGCAGGGCGCTGCTCGGACAGGCGCTGGGCAATTTTCAAACGGTCCACGGAATGCACCCAATCGAAATGTTCGGCAATAGCGCGCGTCTTGTTCGACTGAATGGGGCCGATGAAGTGCCAGATCAAGGGCAGGTCGGTGAGTTCGGCCTGCTTGCCCAGGGCTTCTTGCAGGTAGTTCTCGCCGAAGTCCCGAAGGCCCGCGGCATAGGCTTCGCGCAGGGCCTGGGCGGGCTTGGTCTTGCTCACGGCCAGCAGTTGGACACTCTGTTCGGCACGCTGGGCGGCCTGTTCCGCAGCGCGGATACGCGATCTAACCTGAGCGATGTTGTCTGCTATCGTGGACATAAAGAAGCGCCAGCGGTCTGAGGTTCGCGGCATTCTACTGGAATTGAGGAGCGCTATGGATATCACTGAACTGCTGGCGTTCAGCGCCAAACAGGGGGCGTCGGACCTGCACCTGTCCGCCGGCTTGCCGCCGATGATCCGGGTCGATGGCGATGTGCGGCGGATCAACCTGCCGGCACTGGATCACAAGCAGGTCCATGAGTTGATCTACGACATCATGAACGACCGGCAACGAGTGGATTACGAAAAGTTTCTGGAAACCGACTTTTCCTTCGAGGTGCCGGGCGTTGCACGGTTTCGGGTCAACGCCTTCAACCAGAATCGCGGCGCGGGGGCGGTGTTCCGGACCATCCCGTCGAAGGTCCTGACCATGGAAGACCTGGGGATGGGCGAAGTGTTTCGCAAAGTGACCGAGTCACCCCGGGGCCTGGTCCTGGTGACCGGGCCGACCGGCTCGGGCAAGTCCACCACCCTGGCGGCGATGATCGACTACCTCAACAGCCACAAGCACCATCACATTCTTACCATCGAAGACCCGATCGAGTTCGTCCACGAGCCGCGCAAGTGCCTGATCAACCAGCGTGAGGTGCACCGCGATACCCAGGACTTCTCCACGGCCTTGCGCTCGGCCCTGCGGGAAGACCCGGACGTGATCCTGGTGGGGGAAATGCGCGACCTGGAAACCATCCGCCTGGCGCTGACCGCCGCCGAAACCGGGCACCTGGTGTTCGGTACGCTGCACACCACCTCGGCGGCCAAGACCATCGATCGGGTGGTGGACGTATTCCCGGGGGACGAGAAGTCCATGGTGCGCTCGATGCTGTCGGAGTCACTGCAAGCGGTGATCTCCCAGACCCTGATCAAGAAGATCGGTGGCGGCCGCATTGCCGCGCACGAGATCATGCTGGGCACGTCGGCCATTCGCAACCTGATCCGCGAAGACAAGATCGCCCAGATGTACTCGTCGATCCAGACCGGCGGGTCGCTGGGGATGCAGACGCTGGACATGTGCCTGAAGGACCTGGTGAACAAGGGCCTGATCAGCCGGGAACATGCGCGGGAGCAGGCGCGTACGCCGGATAATTTCTAGAAAGGCCGGCGCGAGCCCTTGTGGCGAGGGGATTTATCCCCGCTGGGGCGCGAAGCGCCCCCAAAATGCAGAGGCTTACATTTTTATTTCTGACTCGCCACATTTGGGGGCTGCTCCGCAGCCCAGCGGGGATAAATCCCCTCGCCACAGGGGGGGGCTTTGATCAGCGTTGGACGACCCGCATCCCGCCCGGCTCTTTTGGCAGCACGCGCTTGGCTACCACATAGTGGGTGTCCCAGTACGGCTTGTTCAGGGTGTCGATGGTCACCGACTTGCCACGGCGCGGGGCATGGATGAAGCGGTCGTTGCCCAGGTAGATCGCCACGTGGTTGACCCGGCGGCTCTTGAGCTTGAAGAAGATCAGGTCGCCCGGCTTGAGGTCCTTGCGCTCGACTTTCTCGCCATGCCCGGCAGCCATCGCGTTGGAGGTGCGCGGCAGGTCGAAGGTGGCGTCGTTGAAGGCGTATTTCACCAGTCCGCTGCAATCGAAGCCTTTACTTGGGCTGCTGCCGCCCCAACGATAAGGTGTACCGAGTACATTGACGGCGCGGCTCAGCACGTTGCTGCTGGTCTTGCTCGCCATGGGCGGTACCAGCTTGCTGCTGGCGGTGCCTGGGCGTTGTGCACCGGGCTTGTTCTTGCTCGAAGGAGCAGAAACATGGGATTTGGGGGTGTAGCCGTTGATGTTGGGCAGACGTTGCTCACGATTGGTGGCGTGGGCGGCCAGTGGCAATAATAGGCAAATGGTTAGCCATGTCTTGAAAAATGGACGCATTAGGCAGGGCTCATAAAGGTTAGCGCGCAACTTTATAACAGCTTTTTTTGCGATTCCGAGGCCGTTTGTCGATTTGGAACCCCAGGCAAAACCCGTCTAAATGCGACAAATTGGCCCGATTGTCCGACACAGCCCCGCTAGTACGGGGCTTTCGTCGAATCGGTGCGGCGAAGACCGCTTGTCGGCGAGACACGAAAAAGTCACAAAAAGTCAGAAAAAATTTATCTATCGAGGCGAAGAGACTCTTCATGAACAGCTATCAACCGGGCGCCGTGCACGACACCCACAGCAAAGTCATCGGCTACCTGCTGTGGATTTTCGGTTTCACCGGTGCCCACCGTTTCTATTACGGCAAGCCGGTCACCGGCACGCTCTGGTTCTTCACGTTTGGCCTGTTGGGCATCGGCTGGCTGATCGACCTGTTCCTGATCCCGGCCATGGACCGCGAGGCAGACCTGCGCTTTACCCCCGGCCCCATCGAATACTCCGTGGCGTGGATCCTGCTGACGTTTCTCGGGGTGTTTGGCGTACACCGCATGTACCAGGGCAAATGGCTCAGCGGGATTGTCTATCTGCTGACGGGCGGGGTGTTTTTCCTGGGGGTGCTGTATGACTTCTGGACACTCAATGACCAGGTTTCGATACGCAATGCGCAGAAGCGGGGGGCGTTTCAGTAAGACCGGGGCGCCTGCATCGCGAGCAAGCTCGCTCCCACACTGGATCGAGGTGTTCACAAATCATGTGTTCACCAAAGATCCAACTGTGGGAGCGAGCTTGCTCGCGATAGGCGCGACGCGGTCTCAGGCCTGGTGAGTGACCCGCCCATCCATCAGGGTGTAACGCACCACCCCCGGCAGGCTGTGGCCCAGGAACGGGCAGTTGTCACCCTTGGAGCGCCAGGCTTCGCCGGCCACGGTGGAAGCAGCAGGGTCGAACAGCACCAGGTCGGCCGCGGCGCCCACGGCCAGTTTCCCGGCCGGCAATTGCAGGGCCTGGGCCGGGCCAGCGCTCAGGCGCGCGAGCAAGGTCGGCAGGTCGAGTAAGCCGTCTTCCACCAGGGTCATCGCCAACGGCAGCAGCAGTTCGACGCTGCTGATGCCGGGCTCGGTGGCGCCGAACGGTGCCAGCTTGGCATCACGCTCATGGGGCTGGTGGTGGCTGGAGATGGCCGAGATCACGCCGCTCTTCACCGCCTCGCGCAAGCCATCGCGGTCGGCGCGGGTGCGCAGCGGCGGCTGGACGTGATAGACGCTGTTGAAATCGATCAGCGCTTCGTCGGTCAGGATCAATTGGTACAGCGCCACGTCGGCGGTGACCGGCAAGCCCCGGGCCTGGGCCTGGGCGATCAACGCCGCGCCACGGGCGCTGGTCAACTGGCTGAAGTGCGCACGCACGCCGCTTTGCTCCACCAGCAGCAGGTCCCGGGCCAGGGCCACGGTCTCGGCGGTTTCCGGGATGCCCGGCAGGCCGAGGAAGCTGGCGGTCGGGCCTTCGTGGGCCAGGCCACCTTCGGCCAGGTCGTGATCCTGGGAATTGAAGATCACCGTCAGGCCGAAGGTCGCCGCGTATTCCAGGGCGCGGCACAGGGTGCGGGTGTTGCGGAAACTGTTCAGGCCGTTGCCGAACGCCACGCAGCCGGCGTCGCGCAGGGCGATGAGTTCGGCCAGTTGCTCGCCGTCCAGGCCTTTGCTCAGGGCGCCGATCGGGAAGACCTTGGTATTGCCGGCTTCGCGGGCGCGGTCGAGGATCAGCTCGGCCACGGCCGAGGTGTCCAGCACCGGTTTGGTCTGCGGCGGGCAGCACAGGCTGGTCACGCCACCCGCGGCGGCGGCGCGGGTTTCGCTGACGATGCTGCCTTTGCGGCTGTAGCCGGGTTCGCGCAGGGCGACGTTCAGGTCCACCAGGCCCGGGGCCGCCACCAGGCCTTGGGCGTCGAGGGTTTGCACGGCGGTGAAACCGGCGGGCGCAGCGCCCAGGGCGACGATCTTGCAGGCGTCGATGTGGATGTCGGTCACTTGATCCAGGCCGCTGGCCGGATCGATCACGCGTGCGCCGAGAATGCTGAGCTTCACTGGGCGTTCTCCTGGTCGAATTGGCGCTGGGCCGTTTGCCCGCTCATGGCCATGGACAGCACGGCCATGCGGATGGCGATGCCGTAGGTCACCTGGTTGAGGATCACCGAATGCGGCCCGTCGGCCACCGCCGACTCGATCTCCACCCCGCGGTTGATCGGGCCCGGGTGCATGACGATAGCGTCTGGCTTGGCCCCGGCCAGGCGGGCGGTGGTCAGGCCGTAGAGGCGGTAGAACTCGCCTTCGCTGGGCAGCAGGCCGCCGGTCATGCGTTCACGCTGCAGGCGCAGCATGATCACCACGTCGACATCCTTGAGGCCTTCGGTCATGTCGGTGTAGACCTTCACGCCGTACTGCTCGACGCCGATGGGCAGCAGGGTCTTCGGCGCGATCACGCGAATGTCCGGGCAACCGAGGGTCTTGAGGGCCAGCATGTTCGAGCGGGCCACCCGCGAATGCAGGATGTCGCCGACGATGGCCACCGAGAGGTTCTCGAAGCTGCCTTTGTGCCGGCGGATGGTGAGCATGTCCAGCATGCCCTGGGTCGGGTGGGCGTGGCGGCCGTCGCCGCCGTTGATGATCGCCACCTGTGGGCAGACGTGCTCGGCAATGAAATGCGCCGCGCCGGAATCACCGTGGCGCACGACGAACATATCGGCGGCCATGGCTTCGAGGTTGCGCAGGGTGTCGAGCAGGGTCTCGCCCTTGCTCGCCGAGGACGTCGACACGTTGAGGGTGATCACGTCCGCCGACAGCCGCTGGGCGGCCAGTTCGAAGGTGGTGCGGGTGCGGGTGGAATTTTCGAAGAACACGTTGCACACGGTCTTGCCGCGCAGCAACGGGACTTTCTTCACTGCCCGGGCGCCGACTTCGAGGAACGAGTCGGCGGTGTCGAGGATTTCTGTCAGCAGCTCGCGGCGCAAGCCGTCGAGGGACAGGAAGTGCCGCAGCTGGCCCTGATCGTTGAGCTGCAGCGGGCGCTTGGTTTCGAGAGGCGTCATCGCAATGGACTCTTACAAGGGCAGTTAAAGGGCAAGGTCTTGCAGTTCGAGTTGCAGCGGCGCGGGCCCGGAGAGCTTGACGCGCTCGTGGGCGGCCAGCGCCAGTGTCGCGCCGACCACGTCCGGGCGGATCGGCAGTTCGGCAGCGTTCAGGTCCAGCAGGCACACCAGGGTCACGCTGGCCGGGCGGCCGTAGTCGAACAACTCATTCATGGCCGCGCGGATGGTCCGCCCGCTCATCAGCACGTCGTCGATCAGTACCAGGTGCTGGCCTTCGATCTCGAACGGCAGCGCCGAAGGGCGGACTTGCGGATGCAGGCCGTTCTGGCTGAAGTCGTCGCGGTAGAACGACACATCCAGGGTGCCCAACGGCGATTGGCTGCCCAGTTCATCGAGCAATGCCTGGGCGACCCAGACGCCACCGGTGCGAATACCGATGTAGCGCGGTTCGCGGATGCCGCGTTGTTCCAGGTGTGCCGTGAGACGGATCGCCATCTGGCTGATCAGTTCGGCAGGATTGGGCAGGCTCATGCTGGCTCCTTCAGGTTTCCGGGCCGGTGTGAGGGGCGCGGTTCATCGCTAAAAGAAAGCGCCTTGGCGGCGCTTTATAGAAAATCAGGTTTCGAACAGGGCGGTGTTGGCATCGAGCCAACCCTGCAGCAGCAGGGCGGCGGCAATGGCGTCCACCGGGTTGTCGCGGTAACTGCCTTTCTGCCCGCCACGCTCCAGGCGCTCGCCCTTGGCTTCGAACGTGGTCAGGCGTTCGTCGTGGGTGTAGAAGGGCAGGTTGAAGCGGCCATTGAGCCGGCGGGCGAACTTTTCCGCGCGCACGCACATGTCACTGGGTGTGCCGTCCATGTTCAACGGCAGGCCGACCACCACGGCGTCGGGTTTCCATTCCTTGATCAGCGCCTCGACCTGGTTCCAGTCCGGGACGCCATTCTGCGCCTTGAGCGTGCACAGTTCGCGGGCCTGGCCGGTAATGACCTGGCCGACTGCCACGCCGATCTGTTTGGTGCCGTAATCGAAGCCCAGCAGCAAGCGCAAGGCCATCAGGCGTGTCCCGCCTGGCTGGTGAGCAGGCTGAGGTTGATCCCCAGCCGGCTGGCGGCCGCTTCCAGGCGCAGTTCACTGCTGGTGTTGAACAGGATGTCGGCGTCGAACGGGCAGGTCAGCCAGGCGTTGTCGGCCAGCTCGGCCTCCAGTTGCCCGGCTTCCCAGCCGGCGTAGCCGAGGGCGATCAGGCTTTTTTCCGGGCCGACGCCGTCGGCGATGGCGAACAGCACGTCCTGGGACGTGGACAGCGACACGCCGTTCAGGTCCACCGTGGCCTGGTAGGTCGGCCCCGACGGATGGAGCACGAAACCGCGATCGGTTTGCACCGGGCCGCCGATGAAGATCGGCACGTGCTGGCACAACAATGGCGGCTCTACATCAGGGCGCAGCTGCTCGAGGATGTCCGCCAGGTTCAGCTCCTGCGGGCGATTGATCACCAGCCCCATGGCCCCATTGGCCGTGTGCTCGACGATGTAGGTCAAGGTATGGGCAAAGTTCGGATCGGCCATGTGCGGCATGGCGATCAGGAATTGATGCTTGAGGTAGGTGGGGCTGACGTTTTTCATAGGCGCTAGTGTGGCGGCGCGGGGGCGAACTGACAAGCTGGGGATGCGTTGCAAATGCCCCTATCGGCCTCCCGGCCCCATCAATGTGGGAGCGGGCTTGCTCGCGAAGACGGTGGTCCTGCCGCAAGAAATCTGTCGGATGTACAGGCCGCTTCGCGAGCAAGCCCGCTCCCACAGGCATCAATGATGTGTCAGTTACTGGACAACCGGTCGCCCCGGGAGAATTTCCAGGTGCGGATGATCTCCAGCCGGTCGATGTCCGACAGATCCCCGGTAAACGGGGCGAACGGCGCGGCCAGGCGCACGATCCGCTGGGCCGCCTGGTCCAGCAGCGGCTGGCCGGAGGATTCCAGGACCAACACTTCATACAGCGAGCCGTCGCGGTTGATCGAGACCATCAGCCGCAGGTTGCCGTAGATCTGCTTGCGCCGCGCTTCGTCGGGGTAGTTCAGGTTGCCGATGCGCTCGACCTTCTTGCGCCATTCGTCCTTGTACCAGGCGCCCTTGTCGCGCATGGTCGAGGCCGCGCTCAGGCGGTGGATGCGTGGGCGCTTGGCATAGAGCTGCTGCTCCTGGGCCAGTTCGGCTTCCAGGCTGGCGATGTCGCTGGACAACTGGGAGCTGTCGAATGTTGGGGCGGGGGCCTTGGGCTTGGGGTCGGGCTTGACCTCTTCCTTGACCGGGGCCTTCTTGGACTTGGGCGCCACGGTGGTCACGGCGGCCTTCGGCGCGGCCTCCTGCACCTCGGGCTTGGTGGCTGGGGGCGGGCTGGTTTTCTGCACCTGATTGTCCTGGAACGGCGCGATCTCGGTGGTCTTGGGAATGGCCTTTTTTTCCAGGGTGCCGCTGCCCTGCTGGTTTTCCTGGGCGAGGAAATCGGCCTTCGCCGGCTTCGTCTCGCTCTTGAAGGTGGCCAGGGTGATTTCCAGGGTCTGGCTGATCTGCTTGGGTTCGACCGTGGCAAACCCGACGCCCAGCAACAGGGCCAGGTGGATCAGCGCCGCCAGGAACAGCGTAAAACCGAGGCGATCGGCCGGGCGCACGCCGCGATGGGCAAGCTCTTGGGGCAGGTCGGACGGGAGGGTCATAGCGGCAAAAACCAACATCGCTTTTTTTCAGGGCCCGGCATGATAGCGCAATGTTGGTTTTTAGCTGCAAGCTTCAAGCAGCGAGCGACAAGCTGCACATCGTCCGCTTCACGCTTGCCGCTTGCCGCGAATGGCTTGCAGCTGCTTCTCTATGGCATCCATCAGCAGGCCACCGATGTCGGTGCCGAAGGCGTTGTCGATCTCGCGGATGCAGGTCGGGCTGGTGACGTTGATTTCCGTCAGGTGCTCACCGATCACGTCCAGGCCCACGAACAGCAGGCCTTTCTCCCGCAGGCTCGGGCCGACCTGGGCGGCGATCCAGCGGTCCTTGTCGGTCAGCGGGCGCGCCTCGCCACGGCCACCGGCGGCCAGGTTGCCGCGGGTTTCGCCAGCCGCTGGAATCCGGGCCAGGCAATAGTCCACCGGTTCGCCGTCGATCATCAGGATGCGCTTGTCGCCGTCGACGATGGCCGGCAGGTAGCCCTGGATCATGATCTGCTGTTTGCCATGCAGGGTCAGGGTTTCCAGGATCACCGACAGGTTCGGGTGGCCGGCGGTGTGGCGGAAGATCGAGGAACCGCCCATGCCGTCCAGGGGTTTGAGGATCACGTCGCCGTGATGCTCGGCAAACTCGCGCAGCACGTCCGGGCGGCGGCTGACGAGGGTCGGCGGCGTGCACTGAGGGAACAGCGTGGCGAACAGCTTTTCGTTGCAGTCGCGCAGGCTCTGGGGTTTGTTGACCACCAGCACGCCAGCGTTCTCGGCCTGCTCCAACAGGTAGGTGGAGTAGACGAACTCCATGTCGAACGGCGGGTCCTTGCGCATCAGGATCACGTCGAGGTCGCTCAGCAGGGCATCGCTTTCGGCGCCCAGCTCGAACCATTTCTCGGGGTTGGCGAAGACTTTCAGCGGTTTCATCCGCGCCCGCGCCTGGCCCTCGGCCTGGTAGAGGTCGCGCTGCTCCATGTAGAACAACTCCCAGCCGCGCTTTTGAGCGGCCAGCAGCATGGCCAGCGAGCTATCCTTCTTATAGGAAATGCTGGCGATAGGGTCCATGACAATGCCGACGCGTACGCTCATGGCTTGGTTCCTCGAAAATATGATGGGCACAAATGGCGTGAAAAAGTGGCGTCAGAGTGGCGCCCCCAAGTTTGGCGGTCAAGGAAAAACCGCCGCGCCGAGCGGCCGATAGATCGGCGATGGAGACTGTGCTAAAAAGGCTGCCATGTGACGCGCGGGCCTTGAACATCAAGGGTTTGCGCCGTCGACCACCCTGGCGCGTTAAAAACCGGTTCGCAGTGGCAATGGCAGAGCAATTTACGCAGCAGCAACCCAGTGCCTTGAAGGTGATGGTCATCGACGACTCGAAGACCATCCGCCGCACCGCCGAAACCTTGCTGCGCAACGTCGGCTGCGAGGTGATCACGGCCATCGACGGCTTCGATGCCCTGGCCAAGATCGCCGATCATCATCCGGGCATCATCTTTGTCGACATCATGATGCCGCGCCTGGACGGCTACCAGACCTGCGCCCTGATCAAGAACAACAGCGCGTTCAAGGCCACGCCGGTGATCATGCTGTCGTCCCGTGACGGCTTGTTCGACAAGGCCAAGGGGCGCATCGTCGGCTCCGATCAGTTTTTGACCAAACCGTTCAGCAAGGAAGAACTGCTGGGTGCGATACAGGCCCATGTCCCGGGCTTTGCCGCTGTCCAGCCGCACCAGGCACATTAATGACACTCGGCCAACGGGCCTGGGGTCGACAAAAATGGGGAACACCATGGCACGTATTCTGATCGTCGATGATTCGCCGACCGAAATGTACAAATTGACCGGCATGCTGGAAAAGCACGGCCACCAGGTCCTGAAGGCCGAAAACGGCGCCGATGGCGTGGCCCTGGCGCGCCAGGAAAAACCCGACGCCGTGCTGATGGACATCGTCATGCCCGGCCTCAACGGTTTCCAGGCCACCCGCCAGTTGACCAAGGATCCTGACACCGGGCACATCCCGGTGATCATCATCACCACCAAGGACCAGGACACCGACAAGGTCTGGGGCACGCGCCAGGGCGCGAAGGACTACCTGACCAAACCGGTGGACGAAGAAACCCTGATCGCGACCCTGAACAAAGTGCTGGCGGATTGACGACGCGGCCATGAGCCAGAACCTGACGGCATTCGAACTGCTGCTGCAGATCGACCGGCGCTGCCGGCTGCTGGGGGCCGACCTGCCTTCCCAGCCGACCCACCGCGACAGTTGGAGCGGCATCGGTTTTCGCCTGGGCGAGCATTGGTACGTGGCCCCCATGGGGGAGGTCAGTGAAGTGCTGCATGAACCGCGCTGCACACAGTTGCCCGGGGTCAAGCCCTGGGTGCGCGGTGTGGCTAACCTGCGCGGGCGGTTGCTGCCATTGATGGACCTGTGCGGGTTCTTCGGCCATGAACTGTCGCCCGTGCGCAAGCAGCGGCGCGTGCTGGTGGTGGATCACGACGAAGTGTTCACCGGCTTGCTGGTGGATGAGGTCCTCGGGTTGCAGCATTTTCCCCAGGGCAGCCTGGAGCCGACGCTGGTGGACGAGCTCGACGGCCCGGAGTCGGTGTTCGTCAAAGGGCAGTTTCCCGGCGAGCCGCCGTGGCAGGTGTTCAGCCCGTTTGCGTTGACGCGCTCGCCAGGGTTCATGGATGTGGCGATTTGACGGGATACAGCGCCGGTCCCTTGTGGGAGCGAGCTTGCTCGCGATTGCGGTGGGTCAGCTAAATCAAGGCTGGCTGATCCAATGCTATCGCGAGCAAGCTCGCTCCCACATGGGGTACCACAGTGAGTGAGTTGGATGATGCAGTACAGGCGAGAACCGATGATCAAAGCAAAAGCAGGCAAGCCACTGGAAGCGTCGCGCAGTCGTTCGCAGATCATCGTGCTGTTCGTCGCGCTGATTGTCTTCATCATGTTGCTGTTCGCCAACTTCGCCTACCTCAACACCCAGTCCACCTACGACAAGCAGTACATCGGTCACGCCGGTGAGTTGCGGGTGCTGTCCCAGCGCATTGCCAAGAACGCCACCGAGGCCGCTGCCGGCAAGCCGGCCGCGTTCAAGTTGCTGAGCGATGCGCGCAATGACTTTGCCCAGCGCTGGGGCTACCTGAAACAGGGGGACCCGGTGACCGGGCTGCCGCCCGCGCCCGCCGCCCTGCGCCCGCAGATGCGCGCCGTGCAGCTGGACTGGGAACGCCTGCTGAAAAACGCCGACGCCATTCTGTCCAGCGAGCAGACGGTCCTGTCGTTGCATCAAGTGGCGGCGACGTTGGCCGAGACCGTGCCGCAACTGCAGGTCGAGTACGAAAAAGTCGTCGAGATCCTGCTGCAACGCGGTGCGCCCGCGGCCCAGGTGGCCATGGCCCAGCGCCAGTCGCTGCTGGCCGAGCGGATTCTCGGCGCGGTCAACACCGTGCTGGCGGGGGATGAAAACGCCAGCCAGGCCGCCGACACCTTCGGCCGCGACGCCGCGCGTTTCGGTCAGGTACTCAACGGCATGTTGCAGGGTGACCCGGCCTTGAAGATTTCCCAGGTCCAGGACCGCGATGCCCGGGCCCGTTTGAGCGAAATCAGCGAACTGTTCGAGTTCGTCTCGGGCTCGGTGGATGAAATCCTCGAAACGTCGCCGGAGCTGTTCAAGGTCCGTGAGTCGGCCGGCAATATCTTCAGCCTGTCGCAAACCCTGCTCGACGAAGCGTCGCACCTGGCCACGGCGTTCGAGAACCTGGCCGGCGGGCGCGCGGCCAACGCCATCGGCGGGTATGTGCTGGGCCTGCTGGCGCTGACGTCGATCATCCTGATCGGCCTGGTAATGGTTCGGGAAACCAACCGCCAATTGCGCGAGACCGCGGAAAAGAACGAGCGCAACCAGAACGCGATCATGCGTCTGCTGGACGAGATCGAAGACCTGGCCGACGGCGACCTGACGGTGACCGCCTCGGTGACCGAGGACTTCACCGGCACCATCGCCGACTCCATCAACTATTCGGTGGATCAACTGCGCGACCTGGTGGCGACCATCAACCTCACCGCCGGCCAGGTTGCCGCCGCCGTGCAGGAAACCCAGGCCACGGCGATGCACCTGGCCCAGGCGTCCGAGCACCAGGCCCAGCAGATCTCCGAGGCGTCGACTTCCATCAATGAGATGGCCCAGTCCATCGACCAGGTTTCGGCCAACGCCGCCGAGTCGTCGGCGGTGGCCGAGCGCTCGGTGGAAATCGCCAACAAGGGCAACGAGGTGGTGCACAACACCATCCACGGCATGGACAACATTCGCGAACAGATTCAGGACACCGCCAAGCGCATCAAGCGCCTGGGCGAATCGTCCCAGGAGATTGGCGACATTGTCAGCCTGATCGACGACATCGCCGACCAGACCAACATCCTGGCCCTCAACGCCGCCATCCAGGCCTCCATGGCCGGCGACGCCGGGCGCGGCTTCGCGGTGGTGGCCGATGAAGTGCAGCGCCTGGCGGAGCGTTCGTCGGCGGCGACCCGGCAGATCGAGACACTGGTGCGAGCGATCCAGGCCGACACCAATGAAGCGGTGATCTCCATGGAGCAGACCACCACCGAAGTGGTGCGCGGGGCCCGGTTGGCCCAGGATGCCGGCGTCGCGCTGGAGGAGATCGAAGGCGTGTCCAAGACCCTGGCGGCGCTGATCCAGAGCATTTCCAACGCGGCGCAGCAACAGACCACGTCGGCGGGGCAGATTTCCCTGACCATGAACGTGATCCAGCAGATCACCACGCAAACCTCGTCGGGCTCCACCGCCACCGCCGAGAGCATCGGCAACCTGGCGAAAATGGCCAGCCAACTGCGGCGGTCGGTGTCCGGGTTCACCTTGCCGGCGGCTGCGGGTGAGGACAAGGGGTGACCAGCGGGATTCGTCTGATGATGAGGCGCTTTTGTGGCGAGGGGATTTATCCCCGCTGGGGCGCGAAGCGGCCCCATTCAAACTGTCTGACGAGCTGACATCTTGCTGCCGGGTTTTTGGGGGCTGCTGCGCAGCCCAGCGGGGATAAATCCCCTCGCCACAGGGTTGATTCGTACCCTTGGCATGTCACTGTTGATTTGGAGTGGTTATGGCTGATCGGCGCGACTATGTGGCCCTGGAGTGGGTCAAGGGCGAGATTGCCGAAACGCTGAAGCAGGCCCACCAGGCCCTCAATCGCCTGGTGGACGACCCGCAGGCGTTGGATGCCCTCGCGCAGTGCCTGGCCGGTATCCATCAGGTGCACGGTGGCTTGCAGATGGTCGAATTCTACGGCGCCGCGCTGCTGGCCGAAGAGATGGAACAGTTGTGCCTGGCCCTGAAGGACAACCGCATCAGCCATCGCGAAGAGGCCATCAGCCTGTTGAGCCAGGCCCTGGGCCAGTTGCCGATCTACCTGGACCGTGTCCAGGGCGCCCGCCGCGATTTACCGCTGGTGGTGCTGCCGTTGATCAACGACTTGCGCAGCGCCCGGGGCGAAAGTCTGTTGTCGGAGACCAGCCTGTTCAGCCCCGAGCTGCCGCAACTGCCGCCGCTGAGCGACGAAGCGTTGCGGCGACTCGAACCGCCGGACCTACCGAACACCCTGCGCAAGCTGCGCCAGACCCTGCAAATGGCTCTCGTCGGGCTGTTGCGCGAACAAGACGATGCCACCCACCTCGGCTACCTGGCCAAGGTCTTCCATCGCCTGGAAGGGCTGTGCGCCGGGGCGCCGCTCAATGCCTTGTGGCAGGTGGCCTCGGCGCTGGTCGAAGGCATGCGCGAGGGGCGCATCGCCAACAGCCCGGCGTTGCGCAGCCTGTTCAAGGAAGCCGACAAGGAACTCAGGCGCCTGCTCGAACACGGCATGGGTGGCATCAATCAACCGGCACCGGCCCACCTGCTCAAGAGCTTGTTGTTCTATATTGCCAAGGCCGAACACCCCAGCGGGCAGATGCTGATCATGAAAGAACGCTACTCACTGGACGACGCGCTGCCCGACAGCGCCATGGTCGACGAAGAACGCGCGCGCCTCGCCGGGCCCGACCGCGATGCCTTGCGCTCGGTGCTTGCCGCGCTCTGTGAAGAACTGGTGCGGGTCAAGGAGCGCCTCGACCTGTTCGTGCGCAGCGATCGCCAGCACGCCTCGGAACTGGACAGCCTGCTGGCGCCGCTGCGACAGATCGCCGATACCCTGGCGGTGCTGGGCTTCGGCCAGCCGCGCAAGGTCATCATCGATCAACTGGCAGTGGTGCTGAGCCTCGCCCAGGGCCAGCGCGAGCCAGATGACGCGACCCTGATGGACGTCGCCGGTGCCTTGCTCTACGTCGAAGCCACCCTGGCCGGCATGGTCGGCACCGTCGAACCGCAGAGCCGCGAAGACACGCACCTGCCCACCACCGATCTGACTCAGATCCACCAGATTGTCATCAAGGAAGCGCACACCTGCCTGCAACAGGCCAAGGACATGATCGTCGACTACATCGACGCCGACTGGAACCGCGAGCAGTTGCAGCCCTTGCCGGCCCTGCTGACCCAGGTGCGCGGTGCGCTGGCGATGATCCCCCTGAGCCGCGCGGCCGGCCTGGTGGAGGCGTGCAACGGGTTCATCCGCGAACACCTGTTGTTCGACCAGGCCCAGCCGGGCTGGGAAGCCCTCGACCATCTGGCCGATGTGATCAGCGGCCTCGAATACTACCTGGAGCGCTTGAGCGAAGACCCACAGACCCCTGGCGAGTCTTTGCTCGACGGGGTCGAGCGGAGCCTGGCCGCGCTCGGCTATTTCCCGGACGAAGCGCGGGTGCCGTTGCTGGAGGATGTGCTGGGGCCCAACGAAGCCCAGCTGATGCAGGACTTGCAAGAACTGGACGACCCGCTGACGGTGCAATCGCTGGCGCAAGTGCTGGCCAGCCCGGTCTCGACGGTCAACCCGCCGGCCCGCAGCACACCGGGCAGCCTGCTGCCGCCGCCGCGGGACGAACATCCGGTGGACGATGAATTGCGCGAGGTCTTTCTCGAGGAGACCGATGAGGTGCTGGACGTCCTGCGCGAATACCTGCCGCGCTGGAACGTCCACCCCGATGACCAGGGTGCCCTGAGTGAATTGCGCCGGGCCTTCCACACCCTCAAGGGCAGCGGCCGGATGGTGCGGGCGCTGGTGCTGGGGGAACTGGCCTGGGCGGTGGAAAACCTGCTCAACCGGGTGCTGGAGCGCAGTGTCGAGCCGACGGCTTCGGTGCGCCAACTGATCGAGGACACCGTGCAGTTGCTGCCGGCCCTGGTGACCGAGTTCGCCGCCCACCAGCAACGGCAGCGCGATGACGTCGATCGCCTGGCCGCCCGCGCCCATGCCCTCGCCAAGGGCGATGACGAGGCCGATGAAGATGTGCAGGACGTGGCCGCCCTCGACCCGTTGCTGCTGAAGATCTTCGACAATGAAGCCCAGGGCCACCTCGCCAGCCTCAATCGGTTTCTCGACCAGGCCACCGACCACTTGCCGTTGCAGGCCAGCGATGAACTGCAACGGGCCTTGCACACCCTCAAGGGCAGTGCCTCCATGGCCGGCGTGCTGCCGATTGCCGAGCTGACTGGCGCACTGGATGAACTGGCCCGGGAATACAAGGCCCACCTGATTGCCCTCGACCTGGATGAGGTCGAACTGTTGCTGGAGGCCGAAGGGTTGCTGCGCCGCAGCCTGCGCCAGTTGCACAGCGAGCCGCTGGCACCGATTCCCGGTGCCGAGGACCTGATCCAGCGAGCCCAATCGTTGTTGGCCGAACGCCTGCAAACAGCCCTCGACGCCCCGGACAAGGGACTGCGTGCCAAGCGCGATCCCCAACTGATCAACAACTTCCTCGCCCAGGGCATGGACATCCTGCTCGACGCCGAAAGCCTGCTGCAGCGCTGGCAGCAGCATCCGGGCGAAGGCCAGGAACTGAGTGCGTTGCTGGATGAGCTGACCACCCTCGGCGAAGGCGCACACCTGGCCGACCTGCACCCGGTCGATGAGCTTTGCGAAGCGTTGCTCGACCTCTACGGCGCGGTGGAAGAGAGCAGCCTGGTGGTCAGCGACATGTTTTTCCAGGAAGCCCAGCGCGCCCATGAGGCACTGATCGACATGCTCGATGAACTGGCGGCCGGGCAGTCGGTGCATCCACAACCCGAACGGGTCCAGGCCTTGCGCAGGTTGCTGGAAGACGGCCTCGACCCGGCGGCCACCGGCCTGATCCGCAGCGACGGCAGTCGGACCCTGAGCATCCACGAACTGGGTCAGGCCACCGCCGAGCTGGAACGCGACGCCCCCACCGACGCGGCGGTGGACGACGACATCGCGGCGATCTTCCTCGAGGAAGCCCAGGACATTCTCGAGAGCGCCGCCCAGGCCTTGCAGCGCTGGTTGGCCGACCCGGACAACGGTGCGCCGCTGTCTTCGTTGCAACGGGACCTGCACACGCTCAAGGGCGGGGCACGGATGGCCGATATCCGGCCGGTAAGCGACCTGGCCCAGGAACTGGAAAACCTCTACGAAGGCCTGGTGGACCGTCGCTACAGCCACAGCGAGGCACTGGAGCAACTGCTCGAACGCAGCCACGAACGCCTCGACCTGCTGCTTGGGCAATTGCAACAGGGCCAGCCGCTGGGCGATCCCGTTGCGCTGATCGATGCCATCCGCCGCTTCCGCCAGGACAAGCCGAACGCCATCGACACCGCCGGGGCAGGCCAGGGTGATGCAGCCGGCCAGGACCCTGAGTTGCTGGAGATCTTCCTCGAAGAAGGCTTCGACATTCTCGACAGCTCCGGCGCGGCGTTGCTGCGCTGGCAGGCCGAGCCGTCGAATCGCCAGGCCGTGGAAACCCTGTTGCGGGACCTGCACACCCTCAAGGGCGGCGCGCGGATGGTGGAGATCGTGCCCATCGGCGACCTGGCCCATGAGTTGGAGAACCTTTACGAAGGCTTGTCGGCCGGTCTGCTCCAGCCCAGTCCGAGCCTGTTCACCCTGCTGCAAAGCAGTCACGACCGACTGGCGCAGATGCTCGATGCCGTACGCGCCGGGCACCCGTGCCCGCCGGGCGACCGGCTGATCGCACAGATCCAGGCGGTGAGTCACGCGCAGGACGCTCCGGCAAGTCAGGCGACGCCCGTGGCACAGCCGCTTCCGGCGCCGGTCGCGGCCCCGGTCACTGCCGCCACGCCGGCACCCGCCAGGCCCGAGCCGAGCGCACCCAGCGACGGCGCGGACATGGTCAAGGTCTCCGCCGAACTGCTCGACGACCTGGTCAACCTGGCCGGTGAAGCGTCGATCTTCCGAGGCCGCATCGAACAGCAAGTCAACGACGCCCGGGTGGCGTTGAGCGAAATGGAAACCACCATCGAGCGCATGCGTGATCAGTTGCGCCGACTGGACACCGAGACCCAGGGGAGGATTCTCAGTCGCCAGCAGGTCGAGGCCGAGCGCCTGGGCTACGAGGAGTTCGACCCGCTGGAAATGGATCGGCATTCCCAATTGCAGCAATTGTCCCGGGCGTTGTTCGAATCCGCCTCGGATCTGCTCGACCTCAAGGAAACCCTCGACCGCGGCAATCACGACGCCGAAAGCCTGTTGCAACAGCAAGGACGGATCAGCACCGAGCTCCAGGAAAGCCTGATGCGCACGCGCATGGTGCCCTTCGAGCGCATGTTGCCGCGCCTCAAGCGCATCGTCCGGCAAGTGGCTCAGGAACTGGGCAAGGAGGTCGAGTTCGTGGTCGACAATGCCGAGGGCGAAATGGACCGCAACGTGCTGGAGCGCATGGCCGCGCCCCTGGAGCACATGCTGCGCAACGCCGTCGACCACGGCCTGGAACCGGCCGACGTGCGTCTCGCCGCCGGCAAGCCGACCCGCGGACGCATCAGCCTCGACTTGTCGCGGGAGGGCGGCGACATCATTTTCGACATCCGCGACGACGGTGCCGGCGTGCCGTTGGAGGCGGTGCGGCGCAAGGCGATCAAGCGCGGCCTGCTGGCTCCCGACAGCGACATCAGTGACCGCGACGTGTTGCAGTTCATCCTGCAGCCGGGGTTTTCCACCGCCGAGAAGATCACCCAGATCTCCGGGCGCGGCGTCGGCATGGACGTGGTCCACGAAGAGGTGCGGCAACTGGGCGGTAGCATGATCATCGACTCGACGCCAGGGCAGGGGGTGCATTTCCGCATCCGCCTGCCGTTCACTCTGGCGATCAACCGGGCGTTGATGGTGCAGTGTCACGAAGACCAGTACGCGATCCCGCTCAATACCATCGAAAGCATCGTGCGGGTCTTGCCTGCCGAGCTGGATGGCTATTACCAGCTCGATCCGCCGACCTATACCTACGCCGGGCAGCGTTACGAACTGTGCTACCTGGGCGAGCTGCTCAAGACCACGGCGCGGCCGAAACTGCTGGGCCAGAGCCAACCGTTGCCGCTGCTGCTGATGCAGTGCAACGAGCGCCATATCGCGGTGCAGGTGGACACCACCGCCGGCACCCGCGAGATCGTGGTCAAGAGCCTTGGCGCGCAGTTCGCGGCGGTGCAGGGTGTGTCCGGGGCGACGATCCTGGGGGATGGCCGGGTGGTGTTGATCCTCGACCTGCTGGCGCCGATCCGCGCCTTGCCTCACCAGGTGCCACGCCGACCGCTGCCGGCCGAAAGCGAGGGCGAGCCGCAACGGCCGCTGCTGGTGCTGGTCGTGGACGACTCGGTGACGGTGCGTAAGGTCACCAGCCGCCTGCTGGAGCGCCATGGCATGCATGTCCTGACCGCCAAGGACGGGGTGGACGCGATGGCGCTGCTGGCCGAGCATTCGCCGGACCTGATGCTGCTGGACATCGAGATGCCGCGCATGGATGGCTTCGAAGTGGCCACCCTGGTGCGCAACGACCCGCGCCTGGCACATTTGCCGATCATCATGATCACCTCGCGCACCGGCCAGAAACACCGCGACCGCGCCATGGCGATTGGCGTCAACGACTACCTGGGCAAGCCGTACCAGGAATCGGTGCTGCTCGACAGCATCGCGCACTGGAGCAAGCCCCATGCATGACCTGCACCCCCACCAGCGCACCAGCCACCTCACCGGGTTGCTGTTGCCTCTGGCGGACCGCCACCTGATCCTGCCCAACGTCGCGGTGGCCGAGTTGATCGACTACCAGGGCAGCACGTTCGATCTGGACACGCCGCCGTGGTTCCTGGGCTGGGCCAGCTGGCGCGAACGGCAGATCCCGCTGCTGAGCTTCGAATCGGCGTGCGGCCAGAAAACCGTGATCGGCGAGCGAGTGCGCATCGTCGTGCTCAACGCCCTGGGCGGCCGCCCGGAGCTGCGCTTCATGGCACTGTTGGTGCAAGGCATCCCCCGTTCCTGCAAGCTCGACGCTCAACTGAGCTACGTCGATGTACCGCTGTGCGGGCTGGAACAGGCGGCGGTGCAAGTGGGCGAGCACGTGGCAAAAGTACCGGACCTGCTGGCATTGGAAGAACTGGTCATCGCCGCCGGCCTGGCTGAACGCCAGATACCTTGATTCATACCCAGCGTCGCTGTGTACGAGTAGGCTCGCTCCCATAAAGGCCAGTGCCCGGCTCTTGTGGCGAGGGAGCTTGCTCCCGCTGGGCTGCAAAGCGGCCCCAAAAAGCGTCAAGGTCTTTCGGTTACCCTGATATTGTCAAACTCGATCGCCCACTGCGGCGGGTTGATCGTGCCCCCTCCGCGCCACAAGCCGATCCAGATTTCCTTCGCTCCGCTGAAAAGAGGTGCACCCCCTACTGCTGAATCCAGCCAGCGGTTTAGAGGGGTATCGCTATCTACAGATGTGCTGAACCTGGAGGTTGGAAAACTGGGTGAGGTGACCCCAATCAAGAAATGTTGACCGGGTTCTGGTGCTTTTTTGATCCGGTACTGAAACCGTACCTGAATAATCTTTTGGCTAGGTACGGCCATGTAGGCTTTTCTGAGCGCGGGTTCGAAGCGTTCGACGGATCCCATGTCTACCAGCCCAGCCCAGTAGATGTTTGAATCCTTGTCCTTTACCAGCATCCCATGTCCTGGCGTCGCTCCGGATCCCGTCTCCCATCCATTCCAGTTTTTGTCATCGAACGATGTGTAATCTTCAAAAGCCATGTTGTTTCTCCTCATTAAAATGAGCAGGTCACTGCCAAGCTCATTCAGTACTGAGAAACAGCAGTTGGATACTGTCAGCATTGACAGGTCGAGACGCTTATTCGATAGACGGTCACCCGCTGTCTGTGGGAACTGGCCTGCTCCCACAGAGCCCGGCGCCGAGTCTCAATCCAAGCAGCCCGCCATCCCTCACTGTGGGAGCAGGCTTGCTCGCGAAAGCGGCGTGCCTGAAACAGCCTTCCACAAGGGGGGTGCTCGATCATTACGCCAAGCGTAACGATCCACCATCGAGCTTGATTGATGCCCTGACACCATCGCTCCTAAGGTAAGCCCCACGACAGCGAACCCGTGGAGTGGTCATGACAACAACAATATCCCCCGACTCGCGCTGGACGCGGCGGCGCGGCGAAAAGCAGCGGCGTCTCGGGCTGGTGAAGGGGCTGGCCGACGGTGTGGTGTTGCCCACCGACAAGATCGTGGCGGCGCTGGAGGCGCTGGTCCTGCCAGGCGACCGTGTGGTGTTGGAGGGCAATAACCAGAAGCAGGCGGATTTCCTCGCGCGCGCCCTGGCCAAGGCCGATCCTTCGAAGCTGCACGACCTGCACATGATCATGCCCAGCGTCGGCCGGCCCGAGCACCTGGACCTGTTCGAACGCGGCATCGCCCGCAAGCTCGACTTTTCCTTCGCCGGCACCCAGAGCCTGCGCATCAGCCAGTTGCTCGAAGACGGGCTGCTGGAAGTCGGCGCGATCCACACCTACATCGAGCTTTACGCCCGGCTGGTGGTGGACTTGATTCCCAACGTGGTGCTCTCGGCCGGCTTCATGGCCGACCGCGCCGGCAACATCTACACCGGCCCGAGCACCGAAGACACCCCGGCGCTGATTGAACCGGCGGCGTTCAGCGATGGCATCGTCATCGTCCAGGTCAATCAGTTGGTAGACGACGTCAGCGACCTGCCGCGGGTGGATATCCCGGCGTCCTGGGTGGATTTCGTGGTGGTGGCCGACAAGCCGTTCTACATCGAGCCGCTGTTCACCCGCGACCCGCGTCACATCAAGCCGGTGCACGTCTTGATGGCGATGATGGCGATCCGTGGGATCTATGAGAAACACAACGTCCAGTCCCTCAACCACGGCATCGGCTTTAACACCGCGGCGATCGAGCTGATCTTGCCGACCTACGGCGAATCCCTCGGGCTCAAGGGCAAGATCTGCCGCAACTGGACCCTCAACCCGCACCCGACGTTGATCCCGGCCATTGAAAGCGGTTGGGTCGAAAGCGTGCATTGCTTTGGCACCGAGCTGGGGATGGAAAACTACATCGCCGCCCGGCCGGACGTGTTCTTCACCGGCCACGACGGCTCGCTGCGCTCCAACCGCATGATGTGCCAACTGGCCGGGCAATACGCGGTGGACCTGTTCATCGGCGCGACCCTGCAAGTGGACGGCGACGGCCATTCCTCCACCGTGACCCGAGGGCGACTGGCCGGCTTCGGCGGGGCACCGAATATGGGCCACGACCCGCGTGGTCGTCGACATGGCACGCCGGCCTGGCTCGACATGCGCCATGGCGACGGCGAGGCGCCATTGCTCGAACGTGGCAAGAAGCTGGTGGTGCAAATGGTCGAGACCTTCCAGGAAGGCGGCAAGCCCACCTTCGTCGACACCCTCGATGCGGTGGACGTGGCCAGGAAAGCCGGGATGCCCCTGGCGCCGATCATGATCTACGGCGACGACGTCACCCACCTGCTCACCGAGGAAGGCATCGCCTACCTGTACAAGGCCCGTTCCCTGGAAGAGCGCCAGGCCATGATCGCTGCCGTGGCCGGCGTCACCGCCATCGGCCTGCGGCACAACCCCAAGGACACCGCCCGCATGCGCCGCGAGGGCTTGATCGCCTTGCCCGAAGACCTCGGCATTCGCCGCACCGACGCCACCCGCCAATGGCTCGCCGCCAAGAGCGTGGCCGATCTGGTGGAGTGGTCCGGTGGCCTCTACAACCCGCCCGCCAAATTCAGGAGTTGGTAATGCTCGCATTCAACCTGCAACCGAAAACCCTGAGCCTGGCCGACCGGCTGGCCGACCTGGCGGTGGACGCGCTGATCGACGAAGCGGACCTGTCGCCCAAACCGGCGCTGGTGGACCGGCGTGGCAACGGCGCCCACACCGACCTGCACCTCGGACTGATGCACGCCTCGGCGCTGGCCTTGTGGCCGGCTTTCAAGCAAATGGCTGAAGCAGCGATCGAGTTCGGTGAAATCGGCCTGCCGCTGCGCGAAGCCCTCGGGCGGATCGGGCGGGAAGGGGAAGCATCAATGCTTGCCACCACCGGCGGCGTGAACACCCATCGTGGCGCGATCTGGGCGCTGGGCCTGTTGGTGGCCGCGGCGGCGCTGGCACCTCAAGCCGCTACGGCCGGCGCGGTCACCTTGCGCGCCGCGCGCCTGGCGTTGCTAGACGATCGCTATGCGCCAAGGCCCCTCAGCCATGGCGCCCAAGTCGCCCAACGCTACGGCGCCCGCGGCGCCAGGGAAGAAGCGCAGCTTGGTTTCCCTTCGATCACGCAACGGGCCCTGCCGCAACTCAGACGCAGCCGCGCCCAAGGGCACGGCGAACAGAACGCCCGGCTCGATGCCTTGCTGGCGATCATGACCCAACTGGCGGACACCTGCGTGCTGTACCGCGCCGGCGAGCCCGGTTTGCAGGCCATGCAGACTGGCGCCCAGGCGGTGCTGGACGCCGGCGGCAGCGCCAGCCTCGACGGTCGCCGCCGCTTGCACGGGCTGGACCAACAACTGATCGCCTTGAACGCCTCGCCCGGCGGCGCCGCCGACCTGCTCGCCGCCTGCCTGTTCGTCGACCGTATCGAATCGGGTGACGGCCTCATCCAGGGAGCTTTCTGATGCAAACCTTAATGTTCGAATTCCCCGCCGGGCAGCCGCCACGGGGGCGTGCCCTGGTGGGCTGTGTCGGCTCGGGCGACTTGGAAGTGCTGATCGAGCCGGGACTGGCCGGCAAACTGACCATCCAGGTGCAGACCTCGGTCAATGGCAGCGAACAACGCTGGCAACATCTGTTCGCCCGGATGTTCGACGGCCAGACGCCTCCCGCGCTGGCCATCGACATCCACGATTTCGGCGCCACCCCAGGCGTGGTGCGCCTGCGCCTGGAACAAGGCTTCGAGGAGATCGGCCATGACTGACAGCGCAGCGTTGCTCAACAAGCACAGCTTCGTCGAACTCGGCGCCCGGCAGCGGGCGAAAGCCTTGCTCGATGCCGGTACGTTCCGCGAGTTGCTCGACCCGTTCCAGCGGGTCATGTCGCCCTGGTTGCTGCGCCAAGGCGTGGTGCCCCAAAGCGACGACGGGGTGGTGATCGCCAAGGGCTCGCTCGACGGCCTGCCGGTGGTGATCGCCGCCATTGAAGGGGCTTTCCAGGGCGGCAGCCTCGGCGAGGTCGGTGGGGCGAAGATTGCCGGTGCGCTGGAGTTGGCTGCCGAGGACAACCGTCGTGGCATTCCGACCCGCGCCGTGCTGCTGCTGGAAACCGGCGGCGTGCGCTTGCAGGAGGCGAACCTGGGCCTGGCGGCGATTGCCGAGATCCACTCGGCGATCGTCGACCTGCGCCAGTACCAGCCGGTGGTGGGCGTGGTGGCGGGCAGCGTCGGCTGCTTTGGCGGCATGTCCATCGCCGCCGGGTTGTGCAGTTACCTGCTGGTGACCCAGGAGGCCCGGCTGGGCCTGAACGGCCCGCAGGTGATCGAGCAGGAGGCCGGGCTCGACGAGTACGACTCCCGCGACCGCCCCTTCATCTGGAGCCTGACCGGCGGCGAACAGCGTTTTGCCACCGGGCTGGTGGACCGCTACAGCGCCGATGATGTGACACAGATTCGCCAACAGGTCAGGCAGTTGCTGCACCTGGGCGTACCTGCCCAGCACCGCAGCGGCCAGGCCGGGCTGTTCCTGCAACGCCTGGCTCGCCTGGACACGCACGCGCAGATCGAACCGGCCGCGGTTCGCCAGTTGTATCAGGGAGAACGCCCATGAGTTCGTATTCATTGAGAGGCTTGCGCTGGTTCGAAGCCTTGAGCGGCGGTGCCGAGCCGCTGTCGGGATTGCCTGCTTCGGTGAAAGTCGTCGACACGACGCTGGGCGAACAGGCCGTGCGCCTGTTGGCGGTCGTGGCCGACCCCGACAACCGTTTTCCCCGTGCGCGCAACGGCGAGGTCGGTTTGCTGGAGGGCTGGGGCCTGGCCAAGGCGGTGGACGACGCCATCGAGGCCGACCGCCAGGCGTCCGCCAAGCGGGCGCTGATCGCCATTGTCGATGTGCCCAGCCAGGCTTATGGGCGCCGGGAAGAAGCCCTGGGCATCCATCAGGCCCTGGCGGGGGCGGCGGACAGTTACGCCCGTGCCCGCCTGGCCGGGCACCCGGTGATCGGCCTGCTGGTGGGCAAGGCGATGTCTGGGGCGTTCCTGGCCCACGGCTACCAGGCGAACCGGTTGATTGCGCTGCGCGATCCGGGGGTGATGGTCCACGCCATGGGCAAGGCGTCGGCGGCGCGGGTGACCCTGCGCAGTGTCGAAGAACTGGAAGCACTGGCCGCCAGCGTGCCGCCGATGGCCTATGACATCGACAGCTTTGCCAGCCTGGGATTGCTCTGGGAAACCTTGTCGGTCGAGCAGATCGAACAGCCCTCGGCGACCGATCTGGCCCGGGTTGCCGACTGCCTGCAACAGGCGATCAAGCATGTCGGCGGGGCGCCTCGGGATTTGCGCAGTCGCCTTGGGGCGCCCCATCGCGCCGCTTCCAGCCATGTTCGCCAATTGCTGAGTGAGCAGTGGTGAGCACCTTCCTGGCCCACGACCTGCTCTGGGGGATGACCCCGGCGCAGTTGCCATTGGATGCACCCGCCTGGGCGAACGAAGCCCTCGGTCTCGGGCACCCGGTGGTGGTACGACGGGCGCTGAGCCCGGCCGGGTGGGTGGCGGTGGGCATTCGTGGTCGGGCCCGGGAACAACGTTATGCCACGTCGATGCCGTTGGCGGCGATCCTGCGCCGGGTTCGCCCGGAAGACCTGTGCCAGGCCCACTCCGCTCGCGACCTGCCGGCCCTGCGAGCGCTGTCCCGTCTGCGGCCGCTGCTCGATGCCTGCGGCTGGCGCTGGGGCATCAGCGGCAGCGCCGGGTTCGAGCTTGCCAGTGGGGTCGAGGCCCTGCATGCGCGCAGCGACCTGGACCTGATCCTGCGCACGCCACAACCGTTGGAACGCCAGCGAGCCAAGGCGTTGCTGGCGGACCTGGAGGACTCGGCGTGCGGGGTGGACATGCAGTTGCAAACGCCCTTCGGCGCCGTGGCGCTGCGGGAGTGGGCGGGGTCGTCGCGCCGGGTCCTGCTCAAGGATGACCGCCAGGCCCGACTGGTGAGCAATCCCTGGCAGCCGGCGCTGGAGCAGGTGGCATGAGCAGCCTTTTGGTGTTTCCGGGCCAGGGCGCGCAGCGGGCAGGCATGCTCCACGGCCTGGCGCCGCAGTGGTTGGAACAGGCCAGCGAAGTGCTCGGTGAAGACGTGCTGCAACTGGACAGCGCCCAGGCGTTGCAATCGACCCGCGCCGTGCAGTTGTGCCTGTTGATCGCCGGCGTGGCGGCATCCCGTCGATTGCTGGAGCAGGCGCCGGCACCGGATTATGTGGCGGGGTTGTCCATCGGTGCCTATCCGGCGGCGGTGGTGGCGGGTGCGTTGGGCTTCGAGGATGCGCTGCGGCTGGTCAGCCTTCGGGGCGAGTTGATGCAGCAGGCGTACCCACAGGGCTATGGCATGACCGCCATCATCGGCCTGGACCTCGCCGCCGTGGAAGGCTTGCTGGCGCAAGTGCACAGCGACAGCACGCCGGTCTACCTGGCCAATATCAATGCCGATAACCAGGTGGTCATCGCCGGCAGCGACGAGGCCATGGCCACCGTCGCCAGGCACGCGCGCGGCCAGGGCGCCGGCAAGGCCTGTCGCCTGGCGGTGAGCGTGCCGTCCCATTGCCCGCTGCTGGAGACGCCGGCGCGAACGTTGGCCCAGGCGTTTGCCGACGTGCCGCTGCAAGCCCCGGCCTTGGGTTACTTGAGCGGCAGCCGTGCCCGGCCGGTCATCGCGCCGCAGGCCTTGCGTGACGACCTGGCCTTCAACATGTGCCGTGTCGTCGATTGGCGCGGCACGGTGCAAAGTGCCTACGAGCGCGGTGTGCGGCTGCAGATCGAACTGCCACCCGGTGCGGTGCTGACCGGGCTGGCGCGCCGGGTGTTCGAGTCGGGCACGGTCATGGCCTATGACGGTGCCCGGCTCGATACGCTGCAGACGCTGCTCGCAGAGGAGGGACGCCGCCAACCCTAGACCACCGACTCAAGCTGGCGAAGCACAAAAACAACAACTTCGACGATGCATTTTGAGGACTACAACAATGATTATTTACGGCGTGGCGTTTCTGGCTTTTTGTACCCTGACGGGTATTTTCATCGGTGAACTGCTGGGTAAGTTGATCGGCGTGCCGGCCAATGTCGGCGGGGTCGGCATTGCAATGCTGTTGCTGATCGGCCTGGGCAGCTACCTGGGCAAGCGTGGTCTGTTCAAGGGCAAATCCGAGGCCGGGGTGGAATTCTGGAGCGCGGTCTACATTCCCATCGTTGTGGCAATGGCAGCCCAGCAGAATGTCTACGGTGCCCTCAAGGGCGGGCCGATGGCGATCCTGGCGGGGACTCTGGCGGTGGTGATTGCCTTTGCAATGGTGCCGGTGCTGGTGCGCATCGGCAACAAGGGGCCTGAAGCCGACACCTGCGTGAAAACGGTAGGGTGATCGCCATGTACGAGTCATTGATGAAGGTCATCACCGGCTACGGCCTGATCAGCGGTTTCGCGATTGTCGGCATCACCATGTGGGTGTCGTACTGGATCAGTAACACATTCACCAAGGGTCGCCTGCATGGTTCAGCCATCGCGATACTGCTGGGGCTGGTGCTGTCGTACATTGGCGGCGCGATGACCGGGGGACAGAAAGGGGTGGTGGACATTCCATTGCTCTCGGGCATCGGCCTGCTGGGCGGCGCGATGTTGCGCGACTTTGCCATCGTCGCCACTGCGTTCGGCGTGAACATCGAAGAACTCAAGCGTGCCGGTTTCGTCGGAGTGCTGGCGCTGTTCGTCGGCGTCGGGACATCATTCATCGCCGGTGTTGGGGTGGCGATGGCCTTCGGTTATACCGACGCGATAAGCCTGACTACCATTGGCGCAGGCGCGGTCACCTACATCGTCGGCCCCGTGACCGGCGCAGCCATCGGCGCCAGTTCCGAGGTGATGGCACTGTCGATTGCCGCAGGCTTGATCAAAGCGATCCTGGTCATGGTGGCGACGCCGTTCGTGGCGCCACTGATCGGCCTGAACAACCCACGCAGCGCGGTGATCTTCGGCGGCTTGATGGGGACCTCCAGTGGCGTGGCGGGCGGGCTCGCAGCCACGGATCCGAAGCTGGTGCCCTATGGTTGTCTGACGGCGGCGTTCTATACCGCGCTGGGTTGCTTGCTGGGTCCCTCGGTACTGTTTTTGATCATGCGAGGGCTGTTGGGGTAGTTCGGTTGGCAGGGGCGCCCCCTTCGCGAGCAGGCTCGCCCCACGTTTGATCGAGAGGTCCTGGGATCTTGTGGGCGCGAGCCTGTTCGCGAAGAAGTCCGCGGGGTCTCAACCCTGGCGATTGGCGTACATCCGGCACTCGGCGAGCAACGCCAGCAGGTTCGGGTCGCGCTCCTTGGCCTTGAGGAACACCACGCCGATGTGCTGTTGCAATCGGTACTTGTCCTGCAACGGGATGAGTTTCACCCGGTTCTCGTACACCGCCGCGATCCTGCCTGGCAGCAACGCATAGCCCACGCCCGAGCTGACCATGCTCAGCAGGGTAAAGATGTCGTTGACCTGCATCGCCACCTTCGGCTCGAACCCCGCCTGCCTGAACACCCGGATGCCGTCCTGGTGCGTGGCAAACCCCTGGGTCAGGGTGATGAACGTCTCGTCGCGGACCTCGGCCAGGTCGACCTCACTGCGCTGGGCGAACGGTGAGTCGGCCGGCGTGGCGAGGAAAATGTCATCGGAGAACAGCGCGATGTGCTCGCAGTCCGGGTCGTTGACGCTGTCGTCCAGCGAGACCAGGATCGCGTCCACTTCCATGTTCTTGAGCTTGTACAGCAGGTCGATGTTGGAGCCCATGATCAGGTCGATGTTGAGTTCGCTGCGGCGGATCTTCAGGCCCATGATCAGTTGCGGGACGGTCTTGACCGTCAGTGAGTAGAGCGAGCCGAGCTTGAAACGCTCAGCGGAGAACCCGGCGGCCTCACGGGTCAGGCGCACGCTTTCGACCACGTCCTGAATCAGCTTCTGGGCCCGTTCCTCCAGCACGTAGGCGCTTTCCAGCGGCGTGAGGTTGCGACCTTCGTGCTTGAACAGCGGGCAACGCAGGGCGCTCTCCAGCGAGTGAATGGCCCGGTGCACACTGACGTTGCTGGTCTGCAACTCAACCGCCGCCCGCGCCAGGTTGCCGGTGCGCATGAACGCCAGGAACACCTCGAGTTTCTTCAGGGTCAATTCTTCGTCGATCAGCATGGGGCGGGCTCTTATTCGTGTCATCCGATTGTGCCTCAATCGATCTGATGCCACGGAGTGTTCTTCGCCAAGAAGCAAACCATTGCACTTTTGCGCCACAGGGCTGAGCCTTGGCGCCTGTTTCATCATGGAGGGTCAGAAATCGATGTATCACGGGGAACGACTCAACGCATGGACCCACCTGGTCGGGGCCGTTGCGGCCTTTATCGGTGGTGTGTGGCTGGTGGTGATTGCCGCGCTGACCGGCGATCCCTGGAAGATCGTCAGCGTGGCGATCTACGGGTTTACCCTGCTGGTGCTGTACAGCGCCTCGACGGTCTATCACAGCGTGCGCGGGCGCCGAAAAGAGATCATGCAGAAGGTCGATCATTTTTCGATCTACCTGCTGATCGCCGGCAGCTACACGCCGTTCTGCCTGGTGACCTTGCGCGGGCCGTGGGGCTGGAGCCTGTTCGGGATCGTCTGGGGGCTGGCGCTGATCGGGATCCTGCAGGAGATCAAGCCGCGGTCCGAGGCGCGGATCCTGTCGATCGTGATCTACGCCGTGATGGGCTGGATCGTGCTGGTGGCGGTCAAGCCGCTGCTGGTGGCCCTGGGCAGCACCGGTTTCGCCTGGCTGGCCTCGGGCGGCGTGTTGTACACCGTGGGCATCATTTTCTTCGCCCTCGATAAACGCCTGCGCCATGCCCATGGCATCTGGCACCTGTTCGTGATCGCCGGCAGCCTGCTGCACTTCGTGGCGATTCTGCGTTATGTACTCTGACAAACACCGCCGAACCCGTGTGGGAGCGGGCTTGCCCGCGAAAGCGGTGGGTCAGCCAACATCGATGTCACTGACCCATGGCATTCGCGAGCAAGCCCGCTCCCACACGGGTTCCTCAGTGGCCGCAGGCGGTTAGAAATCCCCCCACAACTGCTGCGCCACCGCCAGCGCCACCACCGGCGCGGTTTCGGTGCGTAGCACCCGAGGGCCGAGGCGGGCGGCGTGGTAGCCGGCGGCCTTGGCCTGTTCGACTTCGCCCTCGGACAACCCGCCTTCGGGGCCAATCAGGAAGGCCAGCGTCGATGGCCTGGCATGGCTGACCAGTGGCTCGGCCACCGGGTGCAGCACCAGTTTCAGCTCGGCCTCGGTCTGCTTCAGCCAATCGGCCAGCAGCAATGGCGCATGGATCACCGGCGCGGTCGAACGGCCGCATTGCTCGCAGGCGCTGATCGCCACCTGGCGCCAGTGCAGCAGGCGTTTGTCGGCGCGTTCGTCCTTGAGGCGCACTTCGCAGCGTTCGCTGAATATCGGCGTGATCTCGCTAACGCCCAGTTCCGTGGCTTTCTGAATGGCCCAGTCCATGCGCTCGCCCCGGGACAAGCCCTGGCCGAGGTGGATGCGCAACGGTGATTCAGGCTGCCCGGCGAACTGCTCGTCCAGTTGCACCCGCACGCGCTTCTTGCCGACTTCGGCCAGGCTACCGCGAAACTCCTGGCCCGAGCCGTCGAACACCTGCACCGCATCCCCCTCGGCCATGCGCAGCACCCGGCCGATGTAATGCGCCTGGGCCTCGGGCAGCTCGTGGTCGCCAAGGCTCAGGGGGGTGTCGATGAAGAAGCGGGACAGTCTCATGTTGAATCTCTGAAAAAGTTAACGGTGCGATGCGGTTTCTGTGGCGAGGGGATTTATCCCCGTTGGGCTGCGTGAAGCAGCCCTAAGGCGGATCCCGGTGGGTTTCAGGCAAAACGCGTTGGACGCATCTGGGGCTGCTGCGCAGCCCAGCGGGGATAAATCCCCTCGCCACACAGAGTTTCACCATAGCCCAGCGTTTAGCCCGGATCCCGGAAGCCCGGATGAAAATCCTTCGGCACCGCCACGCTGACCGTGTCTCGGGTGGCAATGTCGATGCCTTCGCTGGCCACTTCGGCCAGGAAGTCGATCTGCTCCGGGGCGATGACGTACGGCGGCAGGAAATACACCACGCTCCCCAGCGGACGCAACAACGCCCCGCGCTCCAGGGCATGCTGGAACACCTTCAGGCCACGCCGTTCCTGCCAGGGGTAGGCGGTCTTGCTCGCCTTGTCCTTGACCATCTCGATGGCCAGCACCATGCCGGTCTGGCGCACTTCGGCGACATTCGGATGATCGACCAGGTGCGCGGTGGCGCTGGCCATGCGCTGGGCCAGGGCCCGGTTGTTGTCGATGACCTGGTCTTGCTCGAAGATATCCAGCGTCGCCAGGGCCGCCGCGCAGGCCAGTGGATTACCCGTGTAGCTGTGGGAATGCAGGAAGGCCCGCAGGGTCGGGTAGTCGTCGTAGAAGGCGCTGTAGACCTCGTCGGTGGTCAGGCAGGCCGCCAGCGGCAGGTAGCCACCGGTCAGGGCCTTGGACAGGCACAGGAAGTCCGGCGTGATGCCGGCCTGCTCACAGGCGAACATCGTGCCGGTGCGCCCGAAGCCGACGGCGATTTCGTCGTGGATCAGGTGCACGCCGTAGCGATCGCAGGCTTCGCGCAGCAGTTTCAGGTACACCGGGTGATACATGCGCATGCCGCCGGCGCCCTGGATCAGCGGCTCGACGATCACCGCCGCGACCGTATCGTGATGTTCGGCGAGGGTCTGCTCCATGGCGGCGAACATCGTGCGCGAATGCGCTTCCCAGCTCACCCCCTCGGGCCGGTGGTAGCAATCGGGGCTCGGCACCTTGAGGGTGTCGAGCAGCAGCGCCTTGTAGGTTTCGGTGAACAGCGGCACGTCGCCCACCGACATCGCCGCGATGGTTTCGCCGTGATAGCTGTTGCTCAGGGTGACGAAGCGCTTTTTGTCCGACCGGCCGCGGTTGACCCAGTAATGGAAGCTCATCTTCATCGCCACTTCGATGCAGGACGAGCCGTTATCGGCGTAGAAGCACCGCGTCAGGCCTTCAGGCGTGAGCTTGACCAGGCGCTCGGACAGTTCGATCACCGGCTGATGGCTGAAACCGGCGAGGATCACGTGCTCCAGTTGATCGACCTGATCCTTGATCCGCTGGTTGATGCGCGGGTTGGCGTGGCCGAACACGTTGACCCACCAGGAGCTGACGGCATCGAGGTAGCGCTTGCCCTCGAAGTCTTCCAGCCACACGCCTTCACCGCGCTTGATCGGGATCAGCGGCAGCTGTTCGTGGTCTTTCATCTGGGTGCAGGGATGCCACAGCACGGCGAGGTCGCGTTGCATCCACTGGTCATTCAGGCCCATTTACAGTCTCCTCGGTGCGGCTCGCGGCGGGCGCGGGCAAAACAATCGCGCAAGCCTATGCAATGGTGGCCGCGCGGACAACCCATTGTGTCATTCCCGCTACTTTGGCCGAGGCGATAGACGTCGCTGGCGGCGTTTTGATGGCTGACGTATTCTTCGCCGTTCCCTGAGCCGACTGGCTCGCAAGACCGAGAGCCGTCTGGCTCGAACAACTGAAATTTCCTACGTTTTAATCCGGAGTTCGCTGAATGTCTGCTGGTTGGCTGCGCGCCTGTGCGCTGGTGATGATAGGGCTGTTCAGCGTTTCGGCGCTGGCCAAGGACAAACAACCGACGGCCATCGTCGTCGGTGGCGGCCTGGCGGGGCTGACGGCGGCCTATGAGCTGCAGAACAAGGGTTGGGCCGTGACGCTGCTGGAGGCCAAGCAGGACCTGGGCGGCCGTTCGGGCATGGCCACCAGTGAATGGATCGGCAATGACAAGACCCAGCCGGTACTGAACAAATACGTCTCGACCTTCAAGCTGAGCACCACGCCGGCCCCGGAGTTCGTGCGCACCCCTAGCTACCTGATCGACGGCACCTACTTCACGGCCGCGGACCTGGCGACCAAGCAGCCGGCCACCGCCGAAGCCCTGAAGCGCTACGAAACCACCCTGGACGACCTGGCGCGCTCCATCGAGGACCCGCAGAACCCGGCCGCCACCAACACGTTGCACGCCCTGGACCAGATCACCGTGTCCAACTGGCTCGACCGCCTGCAACTGCCCGCCACCGCGCGGCAACTGGTGAACCAGGAAATCCGTACCCGTTATGACGAACCTTCGCGCCTGTCGCTGCTGTATTTCGCACAGCAGAACCGCGTTTACCGGGGTGTGTCCGACCGCGACCTGCGGGCTTCGCGCCTGCTCGGTGGCAGCCCGGTCCTGGCCCAGGCGTTCGTCAAGCAACTGAAGACCATCAAGACCAACTCGCCGGTATCGGCGATTTCCCAGGACAAGGACGGCGTGACCGTCAAGGTCGGCGCCGTCGGCTACCAGGCCGACTACGTGGTGTTGGCCGTACCGCTGCGGGCGCTGAACAAGATCCAGCTGACCCCGGCCCTCGACGCCCAGCACCAGGGCGCGATCAAAGGCACCAACTATGGTTGGCGCGACCAGATCATGCTCAAGTTCAAGACCCCGGTATGGGACAGCAAGGCGCGCATGTCCGGCGAGATCTACAGCAACACCGGCCTGGGCATGATGTGGATCGAGCCGGCCTTGAAGGGCGGCGCCAACGTGGTCATCAACCTGTCTGGCGACAACGCCCGGGTGATGCAGGCCTTCGGCGACAAGCAGATGGTCGACCAGGTGCTCATTCGCCTGCACGCGTTCTACCCACAGGCCCGTGGCGCGTTCACCGGCTATGAAATCCGCCGCTACAGCACCGACCCGTCCATGGGCGGCGCCTACCTGGCCTTTGGCCCGGGCCAGATCAGCAAGTACTGGCGTCTGTGGGAAAAACCGTTGCAACGCGTAGCCTTTGCCGGCGAGCACACCGACACCTTGTACCCAGGCACCCTCGAAGGTGCGCTGCGCAGCGGTCAACGGGCGGCCAGCCAGGTGGAAGACCTGGCCGCGGGCAAGTCGTTCGAGCCGGCCAAGGTAGCTCCGGTCGCGGCCGCAGCCGCGGGCGCCGTGGCGGCGAAGAAGGGCAACTTCTTCACCAACCTGTTCGGTGGTTCGGACGACGAGAAGAAGCCAGAGCCGGTCAAGGCACCGGAACCGGTAGCGCCACCCGCCCCGGCGCCTGCTCCCGCACCGGCCCCGGCTCCGGTGGAAGCGCCGAAACCTGCGGTCCCGGCCAAGGTTGAACCGGCGAAGAAGGCCGCCGCCAAGCCGGCTGCCAAGAAGCCTGCGGCGAAAACGCCGGCGAAAAAAGCGCCGGAGAAGAAATCCGCACCGGCAAAAAAACCGGCGGCCAAGCCGGCCACGGCCACACCGGCTGAGACCAAGGCTCAGTAACGACTCGGGGTGAACCAAAAAAGCGCGGCGTATCAGCCGCGCTTTTTTTGCCTGGGGATTACCCAATACCACACAGCGTATTAGCTTTAATCTTTTCTTAACCCGCTCCACCCACACTGATGATCGTATTTCTCGATATTTCAAAGCGAAATTTTCCGCTTTAAATCGATAGATAACTCGCTAGTCTTGGTCGCAGTTTTTACAGGATATGAGCAATGCAGCTACGCAACTCTTCTTCTCGCTATGGCTGGGTCAGTATCGTTTTGCACTGGGGCGTTGCGCTGGTGGTGTACGGTTTGTTCGCGCTTGGCTTGTGGATGGTCGGCCTGGATTACTACAGCACCTGGCGCAAAGACGCGCCGGACCTGCACAAGAGCATTGGCCTGGTGCTGCTGGCGGTGATGCTGCTGCGGGTGCTCTGGCGTTTTGTCAGCCCGCCGCCACCGACCTTGCCCAGCTATGGTCGCCTGACCCGCGTCGGCGCCAAGCTCGGCCACAGTGCCCTGTATCTCGGGTTGTTCGCCGTGATGATTGCCGGTTACCTGATTTCCACCGCAGACGGTGTCGGGATCCCGGTGTTTGGCCTGTTCGAAGTACCCGCGTTGGTGTCTGGACTGCCTGACCAGGCAGACGTCGCCGGCCTGATTCACCTGTACCTGGCATGGGCGCTGGTCATTTTCTCCGGCCTCCATGCGTTGGCAGCATTGAAACACCACTTTATCGACCGTGACGCGACCCTCAAGCGCATGCTGGGGCGCCAAGCCTGATGTTCAACCTCGACTCCAAAGGAATAGAAAGCATGTTGAAAAAGACGCTCGCCGCCCTGGCAATCGGTTCCACCCTGCTGGCCGGCCAGGCCATGGCTGCCGACTACGTAGTCGACAAGGAAGGTCAGCACGCCTTCGTCGACTTCAAGATCAGCCACCTGGGCTACAGCTACATCACCGGTACCTTCAAGGACATCGACGGCAAGTTCAACTTCGACGCCGCCAAGCCTGAAGACAGCAAGATCGAGTTCAACGTCCGCACCGCCAGCGTGTTCACCAACCACGCCGAGCGCGACAAGCACATCGCCAGTGCCGACTTCCTGAACGCGGGCAAATTCGCCGACGCCAAGTTCGTCTCCACCAGCGTCAAGTCCACCGGCAAGAACGCTGATGGCAAGGAAACGGCCGACGTCACCGGCGACCTGACCCTGCTGGGCGTGACCAAGCCAGTCGTGGTCAAGGCCACTTTCCTGGGTGAAGGCAAGGACCCATGGGGCGGCTACCGTGCCGGCTTCGAAGGCACCACCAGCATCAAGCGCTCGGACTTCGGCAAACAGAAAGACCTGGGCCCATCGTCCGATGTGGTCGAGCTGTACGTTTCGTTTGAAGGTGTCAAAGCGAAGTAATCTTCGCGCCTGACAAGAAAACGCCCCCGGCCTTGCGGTCGGGGGCGTTTTTTTATGGCCGTATGAATATGCTGCAAACGACCCCTGACCTCTGTGGGAGCGGGCTTGCTCGCGAAAGCGGTGGGCCAGTAGACACAGATGTTGAATGACAGTGCGCATTCGTCGGATCGCCGCCCGGAGCAAACCCGCTCCCACATTAGGATGTGCCCCACAGGAATGTGTGTGAGGCTTCAACAAAAATGCCCCTTGATCGTGAGACCAAGGGGCATTTTCTACGGCACGGAAAAACTCAGCGATTGCGGGTCAGCAAGGCCGGTTTCTCGCCTCGTGGACGGCTCGGCAGTTGATCCAGCTGCTCAGGCGTCGGGAAACGATCGATCTTCGACTCCTTGTGCATGATCTTCGGCTGGTTGCCACGTGGGTTCTGTACGGCCGGTTCCTGGCGAGACTGGTCGTCACGGGCCGGGCGGCGAGGGCGGGAGTCTTCGCGGCGTGCCTGGCCGTCACGGGGCGCACCGTTGCGTGGGCCGTTGCGCTTGGCTGGCGGGGTGCCGGTGGACGAGCCATTGCTGTTGCGCGGACCGTTCTGGCGACCCTGCGACTGGCCGCTGCGTGCTGCGCCTTGTGCCGGAGCACCCGGGCGACGGCCGCGGCCTTGGGCGGGCTTTTGCTGCGGTACGTAGTCGACGCGGTTACCGAAGTTGTCGATATCGTCGTCCAGGAACTCGTCCGGGGCGCGATCGGCTGCGGCGCGTGGGGCCGGACGCTGCTGCTCGCGGGCTGGGCTGCCTTCACGGGGCTTCTGCTCACGGGCCGGGCGTTCGCCACGGCCGTTGCTGGCGGATTTTTCCTTGCCCTTGTCCTTGCCTTTGTCCTTGCGACCGCCACCGCCATTCGGACCGTCGCCCCGTGGGCCACGGGCATTGCGCGGGTTGCGCACGTCCGGACGTTCACGCACTTCAGGCTTCTCGGCCTCGATGGTGCTGGCGTCGAAACCCATCAGGTCGCCGTCGGCGATTTTCTGCTTGGTCATGCGCTCGATGCTTTTGAGCAGCTTTTCTTCGTCCGGCGCAACCAGGGAGATCGCCTCGCCCGAACGACCGGCCCGGCCGGTACGGCCGATACGGTGCACGTAGTCTTCATCGACGTTCGGCAGTTCGAAGTTGACCACGTGGGGCAACTGGTCGATGTCCAGGCCGCGGGCGGCGATGTCGGTGGCGACCAGGATGCGCACTTCACCGGCCTTGAAGTCGGCCAGGGCCTTGGTGCGGGCGTTCTGGCTCTTGTTGCCATGGATCGCCACGGCCGGCAGGCCATGCTTGTCCAGGTATTCGGCCAGGCGGTTGGCGCCGTGCTTGGTGCGCGTGAACACCAGGACCTGTTCCCAGGCGCCGGCGGTGATCAGGTGCGCCAGCAGGGCGCGCTTGTGGCTGGCTGCCAGGCGGAACACTCGCTGCTCGATGCGCTCGACCGTGGTGTTGGGCGGCGTGACTTCGATGCGTTCCGGGTTGTGCAGCAGCTTGCCGGCCAGGTCGGTGATGTCCTTGGAGAACGTCGCCGAAAACAGCAGGTTCTGGCGCTTGGCGGGCAGGCGGGCGAGGACCTTCTTTACGTCATGGACGAAGCCCATGTCGAGCATCCGGTCGGCTTCGTCCAGCACGAGGATTTCCACGTGGGACAAATCGACGCTGCCTTGGCCGGCGAGGTCCAGCAGGCGGCCGGGGCAGGCCACCAGCACGTCGACACCGCGAGACATGGCCTGGACCTGCGGGTTCATGCCCACGCCGCCGAAGATGCAGGCGCTGACGAACTTCAGGTCACGGGCATAGATCTTGAAGCTCTCGTGGACCTGGGCCGCCAGTTCGCGGGTCGGGGTCAGGACCAGTACGCGCGGTTGGCGCGGGCCATGACGCTGGGATTTGTCTGGGTGACCGTTGGGAAACAACCGCTCCAGGATCGGGAGGGCGAAACCGCCGGTTTTACCAGTGCCTGTCTGCGCCGCGACCATCAGGTCGCGACCTTGCAACACGGCGGGAATGGCCCGCTGTTGCACCGGGGTAGGCTCGGTGTAGCCGGCGGCTTCGATGGCGCCGACTAAAGCCTCGGAGAGACCGAGGGAAGCAAAGGACATGAGTAATCCTGTTTTAGTGAGGGCCTGGCCCAATGGGATAGTCTTGCCTGGCGCGAATGACGGTCAATAAATGTCATCCCGTCCGGTCCTGCCGGGTCTTAAAGGTGGGTCCGGATACGGCTCGCGCGGGGCTGAAAGCTGCGCTGTAGCGGTGTCGGGAGACCTTTTGCAAGACCGGGCGTCCGGGCGTGAGCCTGGCGGGAAGGCCGGAGTATAACAGAGCAAACGCCGTGCGCTGCTTTCCTGCTGCTCAACGGTGTATTTCGGCGTTGGCCGCAGCCGACGGCATGACCTGGGCCATCGGGCCTGCGCCGTACCGGGCGCTCAGTTCGGCATAGGCCGGTTCGCGCTTGAAACGCTTGAGTTCGGCGCCGAAACGTTGCACCAGCAGGTCCATGCCGGCGTTGCGTCGCACCGCCAGGTATTGGCTCTGACGACTGACGACCGTCGGGTTCTCGGTGATCTGGTCGCCGAGCTGCATCTGCTCGAGCACATGGCGGCCGACCCGGCGATCGGTGATGAGCAGGTCGATCCGGCCCAGTTGCAACTTGCCGAAGTTGGCTTCGTGGGTGGGTGCGGTTTCGCGCTTGAACAGGTTCGATTCGCTGAAGGCCTGGCTGTAGAGATAGCCGGGTGACGTGCCGACGGTCAGGCCCTTGAGGTCGTCGAGTGTACGAAAGGGATGGGGGCGGGCATTGGCGTAGAACATCACGAACTCCACGTCCGACAGCGGCTCGCTGGGGTACAGCAGCGTGGCATCGCGCTCGTCGCTGTGGAAAATGTCCAGCGCGCCATCCGCCAAGCCTTCCTCCAGCATCGCCAGGCAACGCTTCCAGGGCAGGAACTGCCATTCCACGTCGATCCCCAGGCGCTTGAACACAATGGCCGTGGTTTCGTAGTCCAGGCCCAGGCGCTTGCCGTTTTCTTCGTACACGTACGGCGCCCAGGGCTCAGTGACAATGCGCAACTTCTCTGCCCGAGCGGCAATGCTCAGGCACATGAGAATTAAGGCTGTCAGTAGCTGGGCAATGACGGGCATGCCCTGAGGTTACGACGAGAGCTCATCAAATAGCTAGAGTGCTCTGGCCTGGGCCTCAGTCGCCTTTTGTCTGCATCAGGTGCGCATAGATGACTTCGCGGCGCTCGCCCAGCACCAGGCGAATCAGCGGATGATTGAGCCAGCGCTTGAGTTCGTGGTCTTCCAGTGGTTTTTTAAGGCGATCTTCGACGTTTTCCAGGGCTTTTTCCCACCAGACCGGGGCGCAAGCCTGATCGAACTGGTTGGTATGGCGGTAGCAGCCGTAGAGGATCTCGCGCATGAATTGCCGTTTATGGGCGGGCAGCGCCAGGGTGACGAACTTGTAGGCCAGGCGTTGGAACGCCGGAGGGCGGGGCAGGACGGTGGTGACCTGCGCCGTTTCGTCCAGCGCCTGCTGGCAGGTGGGCGCGGCATGGTGCTTGTCGAGCCAGGCCTTGGTCTTGGCGCGGAACAGCTGCTTGCGGCTCCAATAGTGATGGATCAGGTCCGGGCATTCGCGCAGTTGCACCGAGCGGTAGGCCGCCACCGCCAGGCAGAACTCTTCCAGGGTGTAGGCCCCTTGTGCCAGGGGAAAGAGCTCATCCATCAGTGCAATCGAGCGGTCCAGCACCGACGCTTCCGTGTGGTAGAGGCCGATGACCCCCGAATTCAACTGGGGCATGCTGTCGTCCGCCAGCCGGCGCTCACGCAGGATGTCCGCCAGCGTCACGTACAGCAACGAATCCTTGTTGGCGCCATAACTCAGGTTGACGGCATTGCACAGCAAGGTGCCGGGTTGGATACGGCGGAACAATTCGAGCGGTGAGCAATGGAAGAAGGTGTCGGTGTCGATCAACAGGGCCAGTTCGGCTTCTTCAAGCACCTTTTGCATCACCACATGCTTGGCGCGGAAATGATAGCCGTGGGGCTCGATCCAGGCCTTGCGGGTCTCGTCGTCCAGCAGGCGCAAGCGCACCGGCAGGCCTTCGTACGGTGCCGGATCGTCGGTGAATACCTGGATATCCAAGGCTTCGCCGGGGGTTTTGCGCAGGCCCGCCAACGCGCTGGCGATGCTGAACAAGGCTTCCTGGTGATAGGTCTTGGCCCCATAGACCAGGTAGATCAGTTGTGGGGTCTTTAACCTTTGACCGTTGAGCATCTACTGCAATCCTTCAGGTGTCTTGGGTGAAAAAAAAGCCTTGGAGGGTGCCAAGGCCTTTTTCATACCGGCACGTTAAGCCATTAACGTGGCAGTTTGAGGTTGTTCCATACCGCCAGGCTTGGCTCGGCCTGGTTAAGGGTATAGAAATGCAGCCCCGGTGCACCGCCCTGTAACAAACGTTCACACATTTGCGTGATGACGTCCTCGCCGAAGCTTTGGATGCTGGACGTGTCGTCACCATAGGCTTCCAGCTGCTTGCGGATCCAGCGTGGGATCTCGGCGCCGCACGCATCGGAGAAACGCGCCAGCTTGCTGTAGTTGGTGATCGGCATGATCCCCGGCACCACTGGAATGTCGACTCCCAGCTGCCGCACGCGTTCGACAAAGTAGAAGTAGCTGTCGGCGTTGAAGAAGTACTGGGTGATGGCGCTGTTCGCCCCGGCGTGGGCCTTGCGGACGAAGTTGCGCAGATCGTCTTCGAAATTGCGCGCCTGCGGGTGCATTTCCGGATAAGCGGCGATTTCGATGTGGAAGTGGTCACCGGTCTCTTCACGAATGAAGCTCACCAGTTCGTTGGCGTGGCGCAGTTCACCACTGGCCATGCCCATGCCCGAGGGCAGGTCACCGCGCAGGGCAACGATGCGCTTGATGCCCGCCGCCTTGTACTGGGTCAGCAGGCCGCGCAGGTCGTCCTTGCTGTCGCCCACGCAGGACAGGTGGGGCGCTGCCGGGACTTTCACTTCGCTTTCGAGCTGCAACACGGTGTTCATCGTGCGGTCACGGGTCGAACCGCCGGCGCCGTAGGTGCAGGAGAAGAAGTCGGGTTTGTGGCTCGCCAACTGGCGGGCAGTGGCGATCAGTTTTTCATGCCCAGCATCGGTCTTCGTCGGGAAGAATTCGAAGCTGTAGCGACGGTCTTGGGACATGGTCGGAGCTCCCAGCTGCAAGCTGCAAGCTGCGAGCTACAAGAGGGCGTTGCGCCGATTCCTGTGCTTCAGGCTTGCAGCTCGCGGCTGCGTAATAGCGATGAAGAAGTAGATCCAAGCTTCCAGTCACAAGTAGACAAACCGCTCTGCTTGCCGCTTGAAGCTTGAAGCTCGCAGCTGCTTAATACCGGTAGGCGTGCGGCTTGAACGGGCCTTCGACGGTGACGCCGATGTAGTCAGCCTGTTGCTTGGTCAGCTTGGTGACCACGCCGCCGAAGCCGCGGACCATTTCCAGCGCCACTTCTTCGTCGAGTTTCTTCGGCAATACTTCCACGGTCAGGCGTTCGGCTTTCTGGGCAGGCGACAGGTCGGCGTATTTCTGGCCGAACAGGAAGATCTGGGCCAGGACCTGGTTGGCGAACGAACCGTCCATGATCCGGCTCGGGTGGCCAGTGGCGTTGCCCAGGTTGACCAAGCGGCCTTCGGCCAACAGGATCAGGTAGTCGTCGTTCTGTGGGTCGAAGCTGCCGGTGCCGGTGCGGTGTACCTTGTGGACCTGCGGCTTCACTTCTTCCCAGGCCCAGTGCTTGCGCATGAAGGCGGTGTCGATTTCATTGTCGAAGTGACCGATGTTGCACACCACGGCGCGCTTCTTCAGGGCCTTGAGCATGTTCGCGTCGCAGACATTGACGTTACCGGTGGTGGTCACGATCAGATCGATCTTGCCCAGCAGGGCCTTGTCGACGCTCGCTTCGGTGCCGTCGTTGATCCCGTCGATGAACGGCGAAACCAGCTCGAAACCGTCCATGCAGGCCTGCATGGCGCAGATCGGGTCGACTTCCGAGACCTTGACGATCATGCCTTCCTGGCGCAGGGACTGGGCCGAGCCCTTGCCCACGTCACCGTAGCCGATCACCAGCGCCTGCTTGCCCGACAACAGGTGGTCGGTGCCGCGCTTGATGGCGTCGTTGAGGCTGTGACGGCAGCCGTACTTGTTGTCGTTCTTGCTCTTGGTCACCGAGTCATTGACGTTGATGGCCGGGATTTTCAGTTCGCCCTTGGCCAGCATGTCCAGCAGGCGGTGCACGCCGGTGGTGGTCTCTTCGGTCACGCCGTGGACGTGTTCGAGCACGGCCGGGTATTTCTTGTGCAGCAGCTCGGTCAGGTCGCCGCCGTCGTCGAGGATCATGTTGGTGTCCCATGGCTGGCCATCCTTGAGGATGGTCTGCTCCAGGCACCACTCGTACTCTTGCTCGGTCTCGCCTTTCCAGGCGAACACCGGGATACCGGCGGCGGCAATGGCGGCGGCGGCCTGGTCCTGGGTCGAGAAGATGTTGCAGGACGACCAGCGCACTTCGGCACCCAGGGCTACCAGGGTTTCGATCAGCACGGCGGTCTGGATGGTCATGTGGATGCAGCCGAGGATCTTCGCGCCCTTGAGCGGTTGCTCGCCGGCGTATTTGCGGCGAAGGCCCATCAGGGCTGGCATTTCGGATTCGGCGATGATGATTTCGCGACGGCCCCAGGCGGCCAGGGACATGTCGGCAACTTTGTAGTCGTTAAAATCTGCAGGCGTGATAACAGCGCTCATGAAGAGCCTCCATTCGTAATGTATGCGAATGGGCGCCGTTGTGCGTTTAGTGTCCATGCAGGTTGCCCCGTGTGAACAACGCCCCATCCGAGCCTGACAGGCCGAGCCTGCTGCAGCGCCCCTCGGACAGGTGGCGGGAACGGTCCAAAGCGAGGACCGGTTGAAGCGGTGGCGATTATAACGGGCTCGGCCGATCTTCCAAAGGGTTTCTGTCGGCAAATCAAAATTGCCGATGGTCGTTATAGGACCCGCGACGTAGAGCCTGACCGGCCGGTCTGCCATGATGCAGCCATTCATCGGCCAGACACTCAGGAGTGAACATGAATTTCCACACCCGCAAGTGGGTCAAGCCCGAAGACCTCAACCCCAACGGCACGCTGTTCGGCGGCAGCCTGCTGCGCTGGATCGACGAAGAGGCGGCCATCTATGCCATCGTCCAGCTCGGCAACCAGCGTGTGGTCACCAAGTACATCTCGGAGATCAACTTTGTCAGCGCCTCGCGCCAGGGCGACATCATCGAGCTGGGGATCACCGCCACCGAGTTTGGCCGTACCTCCATCACCCTGACATGCGAGGTGCGCAACAAAATCACCCGCAAGAGCATCCTGACCGTGGAGAAGATGGTCTTCGTCAATCTTGGCGAGGATGGCCTGCCGGCGCCCCATGGCCGTACCGAGATCAAGTACGTCAAGGATCAGTTCCAGGACGACATCACTGAGTGACCATCTTGTAGGCGCGGGCTTGCTCGCGAAGGCGTCGTTACATTCAGCATCATGGCACGCTGAACCACCGCTTTTCGCGAGCAAGCCCGCTCCCACATGGGTTTTGCAGCCATCTCAGCATCGAGGTGCAACCCACCACTGAACAGCTTCGTGCGCCGCCTGTCGTAGCTACATCACGCCACCGGTTCAGGAGCTGTATGGACACTCATAAAGACGGCAAAACCCCTGACCTTTCGGCTCAGGAACAGCAGGAAGTCGACCGCAACCAGCCGCCACGGGCGGCGGTGCTGCATGAAATCATCCGCACCCAGGGCGACCAGGAACTGGAGCGCAGCATTGCCGCGCTCTGGTGGTCGGCCCTGGCGGCCGGGCTGACCATGGGTTTGTCGCTGATGGCGATGGGCTTGCTCAACTCCCGGCTGCCGGACCACGAAGGCTTCAAGGTGATCGCCAGTTTCGGCTACTGCGCCGGCTTTCTCGCGGTGATCCTTGCCCGCCAGCAATTGTTCACCGAAAACACGCTGACCGCCGTGTTGCCGGTCATGAGCAAACCCACCCTGGTCAATTTCGGACGATTGCTGCGGCTCTGGGGCGTGGTGCTGGTGGGCAACCTGTGCGGCACCCTGCTGGTAGCCTACGTGATGCTGCACCTGCCGATCTTCGACCCGCGCACCGACCTCGCTTTCCTGGAGATCGGTCGCAAGGTCATGGAAAACGACGCTGGCCAGATGTTCGCCAAGGGCATCATTTCCGGCTGGATGATCGCCACCATGGTCTGGATGATCCCCTCCATGGAAAGCGCCAAGATGTGGACCATCATCCTCATCACCTACCTGATGGCGCTCGGCGACTTCACCCACATTGTCGTCGGCTCGGCCGAGGTGTCGTACCTGGTGTTTGCCGGCGAGCTACCCTGGGAAGATTTCTGGATGGTGTTTGCCGGGCCGACGCTGGCGGGCAACATTGTCGGTGGCAGCTTTATCTTTGCCTTGCTCAGCCACGCGCAGATTCGAAGCGAGGAGGGACCTCCGAAAGATAAGACGTCGTCTGCAAGGCCTGGAGATCCCGAATAGGTGGTTTGATCCGCCAGTTACGCAATTGCTCAACCGTTTTTGAACTGAAGGGTTTCAGTCCCGTATAGCGTGATGTGTAGTTGGCAATGACCCGCTCGAGTGCATTGTTGAAAGCTTCTGGGGTTTGCACGTCCCTCAAGTCGCGGATGGCCCCCTCTAGCAGCTTGAGGTTCGAGTCGTGCTGGCCGCCGAGAAACCGGGAGATCTGTAGTACGTCTCGCACGACATTATCGACACGAGTAGCAAGGTCGCGTCGGTCCATTTCCTCGATGGCTTGACGGGTCACCTCTGAGACGCCGGTCGTCGCACCGCTGTCCCAACGGGCGGCCGCTTGCAGCAATTGCATGAAGTCCGGGTCGTTGCGGTGGTTAATGCGTTTTGCCAGCCACTCCAGTTTCCCGGCGTTGTCCGCCAACTGATCCAGAGTCCCGATGGCCTCGCGTATCTGTGGAGTGGGTTCAAGCCGGGTGGATGTCATGTTGGCCTCCTTGATCGCGCTCTTGAGACTTGCCAGCGTTTGTTGGGCCTGCTGCCTGAAGGCAGCCACTTCGTCATAGGCTTCGTTGCCTTTCAATTCTGCGCCCAGTTGGTCGAACTCTTTGTCGCCCAGTGCCAGCAGGGCTGCCTCGAGCGAAGCAAACCAGAAGGTCTGCTGGGTGGCATTGCGTTTGTCCAGATGGGATTGGACAGCCTTGCGCAGTTCTTCCTGAAGATGATTCTTCACCTCCGTGGGCATACTGAAGTAAACCGTTCCAGTAAACACACCACGGTAATCGCCTTTATCGGTTTTCAGCGGAACGACGATGGTCTGGTCGGCAAAAGGCTTCATTCGTTCGGAATTCAATGCGGAGAGTGCCGTATGTGGAGCCTTGAGGAATTTGTCGACCAGGGCTGATACTCCCGTTCCTCGTGGCTTTTTCTGATTCGATTCGTCCGTCTCGAACACCAGGATCAAAGGCTCCCCCTCCGGGATCGGGCTCATTTGGGGCATCGGGTTGTACAAGGCTGGTATCGGTGTGTTGTTCAGGATGCCACCATCTGCAAATGCAGTGGTTGCGTCTGCCGGTTGAAAGGGCTGTCCTTGCAAGGTCGGTTTGCTGAATACCACCGGCAGCGCTGCGGAGATATGCGCGGCCACGGCAATGTCCATGTCAGGCGTCAGGTCCGCACTGAAGACCACCAGTTGCGCACCGCTATCGAACATGGCGGTGCCGGTGATTTCCAAGGATTTGATTTGCGGGATTTCCTTGCTCAATGTCGCCAGGTCGGCAAAGGTGACGTATTGGTTGTGTTTCACATTTTCGACGGCTTTATGCACCTGTTCAGAAAGCGGCCCTTGGACGCAATGCTGCAAAAGTGACTTATAGCTTTCTTTCCTGATCAACTCTTCCAGCGGCATTCCCTTGGAACCCAGGCGTGGCAGCAGATCGCAAAGCAATTGAGCCAGTGGGATGGCGTTCATGTTCTTGCCCATCCTCGACCATTCATCCTGTTCGGCGGCAAGGTCAGGTTGGGTACTGTTGAGTAACGAGACGAGGGAAACGTAGTCGGAGATCCTGTCGAAATCCGCATGACTCATGCCGCTGGCGAGTAAGGCGGCTGATATGGCGCCTGCGGAAGACCCTGAAAACCTTCGGACAAGATCCATGACATTGTTTTCGGTAAGTGTCTTGACGAGCCCGGAATTGGCCACCCCTTTGGCACCGCCACCGCTCATGCTTACATCGTCAATGGGAGGCCGGTCCATGCTGATTTTGACGCTGCCGTCCTCATGAAGAACGATCGACATCCGACGGTCTGTCACACCGCATACCAGCAGGCAGGCTCGCCCGGGGTTTGCTCGCTCATTGATGCCCTGGCTGAAACCACTCCAATCCACATTTTTCAGGGCCGTTTGCTGTGATGAGCTGTTGGCTGGGTCCTTTGGATGAATAGTGGAGAAAAGTTTGAGCCCAGTGATTAATGGCATTCTGGTTCGTTCCTTTGACCTGAAAGGGAAAGGACGGAACTGTAAAGAGAATTGGAGGCCTGCCGGTGGCGCGACGCAACTGGAAAAACATCTGCCGCGCGCGGCGGGCCGTCAGCCTCTGTCTCCGAAAGCGCTCTGGAATGAGGCTCCTAGCCGGTACGTAAAATAGCCTGCAAGCAGGTTGGCAATGTCTTACAGCATGCGTTGCCCATTCTGTCGCCGGCAGGGCAGGTTTCCGTCGCCTCAGGCAGCGACTGCAGCCAGGCGCCGCTGTCGATAAATAAAGAACAACGCCGTCAACGTCGTCAGGCCGCCGACCAGGGCCCCGGTCCACGGCAGGTCCGCCAGATCCGCGCCGCTGGCGACCACCAGGCCACCGATCCACGCGCCCGCGGCGTTGCCGAGGTTGAATGCGCTCTGGTTCAGGGTCGAGCCGAGGTTCGGCGCTTCATGGGCCTGGTCGATGATCAGCAGTTGCAGGATCGGGCACAGGGCGAAGGCGAAGATGCCCCACAGCACCAGAGTGATCGCCGCCGCAATTACCGATTGACTGGTCTGGCTGAACGCGGCCAGCACCAGCACCACGGCCAGGGTCATGCCCACCAGTGACGGCAACAGGCGCCGGTCGGCCAGGCGGCCGCCAAGGAAACTGCCCGCCGTCAGGCCGACCCCGAACAACAGCAGCATCACCGTGACGCCGTGGGGGCTGACGCCAGTGATGTCCCGCAGGATCGGCGCGATGTAGGTGAACACGCTGAACAGGCTGGTGGAGGCCAGCACGCTCATGCCCAGGGCCAGGAGCACGTTGGCCTTGCCCAGGACCTTGAACTCGCTGGCCAGATTGGCCTTCTCCATGGGGATCTCCCTGGGCAGCCAGACCCATTGGGCGGCGGCTGCGATGACGCCGATGACCGCCACCGCCCAGAACGTTGCGCGCCAGCCGGCGTATTGGCCCAGGGCCGTGCCCAACGGCACGCCGAGCACGTTTGCCAGGGTCAGGCCGGTGAACATCATGGCAATCGCCTGGGCCCGTTTATTCGGCGCCACCAGCCCGGCCGCCACCACCGAACCGATGCCGAAAAACGCTCCGTGGCACAGCGCGGTAATGACCCGGGCGGCCATCAGCGTGGCGTAGTTCGGTGCTAGCGCGCAGAGCACGTTGCCGAGGATGAACATCAAGGTCATGCCCAGCAATGTGGCTTTGCGCGGCATGTTGGCGGTGCCGATGGCGAGGATCGGCGCGCCGAACACCACACCCAGGGCATAACCGGTGATCAGCAGCCCGGCCTGGGGAATGCTCACCGCCAGGTCGCGGGCGACATCGGGCAATAGCCCCATGATGACGAATTCAGTCGTGCCGATGCCGAAAGCGGCGACGGCCAAAGCAAGCAAGGCGAGTGGCATGCGCAAGGTCTCTGTCTGTAGTCTTGACGCTCTTGATCAGGCATACGCAGCCGGGCTGCTCCGTTTCGAACGATACGGGGCACCAGCAGGATTATTGGAATTGGAGTATGCGCAACTGAATGCGGCGTGGTGGCTGGCAGTATAAACAGCTGTCGAAGGATCGCGAATCAATTCATCGCCCCACTGATCGATGGGGCAGGGAAAGGAGTATGCCGTGCTTGCGACGGCCTTGGTATTGGTAGCGGCGCTGTTGCATGCGGCGTGGAACACGCTGATCAAGTTCAGCGGCGAGCGTTTGCTGGTGGTGGCGTGCATGGACAGCGTCGCGTTGCTGTTCGCTGTGTCGGCCTTGGGATTCGTGGCGTTGCCGCCGCTGGAGATCTGGCCGTGGATCCTGGCCTCGGCGGCCTTCGAGCTGCTTTACCGCTACCTGCTCATCCAGGCGTATCGGGTCGGGGACCTGGGGCTGGTGTATCCGCTGATGCGCGGCTTGTCGCCGCTGGTGGTGCTGGCCCTGACGCTGATTTTCGGCGGCGAGGCGCTGACGGTCCAGCAGGTGATCGGCATCCTGTTGATCCCGTTCGGCATGCTTTGCCTGTTGTGGCAGGGCGGCGGCGGAGATCGACTGCCCTGGTCGATGTTGCCGGTGGTGGCGCTGATCGGCCTGTGTATTGGCTGCTACACCTTCATCGACGGCCATGCCCTGCGCCGCTGGTCGCACCCGCTGGATTACCTGGTCTGGCTCACCTTGCTCAGTGCCTGGCCGTTCCCGTTGCTGGCGGTGGTCGCCAAGCGGCCGGCATTCGTGGGGTTCTGGCGTGAGCAGTGGCGGTTGGGGCTGGCGGTCGGGTTCTGCGTATTGTTCAGCTACGCTCTGGTGCTGTGGGCTATGCAGCTGGGGTCGGTTGCCGAAGCGGCAGCCCTGCGGGAGATCAGCGTGATCCTGGTGGTGTTGTTCGGCATGCGCTACCTGAAAGAACCTTTTGGCCGTCCGCGGCTCTTAGCTTGCGGGCTGGTGTTGGCAGGCATGTTGGTGATGAAGTCCTGAACCGCACCGCCGATTCCCCGATTTTCCTCAAACCGAAGAAGGAACTGCGTCATGACGGTTGCCCTGTGGTGTATTTTGATTGCCTTCGTGCTGCCTTATCTGTGCATCGTCATCGCCAAGGTCGGCGGTAGATTCCGGTTGCAGGACAACCACGACCCGCGAGACTTCCTGGAAAGCCTCGATGGTTTCCCCCGGCGTGCCTATGCCGCGCAGTTGAACAGCTTTGAGATCAACCCGGCTTTTGCAGCGGCGGTCATCGTTGCGCACCTGGCCGGCAACGCTGAGCTGGTGACCATCAACGTGCTGGCGGTGCTGTTCATCACCAGCCGGCTGCTTTACATCATTTGCTACCTGGCGGATTGGGCGATCCTGCGTTCGCTGGTGTGGTTGGTGGGGGTGGGGTTGGTGGCGAGTTTCTTTTTTGTTTCGATCTGAGCCAGGTTTTTGAACTCCGGAACAGCCAACCCGATTCTAGCGGTTGGCCGTCACCGCATTCGCCACCTGCGGCACTTGTGGCAGTGCCATGCCTTTGGGCCAGAGCATCCAGATCTGTCCCTGCTGCTTCATGTCACCGGCCAGTTGCCCCGCGGCCTCGCCGGTGCCCCAGAACAGATCCGCGCGCACTTCACCGGTGATCGCGCCGCCGGTGTCCTGGGCGGCGACGGGCCGGTTCACGGCGCTGCCGTCGGGACGGGTAGTGGACAGCCACAGCAGGCTGCCCAGCGGAATCACCTTGCGATCCACCGCCACGCTGTAGCCGGCGGTCAGTGGCACATTCAGCGAACCGCGCGGGCCTTCGTTGCTGTCGGGATTGCGGTTGAAGAACACGTAGCTGGGGTTGCTGCCCAGCAGCTCGGGAATCCGGTTCGGGTTGGCCTTGGCCCAGGCACTGATGGTGCCCATGGTCACGTCTTCCTTCGCGAGTTGCCCTTGTTCGACCAGCCAGCGACCGATGGGCCGGTAAGGGTGGCCGTTCTGGTCGGCATAGGCGATGCGCAACTGGCGGCCGTCATCGAGGCGGATGCGGCCCGAGCCCTGGATCTGCAAGAACTGCAGGTTCATCGGATCGGTCAGCCAGGCAATGACCGGTGCTTTCACACCCTTGGTTTCGATGGTGACGGCATCGTCGTACGGCTTGAGCACCCGGCCTTCGAGCCGGCCGCGCAGGCGCTTGCCCTTGAGCTCCGGATAAATGCTGTCCAGCGATACGATGATCATGTCCTCCGGCACCCCGTACACCGGCACATTCGCAGTGGCGGTCCGGGTCAGGCTGCCCGGGTAGACCGGTTCGTAGTAGCCGGTGATCAGGCCGTTGGGGCTGTTGTCCCCCGAGCGCAGACCATAGACATCCAGGTTCTGTTTCAGGAAGGCGCGTACGTCCCGGGCAGTCTGCGGCACATTCGCCGCCGCCGCGCAGGTCGGGCCCCAGTTCGGGTCGGCCTTGAGCCGGGTGCAGGCGCTGCGCCAGGAGCCGAAACCGGCCAGCAGGTCTTCATCGGATACCGCCGGCAGGGCCTCCCATGGCGCGCTGACGTAGGTCGCCAGGGCATGGGTCTTGGGCTCTTCGACCTGTTCGCCGCGATTGCAACCGGCCAGTAGCGCGAGCAGCGGTAGGGTCAGTACCAGGCCTTTGTGCCAGGTGTTGAAGCGGCTGTTCATGAAGATTTCCCTTGGAGTCCCCCGAGCGCTGTATCTGCTGCTCGAACAACCCGTATTGTTGATAGGGCCATTGGTGTTTGCCAATGACCCGAGGATACTAACCGTCGTTTCCTGTCCCGAGGCCAAGATGTTTGTAAAACGATTTTCCGTGGCCGTGCTGGCCTGCCTGATGTTATCCGCCTGTGGTGGCGTCGATCCCAATTCGCCCCTAGGCCAGCGCAAGGCGATTTTCAAACAGATGCTCAAGACCGGCGAAGAGCTGGGCGGCATGCTGCGTGGCCGCGTTCCGTTCGACGGTGCGCGATTCGCCGAGGGCGCGGTACAACTCGATCAACTGTCCCACGAACCGTGGAAGCATTTTCCCCAAGTGCGCGAGCAGGACCATACCAGCGCCCGGGATGACGTCTGGCAGAAACAGGCGCGTTTCCAGGAACTGGCCCGCAACCTTGAAGCGGCCACTGCAGAGCTGGTGGTCGCCAGCCGGGTCCAGCCCTACAAAGCCAGCAACCTGGGACCGGCGGTACAGAAGGTTGAAGATGCGTGCAGCGCCTGCCATAAGGAATTTCGCGATCATTGAAATACGGCAGCTTCAAGCGGCAAGCGGCAAGCTGCAAGTGAAGAGCTCGCGGTTCGCTGTAACTTGCCGCTTGTAGCTTGTAGCTTGTAGCTTGTAGCTATTTATCCAGTTCATCCACCGCTTCCTGCAGCTCCTTGCGGGAAGTCGCCAGCTTGTCCTTGCGTTTGTTGATCCGCTCGGCGTCGCCTTTCTTCATAGCTTTTTCCAGGTCGGCCTGGCGCCGACTGACTTCATGCTTGGCTTCGAGCACTTTGTTTTCACGCTCTTTGCGCAAGGACGCGTCGGTGCAGTGGGTGGTGACCTCGTTCAGCGCGGTCTCCAGGCCCGCTTGCTGATCCGGGTTGCCGCGGGACTTGGCCAGCTCGATCTGGTTGATGATGCCTTGGCGCTTGGCCGCACAGCCGGTGAGCTCAGGGGCTTGCTCATCCGCCAGCAAGGGAGTGGCCATGACGCTGCAGATGACCAGCAGGGCAACGGGTGACAGGAAATTCATAGCAACTCCGTAAGTATCGCGAGCGGTCGGTTCAGATGCGCTGTTGGAGCGCATTTTGGCCCCTTGGGTTCAACCGCTCGGGTCTGGATTAAAAACCATCGACCCCGACGGTGCGTAATACCTCACTCAAGGCCAACACCTGCGGGTCGCGAAAAAAAGCGCTCAGTTGCGCCGCACGCCCCGCCCCGATGCCGGCTTCGGCTTGCCATTGTTCGGCATCGCGTTCAGCCAGCACCTGCCACGGCCCCTCCAGACGGGCCTCGCCGACAGGCGGCAGACCCAGGGCTTTGAGCCATTGCGCAAAAGGACGCTGTCGGGCGGCTTGCAGGCTGGTGAGCAGACGGGCGCTACTGTGTTCGCCAAAGCCGGCAATGGTAGCAAGCTCGGCGGCATCGAGGGTCAACCAATCCAGCAATCCGTCGATTCGCCCGGCGGCCAGGAGCTTTTCCCAGGTGCCGGGGCCGACGTGGGGCAGGGCGAGGCCGTGCTTGCCGCTGAGCCAGCTCAAGCGGGCGAGAAACTGGCTTTCGCAGCCCGGTGTCGGTTGCCAGCAACTCAACGGGTGGTGGTCGGCCTGCCTCGGGATGCGGATGTCCTGTCGCACGGGATTGCGCAGCACGACACTGTCGAGTCGCGGGATGGTCAACCCGGCCAGGCTGATGGCGACCCGGTCGCCGGGGCGGATGTCCATTTCTTCCCAGCGTTCGAGAGAGCTGACGCTCACCCGACGGATGCGCCGGTCATCGAGCATGACCGGTTCAAGCTCCAGTACCGGGGTGATTCGTCCGGTACGTCCGATCTTGAATTGCACCTTGCGCACTTGCGCCAGGGCCTGGGCGTACGGATATTTCCAGGCCACGGCCCAGAATGGCGCCCGGGCCTGCCAACGATCGGCGGGTGGGCGGCGGCTCTGCCGTAGGACGATCCCGTCGCTGGCAAATGGCAGCGGCGTTCTGTACCAATGGTCACGCCAGTGCTCGGCATCGGCCAGGTTCTGGACGGGTTGGTTGTAGTTGAGCGCATCCGCGAAACCCAGCTCACTCAGCGTCGTCATCCGCTCGGCCAGGGTGTCCGGCCCTTCAGGCCAATCCCATACAAACAGGCCGATGCCTGCCGCCTCTTGCGCCGTCAGGTTGTGTCGCGCCATCAGGCCTGCCACGGTCCCCCGGGCGTTGAGGCCGCCGCTGCTGGCTTGCACATGCTCGCCCAGGCGCCGATACAATTCGCCTTGGATGCGCAGATCCAAGGGACGGCGCAGCCGTCGGGGAATGGCGTCGATCTGCACTGCAGCCCGGGTCCAGTCATGGCCGTGGACGCCGTCGCCACGGCTGATGGCCTGATGCAGGTGTCCCTCGCGGTAAACCAGGCTGACCGCCACGCCATCGATTTTTGGCTGGGCCCAGACGTCTTCCCGACCGCGCAGCCAAGCGTCGACGGCATCGGCATCCTTGAGCTTGTCCAGCCCTGTATGAGCCACCGGGTGTGGGATTTTCCCACGAGCCGTGCGCAGCGGGTCGGCTGGCCCCGGCAGGTCAAAGCAGTTGCGCCACTGGCTCAGTTGGGTGCGGGACTGGTCGTACAGTTCATCGGCCACCAGTGATCGACCGAGACGGTGGTAGCTGTCGTCCCAGGTATCGATCTGCTGTTGCAGGGCGGCGATCTGTGCCTCGGCGCGCTCAGCGGGCCAGTCGGGGCAGGGCGTCGCGATGGCAGGGGCGCAGATGAACAAAAGACAGGCAAATACAAACGACAACGCTGGCATCAAAGGCATCCTTGCGGCGGGTGTCCTTGAAGGCTAGCCACTGTCGCCGAAGCTGCGCGGCTGGAGCGTTTCCGGATTTTGCCGGACCTGATGGCGCCGTTGCGGCGGTACAGTGCGAGGCGATTTAGCCGTGCAACTGTGCCTTGAACCCCTCATCGCCTGGCGCAGAATGATCCTTCGATTCGTCCCTGCCTGGAATCTGCCCGATGGACCTGACGACACTCGCTGTTTTCATTCCGGCCTGCTTTGCGCTGAACATGGCGCCTGGGCCGAATAACCTGCTATCGATCAGCAACGCTTCGCGTTATGGCTTCGTGCGGGCCTGTAGCGGTGGCATCGGTCGGCTGGTGGCCTTTGCAATCATGATCGCCCTGGCGGCTGTGGGCCTGACGGCGGTGCTGCATACCTCGGAGCTGTTGTTCCTGGGGATCAAGCTGGTCGGGGCGGGTTATCTGTTTTATCTGGCCGTGCAGTTGTGGCGGGCCCGGCCCGAGATGGGCGGCGAAGCCGAAGTCGGGGCGGTGAACAGGAGCAGCCTGGCACGCCAGGAGTTTCTGGTGGCGATCGGCAATCCCAAGGCGATCCTGTTGTTCACGGCCTTCCTGCCGCAGTTCGTCGACCGTGCGGGCGTCGTCATGCAGCAGTTTGCGGTACTCGGCGGGCTGTTCCTGGCGCTTGAATGCATCGCCATCGCGTTGTACTGCTACATGGGAATCTATGCACGGCGGTTGTTTGCCCGGCCCAGCGGCAAGCGCTTGTTCAATCGGATGTGTGCGGGGTTGTTGGCGAGTGCGGCTTCGTTTTTGTTAGTGGCTCGCCGATCTTGAGTCCGATGCAAGCCCCTGTGGCGAGGGAGCTTGCTCCCGCTGGGGCGCGAAGCGCCCCCCCGATGTAACATTCAGGGATATTGGATCTGCGGCGCGCGCTATTGGGGTTGCTGCGCAACCCAGCGGGAGCAAGCTCCCTCGCCACAGGGTTATGTTTGGCATGAAAAAAGCCCCTGGCGACCCAGGTCGGCAGGGGCTTTCCTGACTGCGGGTATTACAGGCCGGCAGCGGCGCGCAGGGCGTCGGCGCGGTCGGTTTTTTCCCAGGTGAAGGTGGTGAAGGTGTCACCATCGACCGTCTTGGTTTGCGGCGTGCGGCCGAAGTGGCCGTAGGCTGCGGTCTCCTGGTACATCGGGTGGAGCAGGTCGAGCATGGTGGTGATGGCGTATGGACGCAGGTCGAACACTTCACGTACCAGCTTGATGATCTTGTCGTCGCCGATCTTGCCGGTGCCGAAGGTGTTCAGCGAGATCGACGTTGGCTGGGCGACGCCGATGGCGTAGGAAACCTGGATCTCGCAACGCTCGGCCAGGCCGGCGGCCACGATGTTCTTGGCGACGTAGCGACCGGCGTAGGCGGCCGAACGGTCGACCTTGGATGGATCCTTGCCGGAAAACGCGCCGCCGCCGTGACGGGCCATGCCGCCGTAGCTGTCGACGATGATCTTGCGGCCGGTCAGGCCGCAGTCGCCAACCGGGCCACCGATGATGAAGTTGCCGGTCGGGTTGATGTGGAACTGGGTGTCCTTGGACAGCAGCTCGGCAGGCAATACGTGCTTGACGATCAGCTCCATCACGCCTTCGCGCAGATCTTTGTAGGACACTTCAGGGTTGTGCTGGGTCGACAGCACGATGGCGTCGATACCCACTACCTTGCCATTTTCATAACGGCAGGTGACCTGGGACTTGGCATCCGGGCGCAGCCACGGCAGCAGGCCGGATTTGCGGGCTTCGGCCTGGCGCTGCACCAGTTGGTGCGAGAAGGTGATCGGTGCCGGCATCAACACGTCGGTCTCGTTGCTGGCGTAGCCGAACATCAGGCCCTGGTCGCCTGCGCCCTGGTCTTCCGGCTTGCTGCGGTCAACGCCCTGGGCGATGTCCACCGACTGCTTGCCGATGATGTTCATCACGCCGCAGGTGGCGCCGTCAAAGCCCACGTCGGAGCTGTTGTAGCCAATGCCCAGGATCACATCGCGAACGATCTGTTCCAGGTCGACCCAGGCCGAGGTGGTGACTTCGCCGGCGATGATCGCCACGCCCGTTTTCACCAGCGTCTCGCACGCCACGCGGGCGAATTTGTCTTCCGCGATGATGGCGTCCAGCACGGCATCGGAAATCTGGTCGGCGATTTTGTCCGGATGCCCTTCAGACACGGACTCGGAGGTGAAAAGGGAGTATTCGCTCATCTCGATGTTTTCCTACAAGTTACCGTTGGTGAGTGTCGCCAGTCGGTCGCTGGAAGTGGCGAACCTGAATCTGGAAACCATTGCGTAAGCCCACATAGAGGCTTTCCCCGGGCACAAGGCCCGCAGCGGAGGCCCAACGGGCCAGGTCATCCTGTTCAAACCCCAGCCAGAGATCTCCGCAGGCCTCCCTGGCCCAGCTCTGGTTGTGGCTGCATAACTCGGTTACCAGCAGACTGCCGCCCGTTTGCACCAGGCTGGCCAAGTGCTTGAGGGCATCGGCCGGTGCGGCGAAGTGGTGGAGCACCATGTTCAATACCACGCAGTCGGCCTGCTGGTTGATGCCATCCAGGGCATCGGCCAGTTGCAGGCTGACGTTAGCCAGGTTTTCCCGCTCGCACACCTGGCGCGCCAGTTCGAGCATGGCCGGGCTGTTGTCCAGCGCCGTGACCTGGTTAAAACGCCGCGCCAGTTCCGGCAGGAACGCGCCGTCGCCAGGGCCGACTTCGATCGCGCTGGCCGTGGGCTCGAAGCCGAGCTTGTCCAGCAGCGCCACCACGCTTTCGCGGTATTGCGGCAGACCGGCGATCAGGTCTTGCTGGGCGCGGAATTTTTCGGCCACACGGGCGAAGAAGTCCTGGCTGGCGGCGGCCCGTTGCTTGTGGACCTGGGCGATGCGTGCCTGCACGTCCGTCGGCAACTGCAGCGCGTCCACTTCGTCCAGCAGCGCGGCGTGCAGCTTGCCGCCCAGAAGATCGGTGTGGGGCAGGGCGCGGCGATAGAAAATGGCGTTGCCTTCGCGGCGGGTGGCCACCAGGTCGGCCTGGGCCAGGACCTTGAGGTGGTGGCTCATGCCGGACTGGCCGATGCCGAAGATCTGCGCCAGTTCCAGCACGCCGAACGAGTCGTTCGCCAGGGCGCGCAATACATTGAGCCGCAACGGATCGCCGCCGGCCTTGCAAAGGGCCGCCAGCTCATCGCAATCGTCGTGGCGAATGGAAGGCACGTGTAAGTTCATAAGGCGGCAGTCTAGTGAGGGGGGCGGTGCATCGCAAGGTCAATATCAAAAAGTTTTGATATTGCTTGATAAATGGCACTTCCCGCCGCGTGCCGGACTCTACAATCCATCAGCGGAAAGGTTTCACCTGGCGAATGAGACTTTATCCACCGGAAAAACGCCTGCCGATGACTATCTGTCATTGCCCCGGGGCGGGTGGGTGAGGGAAAATGCTCGCCTTTTTCAGTTTCGTTTTATTCATTCTCGATTCAATTCCCGCAGGAGATCAGCGATGCCCAGCCGTCGTGAGCGAGCCAATGCCATTCGTGCCCTCAGCATGGATGCCGTGCAGAAAGCCAACAGCGGCCATCCCGGTGCCCCTATGGGTATGGCGGATATCGCCGAGGTGCTTTGGCGCGACTACCTCAAGCACAGCCCGAGCAATCCATCGTTCGCCGACCGTGACCGCTTCGTGCTGTCCAACGGCCACGGCTCGATGTTGATCTACTCGCTGCTGCACCTGACCGGCTATGACCTGTCGATCGATGACCTGAAGAACTTCCGCCAGTTGCACAGCCGCACCCCGGGCCACCCGGAATACGGCTACACCCCAGGCGTGGAAACCACCACCGGCCCGCTGGGCCAGGGCCTGGCCAACGCCGTGGGCTTCGCCCTCGCGGAAAAAGTCCTGGCGGCGCAGTTCAACCGTCCCGGCCATAACGTGGTCGATCACCACACCTACGTGTTCCTGGGTGATGGCTGCATGATGGAAGGCATTTCCCACGAAGTCGCCTCCCTGGCCGGTACCTTGGGCCTGGACAAGCTGATCGCCTTCTACGACGACAACGGGATCTCCATCGACGGTGAAGTCGAAGGCTGGTTCACCGACGACACCCCCAAGCGTTTCGAAGCCTACAACTGGCTGGTGATCCGCAACGTCGACGGTCATGACCCGGAAGAGATCAAGACCGCCATCGAAACCGCTCGCAAAAGTGCCCAGCCGACCCTGATCTGCTGCAAGACCACCATCGGCTTCGGCTCGCCGAACAAGCAGGGCAAGGAAGACTGCCACGGCGCTCCCCTGGGCGCCGAGGAAATCGCCCTGACCCGCGCGGCGCTGAAGTGGAACCATGGCCCGTTCGAAATCCCGGCCGACATCTATGCCGAGTGGGACGCCAAGGAAAAAGGCCGCGCCGTCGAAGCCGATTGGGACCAGCGTTTCGCGGCCTACAGCGCCGAATTCCCTGAGTTGGCCAATGAGCTGGTGCGTCGCCTCAGCGGCGAGCTGCCGGCCGACTTCGCCGCCAAGGCCTCGGCGTACATCGCCGAAGTCGCGGCCAAGGGCGAGACCATCGCCAGCCGCAAGGCCAGCCAGAACACCCTCAATGCCTTTGGCCCGCTGCTGCCCGAACTGCTGGGCGGTTCGGCCGACCTGGCCGGTTCCAACCTGACCCTGTGGAAAGGCTGCAAGGGTGTCAGCGCCGAAGACGCCAGCGGCAACTACATGTACTACGGTGTTCGTGAATTCGGCATGAGCGCCATCATGAACGGCGTGGCGCTGCACGGTGGTCTGGTGCCTTACGGCGCGACCTTCCTGATGTTCATGGAATACGCCCGCAATGCCGTGCGCATGTCGGCCCTGATGAAGAAACGCGTGCTCTACGTGTTCACCCACGACTCCATCGGCTTGGGCGAAGACGGCCCGACTCACCAGCCGATCGAGCAACTGGCCAGCCTGCGCTGCACGCCGAACCTGGATACCTGGCGCCCTTGCGACGCCGTGGAGTCGGCGGTGGCCTGGAAGTACGCGATCGAGCGTAACGACGGCCCATCGGCGCTGATCTTCTCCCGTCAGAACCTGCAACACCAAGTGCGCGAAGCCGGCCAGATCGACGACATCGCTCGCGGTGGCTACGTGCTCAAGGACTGCATCGGCGAGCCGGAACTGATCCTGATCGCCACCGGCTCCGAAGTTGGCCTGGCCGTCCAGGCCTACGACAAGCTGACCGCGCAGGGTCGCAACGTACGCGTGGTGTCGATGCCGTGCACCAGCGTGTTTGACGCTCAGGACGCCGGCTACAAGCAGGCGGTACTGCCGCTGCAGGTCAGCGCCCGGATCGCCATCGAGGCAGCTCACGCCGATTACTGGTACAAGTACGTCGGCCTGGAAGGTCGCGTGATCGGCATGACCACCTACGGCGAATCGGCGCCTGCGCCGGCGCTGTTCGAGGAGTTCGGCTTCACCCTGGACAACATCCTGGGCCAGGCTGAAGAGTTGCTGGAAGACTGATCCGCGAACAAGTTGTCTGTTCTGACGCCATCGCGAGCAAGCTCGCTCCCACAAAGACCTTCGTCGAACCTGTGGGAGCGAGCTTGCTCGCGATGGCGGTGGTCCAGATAAAGATTGTCTTAATGGATTCAACCAGGCCCAGAGACCCCCATGCCCCAACCGCGTCCCTACAAAGTTGCACTCAACGGCTACGGCCGGATTGGTCGTTGCGTCTTGCGTGCGTTGTTCGAGCGAGGGGCGAAGGCCGGGTTTGAAATTGTCGCGATCAACGATCTGGCCGACATGGCCAGTATCGAATACCTGACACGCTTTGACTCCACCCACGGCCGGTTCCCGGGCGAAGTGCGGGTCGAGGGCGATTGTCTGCATATCAATGGTGACTGCGTGAAGGTCCTGCGCAGTGCCACCCCCGAAGGCATCGACTGGGCGTCCCTGGGCGTCGACCTGGTGCTCGAATGTTCCGGCGCCTACCACACCCGCGAAGACGGCCAGCGTTTTCTCGCGGCCGGCGCGCCCCGCGTGCTGTTCTCCCAACCGATGGCCAGCGAAGCGGATGTGGACGCGACCATCGTCTACGGCGTGAACCAGGATTGCCTGGCGGGCGACGAACTGCTGGTGTCCAACGCGTCCTGCACCACCAACTGCGGCGTGCCGCTGTTGCGCCTGCTGGACCAGGCCATCGGCCTGGAATACGTGTCGATCACCACCATCCACTCGGCGATGAACGATCAGCCGGTGATCGACGCCTATCACCACGAAGACCTGCGCCGCACCCGTTCGGCGTTCCAGTCGGTGATTCCGGTGTCCACTGGTCTGGCGCGCGGCATCGAACGGCTGCTGCCGGAACTTGCGGGGCGAATTCAGGCCAAAGCCGTGCGGGTGCCGACGGTCAACGTGTCCTGCCTCGATATCACGATGCAGACCGTGAGCGATACCGACGCCACCGAGGTCAACCGGATCCTGCGCGAAGCCGCCACCAGCGGCCCGCTCAAAGGCCTTCTGGCCTACACCGAATTGCCTCATGCCAGCTGTGATTTTAACCATGACCCCCATTCGGCCATCGTCGATGCCAGCCAGACCCGTGTTTCCGGGCCGCGGCTCGTGAACATCCTGGCCTGGTTCGACAACGAATGGGGTTTTGCCAACCGAATGCTCGACGTTGCTGAACATTACCTGCAAGCAGCGACGGCGCATTCTGGCCCGCTCAGTGCTTCCAACAAACCTGCTCTCTAAACAGTTACCCAGGAATTGCGACCCATGACCGTGTTGAAGATGTCCGACCTCGATCTGCAAGGTAAGCGTGTACTGATTCGCGAAGACCTCAACGTCCCCGTCAAGGACGGTGTTGTCACCAGCGACGCACGTATCCTGGCTTCGCTGCCGACCATCAAGCTGGCCCTGGAAAAAGGCGCGGCCGTGATGGTCTGCTCCCACCTGGGCCGCCCGACCGAAGGCGAGTTCTCGGCCGAAAACAGCCTCAAGCCCGTGGCCGACTACCTGAGCCGTGCCCTGGGTCGTGAGGTGCCTCTGGTGGCTGACTACCTGGGCGGCGTGGACGTGAAGGCCGGCGATGTCGTGCTGTTTGAAAACGTACGCTTCAACAAGGGCGAGAAAAAGAACGCCGATGAACTGGCCCAGCAATACGCCGCCCTGTGCGACGTATTCGTGATGGACGCGTTCGGCACCGCCCACCGCGCCGAGGGGTCGACCCATGGCGTGGCGAAGTTCGCCAAGGTCGCCGCCGCCGGCCCGCTGCTGGCCGCCGAACTGGACGCCCTGGGCAAGGCCCTGGGCTCCCCGGCCCAGCCGATGGCGGCCATCGTCGCCGGCTCCAAGGTGTCGACCAAGCTCGATGTGCTCAACAGCCTGAGTCAGGTCTGCAACCAACTGATCGTAGGTGGCGGTATCGCCAACACCTTCCTTGCGGCAGCCGGTCACCCGGTCGGCAAGTCCCTGTATGAGCCGGACCTGCTGGACACGGCCCGGGACATCGCCGCCAAGGTCAGCGTGCCGTTGCCGGTGGACGTGGTGGTGGCCAAGGAGTTCGCCGAAAGCGCTGCCGCGACCGTGAAGCTGATCGCCGACGTGGCCGAAGACGACATGATCCTCGACATCGGCCCGCAAACCGCGGCCAATTTCGCCGAACTGTTGAAATCGTCCCAGACGATCCTGTGGAACGGCCCGGTGGGCGTGTTCGAGTTCGACCAGTTCGGCAACGGCACCAAGGTGCTGGCCCAGGCGATCGCCGAGAGCGCGGCATTTTCCATCGCGGGCGGCGGCGACACCCTGGCGGCCATCGATAAATATGGCGTGGCCGAGCAGATCTCCTACATTTCTACCGGGGGTGGCGCGTTCCTCGAATTCGTCGAGGGCAAAGTGCTGCCGGCCGTGGAAGTCCTGGAAAGCCGGGCCAAGGCCTGAGGCTGCGTTGACCAGGCAAAGGAGGGTTCTGATGGTCAAGACGTTCACGTTGCTGCTTGCGGCGACGCTGTTGGCGGCCTGCTCCGGCAGTCCGAAGGCCACGCCCCCGGAAACCGGGACGCCGGCGCCTGAGGAAGGCTGCTACCAGGCCGACTGGCAGGCCGAGACCAATCCGGTGCTGAACAAGCGTTCCGGACCCGACGGCCTGGACAAATACGAGACGCAAACCCCGGCCAAGGAACGTGGTTGTCCTTGACGGGTCTGACTCTTAACTCATGGCTGGCGGCGTGCGCCGTCAGTCGAGGAACACGGATGAAAGGCTTGATCGCCGTTGCGGCGTTGGCAGTGCTGGCCGGTTGTGCGCAGTTGGGTTTTTCGGGCGGGTCCGCGCCTGCTACGGGTTGGACGACCTGGACCTGTGACAGCGAGGCCAAGGTGCTCTGGCGCTACACCGATGCCGCCCATCAGGAAGTCGACGTGCGCCTTGGCGGTGCCGAGCAGGTCTACCACCTGAAGCAGGAGCCGGGCGCCTCAGGGTCGCTGTACAGCGATGACATGCTGGCGTTTCACGTCAAGGGTGAGGAAGGCCTGGTGTATTGGGTCGCCACCAATGACTTGATTGGGCGTGGCTGCAAGGCCGATTGATTCACAGAGATCCAGTGTGGGAGCGGGCTTGCTCGCGAATGCAGTGGATCAGATTGCATTTTAGTTGGATGTGAAACCGCATTCGCGAGCAAGCCCGCTCCCACAAGGGGCCGCTGCAGTTTCGAGCATTTGCTTCACCAAACATCCAGGCCAGGGCCAAGCCCCGACCTGCAATGACTTGAATAGCCGCCGCCGCTCCGGCAGGCTGGCACGATTAACGACCCTCGACCGGGAGAGAGACACACATGGCACTTATCAGCATGCGTCAGATGCTGGACCACGCAGCCGAGTTCGGCTACGGCGTCCCAGCCTTTAACGTCAACAACCTTGAGCAGATGCGCGCCATCATGGAAGCCGCTGACAAGACTGACTCCCCGGTGATCGTCCAGGCTTCGGCCGGCGCGCGTAAATACGCCGGTGCACCGTTCCTGCGTCACCTGATCCTGGCCGCCATCGAAGAATTCCCGCACATCCCGGTGTGCATGCACCAGGACCATGGCACCAGCCCGGACGTCTGCCAGCGCTCCATCCAACTGGGCTTCAGCTCGGTGATGATGGACGGCTCCCTCGGCGAAGACGGCAAGACCCCGACCGACTACGAGTACAACGTGCGTGTTACCCAGCAAACCGTTGCCATGGCTCACGCCTGCGGTGTTTCGGTGGAAGGCGAGCTGGGTTGCCTGGGTTCGCTGGAAACCGGCATGGCCGGTGAAGAAGACGGTATCGGCGCCGAAGGCGTGCTGGATCACAGCCAGATGCTGACCGATCCGGAAGAAGCCGCCGACTTCGTCAAGAAGACCCAGGTCGACGCCCTGGCGATCGCCATCGGCACCAGCCACGGCGCCTACAAGTTCACCAAGCCGCCTACCGGCGACGTGCTGGCCATCGACCGCATCAAGGAAATCCACAAGCGCATCCCCAACACCCACCTGGTGATGCACGGTTCGTCCTCGGTGCCTCAGGAATGGCTGGCGATCATCAACCAGTACGGCGGTGACATCAAGGAAACCTACGGCGTGCCGGTTGAGGAAATCGTCGAAGGCATCAAGTACGGCGTGCGCAAGGTCAACATCGACACCGACCTGCGCCTGGCGTCCACCGGTGCCATGCGCCGCTTGATGGCGACCAATCCCAGCGAGTTCGATCCGCGCAAGTTCTTTGGCGCGACCGTGACTGCGATGCGTGACGTTTGCATTGCGCGCTATGAGGCGTTTGGTACGGCGGGTAATGCTTCGAAGATCAAGCCGATCTCCTTGGAAGCCATGTACCAGCGTTATCTGAAGGGCGAGTTGAACGCCAAGGTCAACTGAGTCTTTCTGCTTTCGAAAAAACCCGCATTTTTGCGGGTTTTTTTATGGGCGGTTTTTGTGTGCATATCCATTGCTGCGGTAACGGCTACTTAGGGTTCCGCTCTTACAGCGGGTTACTTTTGGAAAGGCGCCAAAAGTAACCAAAAGCGCCTTGCCCCACCACTCGGCACCTCGCCTAGGCTCGGTGTGCCCGAACGCAGGCGTGGTTAACGGGGCCCCCAGATCAAAAGCTCGCCGAAGCGGCCTTAAAGCCGATCTGGCTCTTGCGGTCGTACATTCATAAGGTCTGTAGGGCTAAGGCTGTGGGAGCAAAGCTTGCTCGCGAGGCGGCCTAATAGCCGGCCTGACTCTTTCGGCAATACCCGATCCAATTGTGGGAGCGGGCTTGCCCGCGAAGGCGTCGGTACATACAGAATCCATTCAACGCCCTCATTGCGTTCATGGCCAATGCACGCCTCGTGCCAGCAGTTGTTGAGGGCATTCTCTTGGATGACTTCTGGTGGTTTGGAGCAACCTTATATTCGGAAACTGTCTGTGCAGCTGTCGATCCTGACAGTAGCGCCACTGCAAACCCTGGGTGACACTTTAAGCACGACCGTTAAAGCGACGCCGTGCACCATCAGAAGTCGGATCGTAAGTGCGAGTTTGAGCAGATCTGTCCGGGACGTCATCAAGAGGCTGCTAACTCAGGAGAGTATGACCATGAACCAGAGCGTACCTTTGCACCCAGGCAGTCCTTATGAAGCTTTTGCTGACCGAGGTGCACTGGTTTTTCCGCCCCCCTCCGGTGTTGAGACCGAACGTTTTCCCGGTTCGGTCGTCCAGCTGCCGGATGGAAAAATATTCGCAGCATTCATGGCGCCGGGCCTGCAACTGGAGCTGTGGCGCTTTACAGCGGATGGCAAGCCCGATCAAAGCTATGGCAATGGTGGCGGCCTGCAAATGCCTGATTCGGGGTTCTTCAGTGTGACAGATGTTGCGATTCTGGCGGAGGGTAAAGTTCTGGTCTACGGATTGGGGCGAGAGCAGACAACCGTGCGCCTGATGTGCGTCACTTCCGAAGGTGTGCTTGAGCCTGATTTTGGCGACGGTGGCTTCGCTTGGGCACCGGTACCTATCGGTATGCTCACGACCGCCAGGATTGCCCTTCTGCCTGATGGTCGGGTGATCGGCGCTGGTCATGGTCCATACTCGAGTGGAGCATCCTGGCTCATGCGCTTCACGGTTGATGGCGAAATCGATCATTCATTCGGTGAATTGGGCGTCGTGCTTCTGGCGCCTGTAGGGCTGCGCGGGCCTCTAGTTGTCTTGCACAGTGGGCATATTCTTGCTACGGGCGTCATCAATGGGGAAAGCGCATTGGTCGCCAAGTACCGACTCGATGGATGCCTGGAACCGGCATTCGGAAGTGGAGGATACGTGACTTTCGTACCCGTTGACGGGCGCCCGGCGATGCTGCAGGCCCTTGCGTTGCAGTCCGACGGAAAACTGGTAGCGGTTGGAGGAATCGGCATTGAAGGAGCACATACCACTGATGCAGTCGTCTTGCGCCTCAACAGTGACGGGAGCTTCGATAACACGTTCAACGGCGGGCAACCGCTTGTGGCAATAGAGCTGGGCATCGACAGTGGGGATGCAAAGGCTGTCGCCATCCAAACCGATGGCAAGATCGTGGTGGGCGGACAAACCGCGGGGCTAGAGCAGGGAGTGCTTTTTCGTTTGGAACGTAGCGGTGCCCTTGACCATAGCTTTGGCTTTCCAAGCTTTGATGGAAGCCCTGAATACATGGGCTGGACGCACACGGTCGACGCTGGTTTTTTTGAGCAAGTCAGTCGCTTGGCGTTCACCTCAGACGGCAATCTCCTGGTGCTGGGAACCACTCGGTTATACGTAGAATTGCCGTTCGAGCGCCAGTACATCTCTAAATATTTGCTTTAAGACAGGGGAGGGCTGTGTAGAGCACAGAATCCCAGGCCAATGAAGAACTCCGTGTGGGAGCGAGCGTGCTCGCGAAGGTAACGGCACATCCAGAAGCCGTTTGGCTGAGCCACCGCCATCGCAAGCAGGCTCCCACAGATTTTTTCCATAGGAGCGCTATTGCGCTTCAAGCCCACGCTGTTCAATCACCCCAAAAACATCCGCTACATCCTGCACCATGATCCGGGCGACATTAGTAATGGTATTGACGTCATTGGCTCCCGAATCGCGCAAAGTCATGCAGGCCATGAGCGTCAAATAATCGAGGGTAGCGTGCAAGCGCTCACTGGCGCAGGCGTGGAGTTCGGCCAACGGTGCTGTGCTGTCGATGAACAGGACAGGGGTGGAAGTGGCAATTGAGGTTAGAGCAGTGAAGCGGCTGGACGTCTGATTAGCTGTCATAAGGTTGATCCCTGCAATTAAGAAGAAATGCCACCTTTTTGCTGCGAAACAAATGGGTGGCAGCTACGCGCGGGTTCGCAGACCGAGAGGAATCAAACCCGGCAGACCCGAAAGTCTCCCGCGCGCAACCGCCATTAAATGAACGCGGGCAAGTTTGCCTGAATTTCATTCGACGGTGCATTCCTGCTGCTGGGCTGCGAAACCCGATCACTGACCAAAGCCAGCGACGGCCCTAACTATAGAGTGGATTTCCAACGCAACAACCGACCTGTAGGACCATCACCACCCCCGTGGCGAGGGAGCTTGCTCCCGCTCGGTAGCGCGGCCGCCGCAAAGCCTGGGCATGCGCCGGGTCTGACGAAAAGCGAGGGCCGCTTCGCAGCCCAACAGGAGCAAGTTCCCTCGCCACGAAGCGTAAATGCCTACGAGATTTTAGGAACAGAACGTGTCAGGTGTTGTGATCGATATCCAGCTTGCTGAACGTCACTTTCCCGCCTTCGCTGGTATAGCCGGTGTTGTCCTGCACATACACGCCTGCCTTGAAATACAGCGGCCTGACTCGCCAGGTTGCGCTGATGGTGGTGTACCAGCTGCGGCCCGCCGCGGTGATGCCCAGGTCGCCGGTGCGGTCAAGGTGGATGCGGTAGGAGAAGGCGCGGCCAAGCTTCACGCCAGTGGCGACGGTGATGACCCGGGCATTTTTGTCGTCGGGGCGCATGCGGACCTTGGCGACGATGTCACCGGTGTCAGTGGCCTCTTTGTACTGGTACTCCAGTTTCACCATGGGTTTGTTGCTGTCTTTGGTATGGATCTGGCCGATCACCACCTTGCCGCTGCTGGGCACCTGGCTGACGGTCAGGGTGGCATTCAAGAAGTTATCGGCGTCGGGGTACAACCAGTTACGCAAGGTGCCGTCTTTATAGGTTTCCCTCAGCTCGCTGCGCGGGTAGATGGCGTTTTCGGTCTTGGCGCCGGTGACCGGCGCCCAGAAGTAGACGGTACTGCCGTCGGAGTTGAAGTATTTGTTCTTGAACCCGTCCACCAGGCGTGGGGTTTCGATGGTTTTCGGCGGGCTGCCTTCGGGGATGCTCAAGTTCCACGTTGCAAGATCGACCATGCTCGGATCCTTTCTGTACAAAAGAAATGATTTACGCCATAGCCGGAGGCTCTGTGACGCGCTTTTGAAGACACCGGTGGGCGTGCGCGACGGTAATTCTTCCTGTACGCGTTCGGCGGAGGGTTGGCGTCAACGGACCGTCAGAGTGGCATTTGCCGCTTTTGTGCCCGAACGGAATGACCGTTGGTCGATTAATCGCAAAATGGTTGGAACGATGGCCAAGTGGTATCTGTCGCTTTCCACTTTTTGGCAGCTCTTGCTTGAAGAGGGGGGGGATCGACAGGCGTCCGCCCAAGCAGCGTTCCCTGCTGCTTCGGCGCCTGGAGGGGATCAGATCTTGTGATCGACAGCCAGCAGGCTGAAGGTCACTTTTCCGCCTTCGGTGGTGTAGCCGGTGTTGTCCTGCACGTAGACCCCCGCCTTGAAATAAAGCGGCTTGTCTTTCCAGGTCGGGTCGATGGTGGTTCTCCAGTTGTAGCCCGCTGCGGTGATACCCAGCGCACCCTTCTGGTTGAGATGAATCTGGTAGGAGAACCGGCTGTCGAGCTTGACGCCGGTGGCAATGATGACGACCTGTCCTTCCTCGTCGTCAGGACGCATGCGGACCTTGGCGACGATGTTGCCGGTGGAGGTTTTCGTCTTGTACTGGTATTCGAGCTTCACCATGGGGCTGGTGCTGTCCTTGGTATGGATCTGACCGATCACGATCTTGCCGGTACTGGGTACCTGGTTGACCATCAGGGTCGCCTTCAGCGAGTTATCCGCCGCCGAATACAGCCAGTTACGCAGGGTGCCGTCGCTGTAGGTTTCGCGCAGCTCGCTGCGCGGGTAGATCGCGTTGGCGGTCTTGGTGCCGGTCACCGGGGCCCAGAAGAATAGTGTGCCGGTTTCGGCGTTGAAGTATTCGTCCTTGAAACCTTGTGCCAATCGAGGGGTTTCGATGGTGATGGCCGGGCTGCCTTCAGGAATGCTCAAGTTCCAGGTGTTGAGATCGATCATGTTCGGATCCTGCGTAACGGTTCAATGTTGCACGCCGCATCAGGGAGGCTCTAGCCCAGGCCTTTGAGGCGTATCTATAAAAGTCAGGCAGGATGTTTTCGAGCGCTGCCCGGCGGATGGTTGACGTCAAATGTCCGTCGAAATCCGTCTTTGCAGGTTCTATGCCTGAGGAGGGTGACCGTTAGTCGGCTATTTCGGGCTTTGTCTGGATGATGGCGTGATGACACCTACTGCTTTTCAAAATCCCGGTCTAGAGTGAGATCTCAGTATTTGTCCGCTTTACTTTGTGAAAAACGGACGTGGCGCCTGATAAGAGAAGCAGCATGGAATGCGCGCAACCTACGCTTGGCGAAGACAACTCTGTCCTTTTGATTGTTGATGACTACCCCGAAAACCTGCTCAGCATGCGAGCGTTACTGCAGCGTCAGGATTGGCAGGTGATGACGGCGGCCTCGGGTGTCGAGGCCCTCAACCTGCTGCTCGAACACGACATCGATCTGGTGCTGCTGGATGTGCAGATGCCCGACATGGACGGTTTCGAGGTGGCGCGCCTGATGCGCGGTAGCCAACGCACGCGGCTCACGCCGATCATCTTCCTGACCGCCAACGAACAATCCCAGGACGCGGTGATCAAGGGTTATGCCAGTGGCGCCGTGGATTACCTGTTCAAGCCCTTCGACCCGCAGATTCTCAAGCCCAAGGTCCAGGCGTTGCTGGAGCATCAGCGCAATCGCCGAGCCTTGCAGCGCCTGAGCCAGGACCTGGAAGCGGCCCGGGCCTTCAACGCTTCGGTGCTGGATAACGCCGCCGAAGGGATCCTGGTGGTGGATGAGAGCGGCTGCATCCGCTTCGCCAATCCGTCCACCTGCCGACTGCTCAACGCGACGGCTGAGCAGTTGCAAGGGCTGCCGATGCTGGATTTCCTGCAAAAACCCCACATTCCCGATTGGGCCGATTCCGATATCTTCGCGGCCTATTGCCGTGGGCAGACCTTGCGCCTGCATGATGCCGTATTGCGCACGGCGCCGGGCCAGCAGGTGTCGGTGGCGTTGTCCTGTGCACCGCTGCCGGCAGAGCAGAAGGCCATGGTGGTGACACTGCAGGACATGTCGGTGGTGCGTCACCTGCACCAGCAACTCGAATACCAGGCGGTCACGGACCCGCTGACCGGCTTGCTCAACCGGCGAGGGTTCTACCAGACCGCAGAAAACCTGCTGATGCGCAGCGAGCGACTGGAAAGCAACTGGGTGCTGCTGTACCTGGACCTCGACGGCTTCAAGCGGGTCAATGACCTGCTCGGCCATGACGCCGGCGATCGGGTGCTGCGCTGGGTCTCGGAACAGTTGAAGGCGTGCCTGCGGCCCTTCGACATCCTTGCCCGCCTGGGGGGCGACGAGTTCACCGCGCTGCTGGACCTGGAGTTTCCGGAGCAGGCGGCCAAGATCGCCGAGAAGCTCATCGAGCGCGTCGCGATCTGCCAGCAGATCGAGGGCATGGACGTGGCGCTCGGGGCCAGCATCGGCATCGCGACGTACCCCGACTGCGGCGCCAACCTCGATGGCCTGCTGCGTGCCTCCGACATTGCCATGTACGAGGCCAAGCGCGCCGGTCGCCAGCAATACCGTTTTTACGATCACGAAATGAACGGTCGAGCCCGTTCACGGTTGATGCTCGAAGAAAGCGTGCGCTCGGCCATCGAGAACCGTGAGTTCAACCTGGTCTATCAACCCCAGGTCAGCATCGGCGACGGGCGCATCCGTGGCTTCGAGGCGTTACTGCGCTGGCAGCATCCGAGCGTCGGCGACGTGCCGCCCGGGCTGTTCCTGCCGTTGCTGGAGGAGGCGCGGTTGATCAGTCGACTGGGCAGTTGGATCTACCATCGCAGCGGCGCCCAGCGCAAAGTCTGGGAGCGCAGGTTCCCGGACGACCTGGTGCTGGGGGTGAGCCTGAGCAGCACCCAGTTCGGCATGCCCAACCTGGTGACCGAGCTGCGCCAGGTGCTGGAGCGCCATGCCTTGAAGCCCCGGCAACTGGAGGTCGAGGTGACGGAAGATGCGCTGGTGCGCAACCCCGACGAAACCCAGAAGCAACTGCGGCTGCTGCGTCACCTCGGGGTGCGGGTGGCGCTGGATGATTTCGGTTCGGGGCCGTGCTCGCTGGTGCACCTGCGCGACCTGGAGCTCGACACCCTCAAGCTCGACCGGCACCTGATCGCCCGCCTGCCCGGTTCGCCGCGGGATGCGGCACTGGCCGCGTCGGTGATCGAGTTGTGCCTGCAGCTGGGCTTGCGGGTGATTGCCGAAGGGGTGGAGACCGCCGAGCAGTACCAGTGGCTCAAGGCCCATGGCTGCGAGTTCGTGCAGGGCTTCCTGGTGGCGCGGCCATTGGTGGCCGACGACACCGATGCCTTTGCCGAGCCGTTCGACTGGAGCGCGATCAGGCACTGAATTCGCTACACTGGCGACCTCTCTCACACTGTTGCCGCCCGATGACCGCGCTCAAGTACCTCCAGGCCTATCCGCCCGCCCTGCAAGCTCAGGTGCAGCAACTGATCGCCCAGGATCGCCTGGGCGACTACCTGCAACAGCGCTATCCCGAACGGCATGCGATCCAGAGCGACAAGGCCCTGTATGGCTACGCGCTGGAGCTCAAGCAGCAGTACCTGCGTAATGCGCCGGCCATCGACAAGGTGCTGTTCGACAATCGCCTGGACCTGACCCACCGCGCCCTCGGCCTGCACACTACCGTTTCGCGGGTGCAGGGCGGCAAGCTCAAGGCCAAGAAGGAAATCCGCATCGCGGCGCTCTTCAAGGAGGCGGCGCCGGAGTTCCTGCGCATGATCGTCGTGCACGAACTGGCGCACTTCAAGGAATCGGACCACAACAAGGCGTTCTACCAGCTCTGCGAGCACATGCTGCCGGGCTATCACCAATTGGAATTCGACCTGCGGGTGTACCTGACCTGGCGGGACCTGCAACCTCACAAGGAATGATCGGATGGATGTCAGCAAGACCAAGACCAGCTTCTACCGGCGCTTGTACGTGGCTTACCTGATCGACAGCGGCGTGGCCAGCAGCATTCCCGCGCTGACCGAGGTCACCGGGATGCCCCGGCGCACGGCCCAGGACACCGTGGCGGCGCTGGCGGACCTGGACATCGTCTGCGAGTTCGAGCAAGCGCAGGGCGCCCGCCATCATGCCGGCTCTTATCGGATTCGCGATTGGGGAGCGATCGACCGGCGGTGGATCGAGGAGAATCTGCAGCAGATCAAGACGGTGCTGCAATACCCCTGAAGAGGGTGGGTATCAGGGCTGACGCCTGCGTGGGCAAGCCCGCTCCCACAAGGGCGCATGCATTCCAATGTGGGAGCGGGCTTGCCCGCGAAGACGGCCTCAAGGCCTGTGCATGCCAATGTGTGGAATCCCATCCTCCAGGTATTCCACCCCCACCGCCTCGAACCCATACCGCCCGTAGTACCCCTGCAAATGCGCCTGGGCCGATAACGAGATCGACGTGCCGGGCCAATGCTTCTCGGCCTGCTTGAGGCCCTGCTCCATCAGCGTATGGCCCAGGCCCTTGCCTCGTGCCTGCGGCGCGATGATCACGCGGCCGATCACCACGTCGCTGTTCTGCGAGTGCGGATCGAGCAGGCGAAGGTAGGCCACCAGGTGGTTGTCCTGCCAGGCCATCAGGTGGCAGGTGTCGCCTTCCAGGTCGAGGCCGTCGACGTCGGGATAGGCGCAGTTCTGCTCGACGACGAACACCTCGGCGCGCAATTTGAGGATGGCGTACAGCTGTTCCTTGCTCAGGTCACTGTGATGTTTGCAGACCCAATCGATATCCATTTTTTGAATTTCCTGAAAAACCTGCTGCCGATATTAAGCGGGCTGCCCCGGGAAGTCTCTTTCCTTGGGCGACTGGAAAAAACTGTGATAGAGGCCAAAATGCCATCATTGGCCTGTCGCGCTGTTGTCTTCTTTGTGTAATCTTCGACCCAGCCCTGCGCAGCGGTTTCAATGAGCTAATGTTAGGACCGGATATCTTAGGGATCGCCTTTGAGTTTCGGCTAAAAACAAACCGGGATTTGAACCCGTCAAGGATGTTGGCATGCCGCGATTGCATCGAGCTCTTGCTTTGGTCGGGTTGCTGTTGCTGAGCCATAACGCCTGCGCACAAAAGTTGCGCCTGGTCGCCGATGGTTGGCCTCCTTTTACCGACGCCACGCTGGTCAACGGCGGCCTGGCGACCGATATCGTCAGCACGGCCCTGGCGCGGGCGGGGTATGCCACCGACTTCGAGCAGGTGCCCTGGGCCCGGGCCATGCTGGGCATCGGCGAGGGCCGCTACGATGTGTTGATCAACGCCTGGTACAGCGAGGAGCGCACCCGCATCGGCCAATTCTCGGCCGAGTACCTGCTCAACAGCGTGCGTTTCATCAAACGCAAGGACATCCCCATCGAATACGACGACTTGCAGCAACTGCACGTGTATCCGATTGCCGTGGTGCGCGGTTATGCCTACTCCAAGGCATTCGATGAAGACCCGCAGATGCAGAAGGTTCCGGTCCACAGTTTCGCCATGGCGGTGCGCATGTTGGCCGCCGACCGGGTCAAACTGACCTTGGAAGATGAGTTCGTCGCCCGTTACTACCTGTCTCGCGAATCCGCCAAGGTGCGCAACGCCGTGGAGTTTTTGCCCAAGCCGTTGAGCGAAAACAGCCTGCACATCCTGGTCAGCCTGAAGAACCCGGAGCACGAGCAGATCGTGGCGGGGTTCGATCGTGAGATTGCGGCGATGAAGGCCGATGGGAGCTATGAGCGAATATTGAAGCAGCACGGGATGTGAGCGGGATGTAAGCAGTTTGCGTGCCTGCGCCGGCCTCATCGCGAGCAAGCTCGCTGCCACAGGGGAACGCATTCCAACGTGGGAGCGAGCTTGCTCGCGAAGGCGACCGTCTGGACACCACCGGGTCAGGCCTCACCCGTCTCCTTGATCAAATGCGCCGCCAACGTGCGCAATGGCCCCAACTGACGGCAGATCAACGCCAATTGCGTTTGCACCAGCCGCTGGCCTTCGTCGATCTCGTCGGGCATCTGCTCCAGGGCATTGGCCAGGGCTTCTTCTTCGTCACTTTGCACCGCAATCGGCTGTTTGCTCGCCAGGCCCAGGGCGATTTCATCGATGCTGGTCGCCAGCTTCACTCCCGCCCCGTCGATCAGGTCTTCGCGCACCTGCGCCGGCAGCTCGGTGCCCCGGTGGGCGCCCAGGCCCGAGAGGTAGCTGAGCAGGGTGTGGGACAGCACCAGGAAGCGGAAGCCCACATCGGCTTCCTTACGGAAATGCCCCGGCTCCATCAGCATGTTGGCCAGCGTGGTGGACAGTGCCGCGTCGGCGTTATGGGCGTTGCGTCGGGCCAGGCGATAAGCCAGGTCATCACTTTTGCCGGCGGCGTACTGCTGCATGATCTGGCGCAGGTAGATGCTGTTGCAGGTCAGCGTATTGGCCAGCACCTTGTTCAGCCTCCGGCCTTGCCAGTCCGGCAGGAACAGGAACACCGCCAGCCCGGCGATCAGGCTGCCGAGCAAGGTGTCGAACAGGCGCGGCAGCAGCAGGCCATAGCCATCGCCGACCTGGTTGAAGCAGAACAGCACCATGATGGTGATCGCTGCCGTCGCCAGGGTGTAGCGGGTCGTGCGGTTGGTGAAGAACACCACCCCGGCGGCAATGGCGAAGCACGACTGCACCAGTGGGTTGGGGAACAGGTCGAACAATGCCCAGGCCACGGTCAGGCCGATGGCGGTGCCGATGATCCGCTGGCCGAGCTTGCGCCGGGTGGCGCCGTAGTTCGGCTGGCAGACGAACAACGTGGTGAGGATGATCCAGTAACCCTGGGACGGGTGGATCATGTGCACCACGGCGTAACCGACGCTCAAGGCCAGGGGCAGGCGCAGGGCATGGCGGAACAGCAGCGAGGTCGGCGTGAACTGGGTGCGCAAGCGTAGCCAGACGTCCTTGAGGTTGCGCGGCGAGCGGTCCAGCAGGCTGCTGTCGGTGGCATCGGCCAGGGCGTCGGGGTTGCTGGCGTCGCTGAGCAGGCGGTCCATGGTGGCCAGGTTCACCGACAACGCCCGCAGCGACCGCAGCAGACCGCGCCAGGCCGGATTGCTCTGGATCCGCAGGTGCTCCAGGGAGGCGTGCAGGTCGTTGAGGGCTTCGGCGAAGGTGTCGTCGTAGACGAACGGCTGGCGCAACTGGATCGATTCGGCCAGGGCCTGGCAAGCCTTGCCTTGCTGGCGCAGGAGGCGCTGGCAGCGGAACAGCACGTCGCTGTGGAAGAACGCCTCGGCCAGGGCGTTGTACGGGTAGTGAGACGAGCTGGCGCGCTCGTGGATGTCCTGGGCCAGGAAGTACAGCTTCAGGTAGCGGCTGACTTTCGACCCCGGCCGGCCGTTGCCAACGCGGTGCAGGATGATCTCCTTGGCGCTGTTGAGGGCGGCGACCACCCGACCGTTCTGCTGGGCCAGTTCCAGGCGTCGCGCTTCGATGTCCAGTTGGCGGATCGGTTCGAGCAGCGACGACTTGAGCTTCAGGTAGCGCCCCAGCTCGCGAAACAGCCGCGCCAGGCTCTGCTGCACCGGCTGGTTGGAAAACAGCGCGTGCCACAGCACCGAGAGCAGGCCGTACCACGCCGCGCCAGCGACCAATAGCGAGGGCTCGTGCCAGAAGTCGGTGACCGCGCCACCGCGTTGGTCCACGCCGATCACCGTATAGACCGACAGGATCAAGGTGGCCGAGGCAATCGCGCCATAGCGTTCGCCCAAGGCACCGAGCATGGTCAGGCCGAAGCTCGCCAGGGCCAGGGCAATGATGAACAGGACGGGATAGGGGAACAGCAACTCCACCGACAGCGCCGCGACGCTGAAACACACCAGCGTGACGACCAGCGCGTTGAGGCGCCCTTGCCAACTGTCGTCGGTCTCGGCCAGTGCACTGGCGATGATGCCCAGGAACAATGGGATCAGCAGGGCCATTTCATCGAGGTACCAGCACAGCCCCATGCTGCCGGTCAGGGCGATGAACACCCGCACGCTATAACTGAACTTATCCAACGCCCAAAGGCGACGCAGAGATTGGCTAAACGAGGTCGATGACATGAAGTGCACGGGCCTGACGGGCAATGACGCTAAATTGAGGCAGTAATGACGCCGACGCAATGGGGACGATCACATCTGGCAGCAAAAAGTGTTCCGTCACGTGTGAATGCGCTTCCCAAAGCACCACTGGCCTCCTGTGGGAGCGGGCTTGCTCGCGAATGCGGTGTGTCAGTCAGCATCTGAATTGGCTGACACACCGCCTTTCGCGAGCAAGCTCGCTCCCACAGGATTTGTGCCCACATTTGAATCATGAATCAAACGTACTGCGCCGCCGCATAGCCCGAGGCCCAGGCCCATTGGAAGTTGAAGCCGCCCAAGTGCCCGGTGACGTCGAGCACTTCGCCGATGAAGTACAAGCCGGGGCTTTTCAGCGATTCCATGGTCTTGGACGAGACTTCCCGGGTGTCGACGCCGCCCAAGGTCACTTCGGCGGTGCGGTAGCCCTCGGTGCCGGCCGGGACAACGTTCCAGCTCGCCAGCTTCTCGGCGATGTCCGCCAGTTCGGCGTGGGTGTATTGCTTCATGGGCTTGGAGACGAACCAGGTGTCGGCCAGCAGGTTGGCCATCTTCTTGGTGAAGAGCTCGCCGAGCAGGGTCTTCAGTTCGCTGTTGGGGCGTTCGGCCTGCTGCTGTTGCAGCCACTGCGGCACGTCATGGTCGGGCAGCAGGTTGATCTGCACCGTGTCCCCAGGCGTCCAGAACGACGAAATCTGCAGGATCGCCGGGCCGCTCAGGCCGCGATGGGTGAACAGGATGTTCTCGCGAAAACTCTGCTCGTTGCAGCTCACCAGGCAGTCCACCGAGGTGCCGGAGAGCTCGCTGCACAGCGTCTTGAGTTGGTCGGTGATGGTGAAAGGCACCAGGCCGGCGCGGGTCGGCAGCAACTGGTGGCCGAACTGCCGGGCCACTTGATAGCCGAAGCCGGTGGCGCCGAGGGTCGGAATCGACAGCCCGCCGGTGGCGATCACCAGTGATTGGCAGCCGATGGCGCCGAGGGTGGTTTGCAACTGGTAGCCACCTTCGGTCTTGTCGATGTGCTCGATAGAGGTTTCCAGGTGCAGGCTGACGCCGGCCTGGTCGCACTCATCCAGCAGCATGGCGAGGATGTCGCTGGACTTGTTATCGCAGAACAGCTGGCCGAGTTTCTTCTCGTGATAAGGCACGTTGTGCTTGGCCACCAGGGCGATGAAATCCCATTGGGTGTAGCGGGCCAGGGCCGATTTGCAGAAGTGCGGGTTCTGCGAGAGGAAGTTGGCTGGTTCGGTGTACAGGTTGGTGAAGTTGCAGCGCCCACCGCCGGACATGAGGATTTTCTTGCCGGCCTTGTTGGCGTGGTCCAGCAACATGACCTGGCGCCCTCGCGCGGCGGCGGTCAACGCGCACATCAGGCCTGCGGCGCCAGCGCCAATGATCACGACTTCGGTAGAGCGCAAAACGGTGTCCTCTGTATGTCTGGGGGCTGGCAGGAGTTTGCTCTTGTGGCGAGGGAGCTTGCTCCCGCTCGAGCGCGAAGCGGTCGCAAAATTAACGAACGCGAACTGTCTGGAGCACCGTGTTCATAGTTTTTTAGGGCTGCTGCGCAGCCCAGCGGGAGCAAGCTCCCTCGCCACAGGGTGAATCGATATCGGTCAGAGGATCCGCACCCGCAACGAGCGGCCCTTGATCTTGCCTTCATTCAGGCGCTTGAGGGCCTGCTTGGCGATGCCGCGTTCCACGGCCACGTAGGCCTGGAAGTCGAAAATCGCGATCTTGCCGACCTGGGCGCCAGGGATGCCGGCCTCGCCGGTCAGGGCGCCGAGGATGTCGCCGGGGCGGACCTTGTCCTTGCGGCCGGCGGCGATGCACAAGGTGCTCATGGCCGGCAGCAGCGGGCCGCCACCCTGGGGCTTGAGATTGTCCAGCTGGTCCCAGTTCAACGGCGCCTTCTGCAGCTGCTCGATGGCCTGGGCGCGGTGGGCTTCGGACGGTGCGACCAGGCTGATGGCGATCCCGGTTTCGCCGGCGCGACCGGTGCGGCCGACGCGGTGGATATGGATTTCCGAATCCCGGGCCAGTTCGACGTTGATCACCATGTTCAGCGCATCGATGTCCAGGCCACGGGCCGCCACGTCGGTGGCCACCAGCACCGAGGTGCTGCGGTTGGCGAACATCGCCAGCACCTGGTCACGGTCGCGCTGCTCCAGGTCGCCGTGCAGGCCGACCGCGGAAATGCCCTTGGACGTCAGATGGTCGACGGTTTCCTGGACCTGCTGCTTGGTGAAGCAGAACGCCACGCAGGACGCCGGGCGGAAATGCGCGAGCACCTTGACCACCGCGTCCATGCGCTCTTCTGGGGCGATCTCGTAGAAGCGCTGCTCGATCTGTGCATCGGAGTGCAGCGCCTCGGCTTTCACCTGCTGCGGGTCACGCATGAACTTGGACGACAATTGCTTGATGCCCACCGGGTAGGTGGCGGAGAACAGCAGCGTCTGGCGGCGTTCCGGGGTCTGCTGGATGATGTCCTCGATGGCGTCGTAGAAGCCCATGTCGAGCATGCGGTCGGCTTCGTCGAGGACCAGCGTGTTGAGGCCGTCGAGCACCAGCGAACCCTTGCGCAGGTGCTGCTGGATACGTCCCGGCGTGCCGACGATGATATGGGCGCCGTGTTCCAGGGAGGCGATCTGCGGGCCGAAGGACACGCCACCGCACAGGGTCAGGACCTTGATGTTGTCCTCGGCGCGAGCCAGGCGGCGGATTTCCTTGGCCACCTGGTCGGCCAGCTCACGGGTCGGGCACATCACCAGCGCCTGGCAACCGAAGAAGCGCGGGTTGATCGGGTTCAGCAGGCCGATGCCGAAGGCCGCGGTCTTGCCGCTGCCGGTCTTGGCCTGGGCGATCAGGTCCATGCCCTTGAGGATCACCGGCAAGCTCTGCGCCTGGATCGGCGTCATCTGGGCATAACCGAGTGATTCGAGGTTAGCCAGCATGGCGGCGGACAGCGGCAAAGTATTAAAAGCGGTGGCAATGGTGGTCACGGGACGGGCCTGCAAAACAAAATGTCGCGCAGTGTAGCAGCCTCTTGCCACTTTCTTTGAAAGTTCTGGACGAGCTGTGGAGGGCTGAGGGCCCTGCTCGCGCCTGATTTGTTGCGCGAGTACGTTGGCTCTTGTGGCGAGGGAGCTTGCTCCCGCTGGGTTGCGCAGCGACCCCAAACCGCTCGACCCGATGCATTGCGAAGCATCGCGGATGACGACTGCTTCGCAGCGGAGCGGGAGCAAGCTCCCTCGCCACAGGGAATATCACACGTTGTCAGTGCTCGATATGCTCATCCGGCCGCTTCACCCGTCGCCCGTCTTCACGAGACAGTTGAGAGAAAATCGTCGCCGCCAGCATCGCCATGATACCCACCGTCACGAACGTCAACTGGAACGCACCCAACACGGTCTCCACGCCATCGTTGCCCACCTGGGCGGTAAAGCCGCCGAGCAGGGCGCCGGCGCAGGCGACGCCGAGGCTCAGGGACAGTTGCGCCACCACCGACAGCAGGCTGTTGCCGCTGCTGGCGCTGGCGTCGTCCAGGTCGATCAGGGTCACGGTGTTCATCGCAGTGAATTGCAGCGAGTTGATCGCCCCCAGCACCGCCAGTTGCGCGAGCAACAGCCAGTACGGCGTCTGTTCGCTGACCAGGCCCATGCTCGCCAGCATCACGCCCAGGGCCAGGGTGTTGCCGGTCAGCACGATGCGATAGCCCAGGCGCTCGATCAGCGGGCGGGCCACGGACTTGGCGACCATGGCGGCGGCCGCCAGGGGCAGCATGCTCATTCCTGCCTGGGACGGTGAGTACCCCAGGGCCACTTGCAAGAGCAACGGCACCAGGAACGGCAGGGCACCGCTGCCCAGGCGCGCGAACAGGTTGCCCAGGATGCCCACGGCGAAGGTCCGGGTCTTGAACAGCGACGGTGCGAACAGCGGGTTTTCGATGTGCCCGGCCCGCAGCCAGTACGCCGCCAGGCAGGCCATGCCACCGAACAGCAGCAACATGACTCGCAAGTGCGGCAAGTGCAGTTCACCGAGGCCTTCCATGGCAATGGTGATCAGCACCATCGCCGCGCCGAACAGCAGGAAGCCCAGGCCGTCGAACCGCGTGCGCTCGCTGCCGCGCAGGTCGGGAATGAACTTCCACACCGCGTAGCAACCGATCACGCCGACCGGCAGGTTGATGATGAAGATCCAGTGCCAGGTCAGGTACTGCACCATCCAACCGCCCATGGTCGGGCCGATCAGCGGGCCGAGCAGGCCGGGAATGGTGATGAAGCCCATGATCCGCACCAGCTCGGAGCGCGGATACGCCCGCAGCACCACGAGCCGGCCGACCGGCAGCATCAGCGCGCCGCCCAGGCCCTGGATCACCCGGGCGCCGATCAGCATGCTCAACGAACTCGACAGGGCGCACAGCAACGAGCCGAAGCTGAACAGCAGGATCGCCCCGAAGAAGATCTTCTTGGTGCCGAAACGATCGGCGATCCAGCCCGAGGCCGGGATCAGCAGCGCCACCGTGAGCATGTAGGCGATGATCACACCCTGCATGCGCAGCGGGTTTTCGGCCAGGTCGCTGGCCATGGCGGGCAGGGCGGTGTTGAGGATGGTCCCGTCGAGGGACTGCATGAAGAAAGCGATCGCCACCACCCACGGAAGCCAGCGGGCGGTGGTGGCGTCGAGCGGTGCGCGGTTGGGCATGGGACCTCTTGTATGCGTATTGATCGGGCGGTGATGCTTTTGTGGCGAGGGAGCTTGCTCCCTCGCCACAGGGGCTTACAGCGTCAACGTCAACCGCTTCACCAGCGCTCCCGGCAGCAGCATCGAAGCCGTGGCCCGCTGGCTGTAGGTGCTGGCCGAGAGCAGAAGTTCCCGCTCCCGGGTCAGGCCTTCGAGTTGCGAGCCGAGCAGGCTGTAGACGCTGTCGTCGAAGCGCATGGTGCTGACCGGCGCCTGGATCTGGCCGTCCTCCACCCAGAACGTGGCAAACCGGGTCATGCCGGTCAGTCGGGCGGCGGGTTGGTCCGAGTAGTTCAGGTACCAGAGGTTGCTGATGTACAGGCCGGTGCCGAGGCGGGCGAGGATCTCCTGCTGTGCCAACTGGCCTTCGTCCATGACCAGGGCCGTGGGGTATTCGTAGCTGCTCGCGCCATTGGCGGCGAGGCCATATTCGGCGGCGCTGCGGGAGTTGATCAAGCGGGCACTGGCGGTGCCCTGGGCGATCAACGCCAGGTCGTCACGGGGATAGCCTTCGTCGGAAAAGGCCGGGCTCAGGGAGCCGCTGACCTGTTCACGCAAGCCCACGGCAGGGCTGAAAGCGGCTTCGCCGGCATAGAACTTCTGCAAGGGGCTCTGCTTGCTGGCGATCGCCCGGGCCGAGAAACCGCCCCAACTGAGCATGCCCATGATTTCTTCCAGGGCGGCGGGCGCGAGGTAGGCGCGGTATTCGCCGGGCGGCAGCGTACGCAGCGGCCGGCCGAGAAACGCCAGTTGTTCGCGAGCCTGTGCAAAGCGCCGGGCGAACCCTTCGCTGCTCCAGTCATGCCCGGCGTAGCTGGCTTTGACCGCCTGGCCGTTTTCGTGGAACAGGCTGAAATCGAAGTTGAAGCTGTTGGCCTGATGCCAGCCAAAGGCCCCCGACGAACTGGCGAAACCACGGCTGATGGGGCCGGCGGCGTAGATCCCCACCAGGTCCAGGCCTTCGGCGGCGCGGGCGATCTCGGCCACGGCCTGTTCGGTCTCCGGCAATGGATGATCCTGCACGGCGTGGCTTTGCCAGTGGTTGGAGTTGAGCAGCAGGTATGGGTCGCGAGGCAGCAGCGCCAGGGTCTCGCGAAGCTGGTGCAAGCCTTCTTCCAGGCGCTGCCTGTCAGTCTCGGCCTCGCCGGACAAGGTGATCTGCAGGTCGGCATGGCGTCCCTCGTCGATCAGCTTGAAACGGACGTTGGCCTGTTGCACCTGCCCGGCCTGGCGGACCTTGCCATGGTTGAAGCGCACGAAGGCCGAGGACTCGGCAGCGTAGCCGAGGGTGAACTGTTCAGGCTCACGCAGCGCCGCGCGCAGCCAGTCGACCAATGCCTTGAAGGCTTCGGCCTGGTTATTCATGGTAGCCATCAGGCGTCACCTCCGAACACGTCGACGTTGCTGAACACGCAGGCCGGCGACGCATGCCCGACGCGAATGACCTGGTTCGGTTCGCCCTTGCCACAGTTCGGGGTGCCCAGCACCTGGGCGGTACTGGCATCGCCCACCGCTCGCAGGCTCTTCCAGAACTGCGCGGAGATACCCCGGTAGTTGGGGTTCTTCACCACGCCCTTGAGCTCACCGTTCTCGATCAACTGGCCCCACTCGCAGCCGAACTGGAACTTGTTGCGGGCGTCGTCGATGGACCAGGAACGATTGGTGCGCATCAGTACGCCGTGCTCGATGCCCTGGATCAGTTGCCCCAGGGACTGGTCGCCGGGTTCGATGTTCAAATTGGCCATGCGGTCGATGGGCGGGCGATTCCAGCCGCAGGCGCGGCTGTTGGCGACGCCGGCAAGGCCCGCGCGAAATTGCGACAGCGCGCCACCCAGCGGGCGCAACAGCCGTCCTTCACGGATGAGGAACTGCTTGCTCGCCGGGCTGCCGTCGTCGTCATGGCTGTAGCTGGCCAGTTCTTCGGGAATGTCCGGGTCGAACGTCACGTTCAACAGGCTGGAGCCGTACTGCAAGTGGCCGAAGTCGCTGGCTTTGACGAAGCTGGTGCCGGCGTAGTTGCGCTCGTCTCCGAGAATGCGGTCCAGCTCCAGAGGATGGCCGATGGACTCGTGGATCTGCAGCATCATCTGGTCCGGCATCAGCAGCAGGTCCCGCGGGCCTTGCGGGGTGTTCGGCGCCATCAACAGTTGCAGGGCCTGGTCGGCGATTTTCGGTCCGGCGCCGATCAGGCCGCAGCGGTCGATCACATCGAAGCCACCTTGCTGGCCGAAGTTCTCGCGGCCCAGGGTGCGAGTCTGGCTGTCCTGGCCGTCGAACGCGGTGACATCCAGGGACGGGTAGATGAACCGCTGGGCCTGACGCAATTCGGCGCCGGCGCTGTTGAGGTAGATCTGCTCGACCTGGGTCAGGCCGATGCTGACCTGCCAGTTCACCAGGCGCTCGTCTTGGGGCACCGCCGCCGATTCGGCGCCGAGCAGCTGGTAGCAGTCGCTCAGGGACGGGAATGCCTGGTCGAAATGCGGCGAGAAATAATCGGCCCGGTCGCTGGCCACTGCCTGCTCGCGCAGGTCGAGCAGTGCATGGGGCTTGAGCCGGCGGGCCTGTTGCTCGGCGCGCTCCAGCGCTGCCTGCAAGCCGGCCTGGGACAGGTCGTTGGTGGCGGCATAGGCCTCCACGCCATTGACCCGCGCGGTGAGCATCGCCCCTTCGTCACGGCTCAGGCTGGGCGGTTCGGCGACATTCTTGCGCACCGACAAATGCTGGCCGGACTCGCGCACATAACGCAGGGAAAAGAATTCGGCGCCCGTGCGCAAGGCAGCAAACCGCTGCTTGAGCTGAGGGTGGAAGTCGAACATTCGGGAACCTCCTTGTCTGGACTGGCGCTGCAGCGAGGTGCGACGCATTGATGCGGCGGCTCTAGAGTAGGCCTGGCCGGGGGAGGGATCAAGGAACAAGGAAATTGTGGATGTCAGGCGGTGTGTCAGTCGATAGAGATGCTGGATAGGCCGGCCGCTTCGCGGGCAAGCCCGCTCCCACAGGTTGATCGTGGGTGGGCGCGAGATATGTGTCCACCGTAGATCTTGTGTGGGAGCGGGCTTGCCCGCGAAGGCGGCGCTGGGGGTTACTGCCCGGCTGGCGCCAGTTCACGCAGCGGCTTGCCCTTGACCGGTGCGTCGCCGGCCACGTAGTACGGAGCGGTGCTGCGCGGCAGTGGCTTGCGGCCACGGATCTTGTCGGCGATTTTCTCGGCGATCATGATCGTCGGCGCGTTCAGGTTGCCGGTGGTGATGATCGGCATGATCGAGGCATCGACCACCCGCAGGCCCTGCATGCCATGCACGCGCCCTTCGCCGTCCACCACCGCCATGTCGTCGGTGCCCATCTTGCACGAGCACGACGGGTGGAAGGCGGTTTCGGCGTGTTCGCGGATGAACTGATCCAGTTGCTCGTCCGTCTGCACCTCGATCCCCGGGCTGATCTCGCGCCCGCGGAACGGGTCCAGCGCCGGCTGCTGCATGATCTCGCGGGTCAGGCGGATGCCGTCGCGAAACTCCTGCCAGTCCTGCTCGGTCGCCATGTAGTTGAACAGGATGCTCGGGTGTTGGCGTGGGTCCTTGGACTTGGCCTGGATCCGACCGCGGCTGGGCGAACGCATCGAGCCCATGTGCGCCTGGAAGCCATGTTCCTTCACACCGTTGCTGCCGTTGTAGTTAATCGCCACCGGCAGGAAGTGATACTGGATGTTCGGCCAATCGAACTCTGGACGAGAGCGGATGAAACCACCGGCCTCGAACTGGTTGCTGGCGCCGATGCCGGTGCCGTTGAACAGCCACTCGGCACCGATGGCCGGCTGGTTGTACCAGAGCAGCGATGGGTACAGCGAGACCGGCTGGGTGCAAGCGTATTGCAGGTACAGTTCCAGATGGTCCTGCAGGTTTTCACCGACGCCGGGCAGGTCGTGGACCACCGGGATGTCGAGGCTTTCCAGCAGCTTGGCCGGGCCGACGCCGGAGCGTTGGAGGATCTGCGGCGAGGCGATGGCGCCGGAGCACAGCAGCACTTCCTTGCGGGCCCGGGCTTCGACGCGCTCTTCAGCGGCACCGACCAGGTAGCGCACGCCCACGGCACGCTTGCCTTCGAACACGATCTTGTCGGTCAGGGCGTGGGTGACGATGGTCAGGGTCGAACGCTTCTTGGCGATGTCGAGGTAGCCGCGAGCCGTGCTGGCGCGACGGCCGTTCGGCGTGACGGTGCGGTCCATCGGGCCGAAGCCTTCCTGCTGGTAGCCGTTGAGGTCATCGGTGCGCGGGTAGCCGGCCTGCACGCCGGCCTCGACCATGGCGTGGAACAGCGGGTTGTTGCCAGCCTTGGGCGTGGTCACGCTGACCGGGCCGTCGCCGCCGTGGTAGTCGTTCGGGCCGATGTCCCGGGTTTCGGCTTTCCTGAAATATGGCAGGCAGTCCAGGTAGGTCCAATCTTCCAGGCCGGGCAGCTTGGCCCAGTTGTCGTAGTCCAGGGCGTTGCCGCGGATGTAGCACATGCCGTTGATCAGCGACGAACCGCCCAGGCCCTTGCCTCGGCCACATTCCATGCGGCGGCCGTTCATGTGCGGCTCGGGATCGGTTTCGTAGGCCCAGTTATAGCGTCGACCTTGCAGTGGGAACGCCAGGGCGGCGGGCATTTGCGTGCGGAAATCCAGGCGATAGTCCGGGCCGCCGGCTTCCAGCAGCAGGACCGTGACGCCTTCGTCTTCGGTCAGGCGGGTGGCCAGGGTGTTACCGGCCGAGCCGGCACCGATGATGATGTAATCGAATTCTTGGGACATGAAAGGCACCCTCTTTTTGAGTTGGGTTCAGGTCGCGCTTGCCGGGGTGCCACGTAACCTGTGGCGAGGGGATTTATCCCCGTTCGGCTGCGCAGCAGTCGTAAACCGGCGACTGGACTTGTCTGGAGAACGGGGGGGCTTGGGAAGGGGCTGCTACGCAGCCCCACGGGGATAAATCCCCTCGCCACAACGGCGTTCACTCAAGATCTCGTCTCGGTTCAGAACACCGACGCGTAATCGCCCAGCTCGACCTGTACCGACTTGATGCGCGTGTAGTTGTTCAGCGAGCTGAGGCCGTTCTCGCGGCCCACGCCCGATTGCTTGTAGCCGCCCACCGGCATTTCGGCGGCGGACTCGCCCCAGGCGTTGATCCAGCAGATGCCGGCTTCGAGCTGGTGGATCACGCGGTGGGCGCGGTTCAGGTCGCGGGTCACGACGCCGGCGGCGAGGCCGAAGTCGGTGTCGTTGGCGCGGCGGATCACTTCTTCTTCGGTGTCGTAGGCGAGGATGCTCATCACCGGGCCGAAGATCTCTTCACGCACGATGGTCATCTCGTCGGTGCAGTCGGTGAACACGGTCGGGGCGACGAACGCGCCCTTGGCGAATTCGCCCTCGGTCAGCCGAGCGCCGCCGCACAGCAGCCGAGCGCCTTCGGCCTTGCCGTTCTCGATGTAGCCCAACACGCTTTCCATGTGGGCGAAGCTCACCAGCGGGCCGAAGTTGGTGTTCTCGTCTTCCGGGTTGCCAATGCGGATGCGTGCCACGCGCTCGACGATCTTGGCTTCGAACGCCGCCTTGAGGTGGCTCGGGACGAACACGCGGGTGCCGTTGGTGCAGACCTGGCCGGAACTGTAGAAGTTGGCCATCATCGCGGTGTCGGCGGCGCGATCCAGGTCGGCGTCGTCGAAGATGATCAACGGCGACTTGCCGCCCAGTTCCATGGTCACGTCCTTGAGCGACGAGCTCGAGGCGCTGGCCATGACTTTCTTGCCGGTGTCGGTGCCGCCGGTGAAGGAAACCTTCTCAATGCGCGGGTGCTCGGTCAGCCAGGTGCCGACTTCACGGCCGCTGCCGGTCAGTACGTTGAACACACCCGCTGGAACGCCGGCCTCGGTGTAGATCTCGGCCAGTTTGAGGGTGGTCAGCGACGTGACTTCGCTCGGCTTGAAGATCATGGCGTTGCCGGCCGCCAGGGCTGGGGCCGACTTCCACAGGGCGATCTGGATCGGGTAGTTCCACGCACCGATACCGGCCACCACGCCCAATGGCTCGCGACGGGTGTAGACGAACGAGGTGGTGCGCAGCGGCACCTGCTCGCCTTCGATGGCAGGCACCAGGCCGGCGTAGTATTCCAGCACGTCGGCGCCGGTCACGATGTCGACGTAGCGGGTTTCGGAATAGGCCTTGCCGGTGTCGAGGGTTTCCAGGGCCGCCAGTTCATCGTTGCGCTCGCGCAGGATGTCCACGGCCCGGCGCAGGATGCGCGAACGTTGCATGGCGGTCATCGCGGCCCAGACTTTCTGGCCCTTTTCAGCGCTGACCACGGCGCGCTCGACGTCTTCCTTCGTTGCACGCTGCACCAGGGCGAGCACTTCACCGTTGGCAGGGTTGATGGCTTCGAAAGTGGCGTCGCCGCTGGCATCGCTGTAGGCGCCATCGATGTAGAGTTTTTGCAGTTCGAAACGGGCCATAAAATCCTCGCAAGTGCATGAGTGGTTGGCTGCCACCGGGAGCGTGTCGTTTACAGCTGACTACGCGGTTCGGTGACGGTTCAGGAACCGAGCGATTCTGTGTGCTCTGACGTTCCTGCCTTGGCCAGTTGGAAGTCCATGTATTCGTAAGCGATCCGGTGCGCCTGGGCGGTATCGAACGCGTCTCCCGACAACGCCCCGCGCAGCCACAAGCCGTCAATCAGCGCGGCCAGGCCCCGCGCCGCACTGCGGGCCTCATCGAGGGGCAATGCGCGGCGGAACTGGCAACACAGGTTGGAATACAGACGGTGATCGTTGATCCGCTGCAACCTGTGCAGTGACGGGTGATGCATGCTGGTGGCCCAGAAGGCCAGCCAGGTTTTCATGGCCGGGCCATTGACCTGGCTGGCGTCGAAGTTGCCTTCGATGATCACCTGCAGGTGGGCCCGTGGGCTGGAATCCTCGAGCGCCTGGCGTCGCGCGGTGACGTTCTCGCTCAGGACAGTCATCAGGTACTGGGCCGTAGCCGCGATCAGGCCGTTCTTGTCCTGAAAGTAGTGACTGATGATGCCGTTCGAGACACCCGCCAGACGGGCGATCAGCGCGATGCTGGCGTCCCCCATGCCCACCTGATCGACCGCCTGCAACGTGGCTTCGATCAATTGCTGGCGGCGGATGGGTTGCATACCGACCTTGGGCATTGGGTGACTTCTCCTCGGTCTTGATGGGTGAGGAAGAGTCTATTTTGTTTTGATTGAACGTTCAATCAATAAAAAATCGAACGGTTTTCGAGAAGCAAGCACTCACGGTCCATAAAGCAAAAACCCTGTGGGAGCGGGCTTGCTCGCGAAGCGCTATGCCGCCACCCAATCGTGACGTAGACACCGCATTCGCGAGCAAGCCCGCTCCCACAGGGTTGAGGCTTAGCCCAGGTTCTTGCCGAGCAGGGCGTGGTACAGCTCGCTGTCACCGAGGATCCCGACCACTTTCTGGTTATCGTGAAGCACCAGTTTGTTGCCGGTCTGGTAACGGATCTGCAAGGCATCGCGCATGCCGATGTTGGAGTCCACCAGGGTCGGACGGCGGCCCAGTTCTTCCACCGATTGGCCCGGTGCCCAGTTTTGCAGGTCCAGTGCCGCGCCGTTCTGGCGGGCGCCCTTGATGGTGTTGCCTTCGGCCAGGTCGAGCCAGGAGTCGCCGCCCGGGTCCAGGCAGACCGAACCGTTGATGCGCTTGCAGTTGTCCAGGGTGCGCATCAGGCTGCGACCGCAGAGCACGTTGAGCGGGTTGGTGTGGGCAACGAAGGTGCGCACGTAGTCGTCCGCCGGGTTCAGCACGATTTCTTCCGGCTTGCTGTACTGGATGATCTTGCCGTCCTTCATGATCGCGATCCGGGTGCCCAGTTTCAGGGCTTCGTCCAGGTCATGGCTGACGAACACGATGGTCTTTTGCAGTTTGCGTTGCAGCTCCAGCAGTTCGTCCTGCAAACCCTGGCGGATCAGTGGGTCGAGGGCCGAGAACGGTTCGTCCATCAGCAGGATGTCGGCGTCCATCGCCAGGGCGCGGGCCAGGCCGACCCGTTGCTGCATACCGCCGGACAGCTCGTCGGGTTTCTTGTTGCGCCACTGGGTCAGGCCTACCAGCTCGAGTTTTTCATCCACCAGCTTGCGCCGTTCCTTCTCGGGACGGCCCTGCATTTCCAGGCCGAAGCTGATGTTCTCGCGCACGGTCAGCCAAGGCATCAGGGCGAACTTCTGGAACACCATGGCGATGCGCTTGGTGCGCATCATCTTCAGTTCGGCGGGGGAGCAGGAGGCGATGTCGATTTGCCGCCCTTCGTGCTCGACGAACAACTTGCCACGGCTGACGGTGTTCAAACCGTTGATGCAGCGCAGCAGGCTGGATTTGCCTGAGCCGGAAAGACCCATCAGGACACAGATTTCGCCCTTCTCGATGGACAGGCTGGCCTTCTCCACGCCGACGATCAGGCCGGTCTGCTGCAGGATCTCGGGGCGCGAAAAACCCTTGTCCAAGAGTTCCAGCGCGGCCTTGGGACGGCTGGAGAAAATAACATCGACGTCTTCGAAACGAATGATGCTCATGCGTCACCCCCTACCTTGGCGTCGGGTTGTTTGCAGATTCGGTCGAGCATGATCGCCAGCAATACGATCGCCAGGCCTGCTTCGAAGCCCAGGGCGATATCAGCGGTGTTCAGTGCGTTGACCACGGGTTTGCCCAGGCCATCGGCACCTACCAGTGCGGCGATCACCACCATCGACAACGACAGCATGATGCACTGGGTGATACCGGCCGCGATGCTCGGCATCGCATGGGGCAGTTCGATACGCGACAGGAGCTGGCGACGGGAGCAGCCAAAGGCCTTGCCCGCGTCCATCAATTCTTCCGGAACGTCGCGGATGCCCAGGTAAGTCAGGCGGATGGGCGCGGCAATCGCGAACACCACCGTGGAGATCAGGCCCGGGACCACACCCAGACCGAACAGGGTCAGGGTAGGAATGAGGTAGACGAAGGTCGGTACGGTCTGCATCAGATCGAGTACCGGACGCATCAGGGTGTAGAACATCGGCTTGTGCGCGGCAACAATGCCCAGCGGCACACCGATCACGACGCAGACCAGGGTAGCGAAGAGCACCTGGGCCAGGGTTTCCATGGTTTCCTGCCAGTACCCCAGGTTGAGGATCAGCAGGAAGGAGGCGATGACGAATACGGTGAGGCCCCATTTGCGCTGGATGAAATGCGCCAGCAGGGCTATGAGGCCGATCAAGGCCAGTGGGTTGAACCAGGTCAGCGCAAACGTCACGCCGTGAATCATCGTTTCCAGGAACAGTGCGATGGAGTCGAAGGTGCTGGCGCCAACTTGCGTCAACCATTCGACAAAGCCCGCAATGTACTGGCCTAAAGGTATTTTCTGATCAATGAGCATGGTAGTGAACGTCCGCATGCAAGGGATAAACAGCACGGGCGAGCGAACTCGCCCGGCATAACATGAGCGATTACTGCGCGAGCTTGGCTTTCACGGCCTCCAGGCCAGGTTTACCGTCAATGGTGGTCACGCCAGCGAGCCAGGTATCGAGCACCTGTGGGTTTTTCTTCAGCCAGGCCTTGGCCGCGGCTTCAGGTTTCATCTTGTCGTCCAGGACGTTGCCCATCAGCGAGCTTTCCATGTCGACGGTGAATTCGAGGTTCTTCAGCAGTTGCCCAACGTTGCTGCATTCCTGGCTGTAGCCTTTGCGCGTGTTGGTGGCCACGGTGGCGGCGCCGAAGTCCGGGCCGAAGAAGTCATCGCCGCCGGTCAGGTACTGGATCTTGAAGCGGGTGTTCATCGGGTGCGGTGCCCACCCCAGGAACACCACGTCGGTGCCGCGTTTCGAGGCTCGGTCAACCTGCGAGAGCATGCCGGCTTCGCTCGATTCGACCACTTTGAAACCGGCGTCCTTCAGGCCGAAGGCGTTCTTGTCGATCATGCTCTGGATCAGGCGGTTGCCGTCGTTGCCGGGTTCGATCCCGTAGATCTTGCCGTCCAGTTCCTTCTTGAATTTGGGGATGTCGGCGAAGTCGTGCAGGCCTTTGTCATACAGACCCTGGGGGACGGCGAGGGTGTACTTGGCGCCCTTGAGGTTGGTGCGCACGGTCTCCACGGTGCCGGCATCGCGGTAGGCCTTGATGTCGTTCTCCATGGTCGGCATCCAGTTGCCGAGGAACACGTCCATGTTCTTGCCGTCGGCCAGGGACTTGTAGGTGACCGGTACGGAGATCATGGTGGTCTTGGTCTTGTAGCCCAGGGCTTCGAGTACCACGCTGGTGGTGGCGGTGGTCACGGTGATGTCGGTCCAACCGACGTCGGAAAAGTTAACGGTGCTGCATTGTGCGGGTTCTGCAGCGTTGGCCAGCATCGGAAGACTCAGGATGGCGGCCAACAACAACGGCGTGGAACCTTTCATGGGTGGACTCCTGGTGTTTTATCGGCGGTGTCCTGTCAGGACAGCCGCACGCTTTTTGGATGTTGCGGTTGGCGGCGCGTGGGCACTCTCTGACACGCGGCCTTGCAAACGAGCCGTAACTGATCATGTACCAGCGCAAATCTGACGCCTACAGGGTGGGTCGTATCCAGTACAGGGATGGTCGCATCCAGTGTCGGTGACGTCGTTTACAGATTTTTTCCGCCCCAGGGAGCCGTCTGACACGCAGAAAAACGGCGAAAACGGAGCAAAAGAGCGGCGGCGTTGGCGGGCATGATTGCGTCGGTGTCAGACGTCGGGCACCTGGGCAAAAGCCGGATGATGCGGCCATCCCGGCGTTGAGCGTAGCAGCTCCGTCACCGGACGCTTCGGCGCCCGCACATGCCCGTTCTGGAGACTCTCGGCAATGGCAATCAGCGTGTTCGACCTGTTCAAAATCGGTATCGGCCCGTCCAGTTCCCACACCGTGGGGCCCATGCGGGCGGCGGCGTTGTTTGTCGAGGCGTTGCGGGCCAAGGCCTTGCTGCACGACGTGCGTCGGGTCGAGGTGCAGTTGTACGGTTCGTTGTCGGCCACCGGCATCGGCCACGGCAGCGATAACGCGGTGATCATGGGGCTGATGGGCGAATGGCCCGACGCGATCGATCCGTCGCAAATCGGCACGCGCATCACGCTGCTGCGGGAAACCGAAACCCTGCTGCTCGACGGCCGCCTGCCGGTGCCGTTCATCTGGTCGCGGGACATGCGCCTGATCGACGAGAACCTGCCGTTCCACCCCAACGCGATGACGCTGGTGGCCGAGGGCGACAGCGGCGAGCTGCACCGTGACACCTATTATTCCGTCGGCGGCGGCTTCGTCGTCGACCAGGCCCAGGCGTCCAGTGGTGTCGTGGATCTGGACACCACGCAACTGCCTTACGATTTTTCCAGCGCCGAGGAGTTGCTCGAACTGTGTCGCACCCACAACCTGCGGGTGGCCGAATTGATGATGGCCAACGAAAAGGTCTGGCGCTCGGAGGAAGAGATTCGCACCGGGCTGATGAAGCTCTGGCGCGCCATGCAGGATTGCGTCGAGCACGGCCTCAAGCATGAAGGCATTCTTCCGGGTGGTTTGAATGTGCGCCGGCGCGCGGCCAAGCTGCACCGCAGCCTGCAAGAGTTGAACAAGCCGAACGTCATCGGCTCGACCCTCAGTGCCATGGAATGGGTCAACCTGTTCGCCCTGGCGGTCAACGAGGAAAACGCCGCCGGCGGGCGCATGGTCACGGCGCCGACCAACGGCGCGGCGGGGATCATCCCGGCGGTGCTGCATTACTTCATGAAATTCAGCGAGGCCGTCACCGACGCCAACGTGGTCGATTACTTCCTCGGGGCGGCGGCGGTGGGGATCCTGTGTAAGAAGAATGCCTCGATCTCCGGTGCCGAAGTCGGCTGCCAGGGCGAAGTGGGTTCGGCTTGCGCCATGGCGGCGGCTGGCCTGGCGGAGATCCTCGGCGCCACGCCGGAGCAATTGTGCAACGCCGCGGAAATCGGCCTGGAGCATAACCTCGGCCTGACCTGCGACCCGGTCGGTGGCCTGGTGCAGGTGCCGTGCATCGAGCGCAATGCAATCGCCGCGGTGAAAGCCATCAACGCCGCACAAATGGCGCTGCGCGGTGACGGCCAGCACTTCATTTCCCTGGACCGGGTGATCCGCACCATGCGCGATACCGGCGCCGACATGCATGACAAATACAAAGAGACTTCGCGCGGTGGCTTGGCGGTGAGCGCGGTGGAGTGCTGAGGCACGCATTGTCGGGGCTCTCTGTGGCGAGGGAGCTTGCTCCCGCTGGGTTGCGAAGCAACCCCAAGGCCTGATCTCGCGGTGTTTCACCGTTATCGTCTAAATAGGATTTGCGACCGCTGCGCGGTCGAGCGGGAGCAAGCTCCCTCGCCACGGGTTACGCTTCAAATCGCTCGAAAAATGAGCAGCAAGACGAAATGCGCCACCTTTTAGCGCGTCGCAAACAGACAAGACACCCCATGACGAACCGGCCCTTGCATCGCGCTCGACCGTTCGTCATCCGCGCCTGTGGTGATACCCCTCGCGCAAGCGGCGCAGCCCAGTTCCCACAAGTGCTACCGAACTGCTCACAGCTCGCTGTGACAGCCGACTGTCGCCACTGATGGCGCCTATAACCCATGCCGAACGCGTGCCCTGTGTAGACGGGTTGCGATGTCGTTTTCAGGATTTATTGAATGCATATTCAATTTTAGGCACGGCATTTGCTCTACCCCGATAAAGCCCGTCTCTCGCCAGAGAACGATGGCCATAACAAGAGCCTCCGCCTGAGGCCATCACCCGCTTTGTGTGAGGAGATACCGCGATGACGACGTCCAACTCCGGGGCCCAACCCCAGAACCGTGCGCCTCAATCCATCGGCTTTTTGCTGCTGGACAATTTCACGCTGATTTCCCTGGCGTCCGCGGTAGAACCGCTGCGCATGGCCAACCAGTTGTCCGGTCGCGAGCTGTATCGCTGGACCACCCTCACCGTCGATGGCGGGCAAGTCTGGGCCAGTGACGGCCTGCAGATCACCCCGGACGCCTCGATGCACAAGGCACCACCGCTGGACACCGTCATCGTCTGTGGCGGCATCGGCATCCAGCGCACCGTGACCCGCGAACACGTGTCATGGCTGCAAGGCCAGGCCCGTCAATCCCGACGCCTCGGTGCCGTCTGCACCGGCAGTTGGGCCCTGGCCTGCGCCGGCCTGCTGGACGGTTTCGATTGCAGCGTGCACTGGGAATGCCTGGCCGCGATGCAGGAAGCCTTCCCGCGGGTCTCGATGAGCACCCGGTTGTTCACCCTCGACCGCAACCGTTTCACCAGCTCCGGCGGCACGGCGCCGTTGGACATGATGCTGCACTTGATCAGCCGCGATCACGGTCGCGAACTGTCGGCGGCGATCTCGGAAATGTTCGTCTATGAGCGCATCCGCAACGAGCAGGATCACCAGCGTGTGCCGCTCAAGCACATGCTCGGCACCAACCAGCCGAAGTTGCAGGAAATCGTCGCGCTGATGGAAGCCAATCTCGAAGAGCCGATCGACCTGGATGAACTGGCGGTGTATGTCGCCGTGTCCCGGCGCCAGTTGGAGCGGTTGTTCCAGAAGTACCTGCACTGCTCGCCGTCGCGTTACTACCTCAAGCTGCGGCTGATTCGTGCGCGGCAACTGCTCAAGCAGACGCCGATGTCGATCATCGAAGTGGCGTCGGTGTGTGGCTTCGTCTCCACGCCGCACTTCTCCAAGTGCTACCGCGAATACTTCGGCATTCCACCGCGCGACGAGCGCGTCGGTTCCAACACCACGCAACAGGTGGCGATGATGCCGCTGCCGCAGGCCCTGGTCCTGTCGCCGCTGTCCGGTCCGCTGTCGGCGCTGAGCCAGGCGCGCAACGAGTCGACGTTTGCCAGCGTAAGGCTCTGAGCCGAGGGCTTTTGTGGTGAGGGAGCAAGCTCCCTCGCCACAGGTCAGGCGCTGTGGTTTTGCTGATACTCCGTCAGCGCCGGCAACAGCTGCTTGTCGATGGCCTGGCGCACCGCCGGCAGGATGGTTGCGCTGCTGGTGTACATGTCCTTGACCATCCGTCGCAATTCATTGGCGCGTTCCCTGTCCAGGCCTCGCACGGCGCACTCGCACGCCTGTTCGGCGGTGGCGCCGCTGGGTATCTGGAGCCCCAGGGCCTTGAGCTGGCCCAACAGGTCTTCGTGGTCGATCAAATCGGCGTGCATCATGACGCTTTTTCCTTGTTCCGGGAGTGGGGTCGTGACTCGATTCTGGTAGCCACCCGGAATGGCGGCAAGGGCAAATTGTCGCAATGGCCCGGATGGCTATGAGCGTGTCGTTTTCGGCTAATTGAGCCGGATCGGGACTGGGCACACTGAGCTCCAAGCTGAATCACGATGGTTTGGTCACCTTCGCGCGACGGCTCCTCCAGTAACGCACCTGCCCCGATCCTGTCACGGCTTGATCGGGGATTTTTTTGCCTGTGTGAATCAGGCGGGATGGGGTGTTGGACAGGCCGCATCGCGCGCTAGCGCTGCAACACCCGGATGCGCGACAACAACTCATCCCGGTCCACATAGCAGCCCTGGAAGTGCCGGGCCCCGGTGGCCGGGTCGAACGCGTTGCGGGCGTGGAGGGTGCGACGGTTGTCGAAGCACCAGAGCTGGCCGGGTTCGAGCCGCCGGACCAGGCGCAACCGCGGCTCGCGGGTCAGGGCGATCAAGCGCCGATAGGCGCGGTAAAGGCCGGGCATCTGTTCGGCCGAGGTGTCGAACGGCCCCCGCAGAAAGTTCGCCATACGGATTTCCGCCACGTGCCCGAGGGCATCCAGGGCGATGATCGGTGCCAGGCAGCGGTAGTCGCTGTGGCGGTCCTTGTTGCGAAATTCCACCGGTATGCGGCACAACGCCTCGAAGTCGTCGGGGGCTTCCTGGCGCAGGGCCTCGGCCACCGCAAAACCATCGACGAAGATGCTTTCGCCACCCTGGGCGTCATTGACCAGGCAATGCAGGAACTGCAGGCCCGGTTGCAATTCACGGGTCGGCAGGTCGCTGTGCAGCGGCAGGTTGAAGGCGGTGTAGGCGTTGCTGTCGGCGTCGGCCTTGGATTGCACATTGAACAGCACGCCGAAGTTGCTTTCGCGGATGAACGAGATCCGCTGGGCAAGCCGTTGCAGCGAGCCGGGCTCGGTGGGCACGCCGCGCACCTGGGTCAGGCCGATGTCCCGTACGGCCAGCAACCATTGCAGCAACGCGTCGGCGTCTTCCATCACCGCCTGGTAGTCGAACACCGGCAAGGGCAGGTCGTGTTGCCACAGCCGGCGCTGGGGCTTGCTCGCCAGGCGCTCGGCCCTGGACGGCTCATCGTAGGCGTGGGCGCGCAACCAGCCGGGGTCGAAGCGGCTCTGATGGCCGTCCTGCCAGCCCACGCACAGGCAGCCTTCGTCGTCGAGCCAGGTCGTGTCGGGTGTCAGGTCTTCAGGCACGTCGACGATCTCCAGCACCTGCTCGCGGGTAACACTGTAGACGCATTGGGGGCACGGGCAGTTGTCCCGCAACCACTGATGATGGAATGGGCTGACCCGGCCGTCGGCCCAGGTGATCAGCACCTGATCGGCCAGAGGCTTCACGGTGTCCAGTGCGCACACCAGCGGGTAGCTGCGAAAATCGGCAAAAGCGGCGGCGGTTTTCATGACGGCTCCTGTTCGACGTCTAGCGGGCGGGCGGCAAGGCGATGACCCGGCCGATGCAGTCTGGGGGCGGCAGGTCGGATTGTTCATCCAGCAGAGCCCGGAGTTTGCCCAGGGTCTGTTCCGGGAAGGGCGCCGAGCGCGGGCCGGCCAGGTCGACGTGCAATAGCATCTGCTCGTTGCCCGCCAGCGCCTTGTCACCGCCGGCCAGGTGCAGGCTGTGATAGATATGCAGGCGCTTGGCGTCATGGCCGATGATTTGCGTATGCACCTCGACGTTGGCGTCGACCTTCACTTCGTGCAGGTAGTTGAGGTGCAGTTCGAGGGTGAACAGTGAGTGGCCGCTGGCGTCGCGGTTCTGGCTGTCCATGCCGAGCCTGTCCATCAGCACGTCGGTGGCGTAGCTGAAAATCAGCAGGTAGTAGGCATCGCGCAAGTGGCCGTTGTAGTCGACCCATTCGGGGCGGATGTGGGTTTGGTAGGTGGTGAGGGTGGGCATGGCAAAACTCCACAGATGGGGGCAGGTGTACACGTGTGTGGCGAGGGAGCTTGCTCCCGCTGGGGGCGGAGCCCCCCAAACCTGATATCGCGGTGTTTCAGAAACACCGCGTCTGCTGATTGACGACCGCTTCGCGGCCGAGCGGGAGCAAGCTCCCTCGCCACAGGGATCGCGTTCAGTCAGTAAACGCCATCCCATGTTTCGCTTTGGTGGTCTTCACCGCCTCCAGCACCGCCAGCAGGCAGTCATCGCGATAACGTTCCAGTGCCGAGATGCTGTGGTTGCCCAGTTGCGCGCTCGTGCCCTCGACCACGTCGTCGATCAGCTTCTCGGTCAGTTCCGGCGCCGGCAGGTAGGTCCACGGCAGTTGCAGCGCCGGGCCGAACTGGTTCATGAAGTGACGCATCCCGGCGTCGCCGCCTGCCAGGGTGTAGGTTAAAAACGTGCCCATGAACGACCAGCGCAAGCCGGCACCGAAGCGGATGGCATCGTCGATTTCGCCGGTGGTCGCCACGCCGTCGTTGACCAGGTGCAGGGCTTCGCGCCACAGCGCTTCGAGCAGCCGGTCGGCGATGAAGCCGGGCACTTCCTTGCGCACGTGCAGCGGTCGCATGCCCAGGAACGTGTACACCTGTATCGCGGCCTGCACCGCTTCCGGCGCGGTGTTCCGGCCGCCCACCACTTCCACCAGCGGCAGCAGGTAGACCGGGTTGAACGGATGCCCGACCACGCAACGTTCCGGGTGAGTGGCGCCCTCGTAGAACTCGCTGGGCAGCAACCCCGACGTGCTGGAGCCGATCAGCGCGTCGGGCTTGGCGGCGGCGCTGATGCGGCTGTGCAGGTCGAGTTTCAGCTCCAGGCGCTCGGGAGCGCTTTCCTGGATGAAGTCGGCGTCGCGCACGCATTCCTCGACGGTGGCGACAAAGCGCAGCCGATCCTGGGATGCACCCGGCGCAAGGCCTTGTTTCTCCAGCGCACCCCAAGCACTGGCGACGCGCTTGCGCAACGCCGCTTCAGCCCCGGGCGCCGGGTCCCAGGCCACGACGTCCAGCCCGTGGGCCAGGGCTCGGCTGACCCAGCCGCTGCCGATGACTCCGCTGCCCAGGGCGGCGAAGGTTTTGATGTCGGTGATAAAGCTCATGGTGATTTCCTGAAGTTGTTGAGGGCCACCTGTGGGAGCGAGCTTGCTCGCGATGGCTGAATATCAGTCGGCACATCGATAGCTGGTGTACCGCTATCGCGAGCAAGCTCGCTCCCACAGGGTTGTGCATAAGCTCGGGTCAGCCGCGCGGGGTCAGGCCCATCTTCCTGCGGCCCTCGGCCGGGGTCAGGACGCGGGCGCCGAGGCGAGTGAGAATTTCCCCGGCGCGTTCCACCAGTTGACCGTTGGTGGCGAGCACGCCTTTGTCCAGCCAGAGGTTGTCTTCCAGCCCGACCCGCACGTTGCCCCCCAGCAGCACGGCTTGGGCGGCCATCGGCATCTGCATGCGGCCGATGCCGAAGCCGGCCCATACGGCGTCCGCCGGCAGATTGTCGACCATCGCCTTCATGGTGGTGGTGTCGGCGGGCGCCCCCCAGGGAATGCCCAGGCAAAGCTGGAACAGCGGGTTGTCCAGCAGGCCTTCCTTGATCAGTTGCTTGGCGAACCACAGGTGGCCGGTGTCGAAGATTTCCAACTCGGCCTTGACCCCCAGTTCAGTGATGCGCTTGGCCCCGGCTCGCAGTTGCGCCGGGGTGGAGACGTAAATGGTGTCGCCGTCACCGAAGTTCAGGGTGCCGCAATCGAGCGTGCAGATTTCCGGCAGCAGCTCTTCGACGTGGGCCAAGCGGGTCAGCGGGCCCACCAGGTCGGTGTTGGGGCCGAATTCCATCGGCCGCTCGCCGGCCCCGATCTCCAGGTCGCCGCCCATGCCGGCGGTGAGGTTGACGATGATGTCCACGTCCGCCTCGCGGATGCGCTCCATCACTTCGCGGTACAGCGCCACGTCGCGGCTGAACTTGCCGGTCTGCGGGTCGCGCACGTGGCAATGGACCACCGTGGCGCCGGCCTTGGCCGCCTCGACGGCAGCCTCGGCGATCTGTTTCGGGGTCACCGGTACGTGGGGGCTCTTGGCGGTGGTGTCGCCAGCACCGGTGAGTGCGCAGGTGATGATGACGTCGTGGTTCATGGTGCGGCTTCCTTCAGGCGAGGTGAATCACTGCGCAGGCCGGCGGCGCTGCGCAGAACGATGGCGTGGGTCAGTTGGTGGTCAGTTGCAGGTTGTCGGCGGCCGGTTTGCCATCGAAGGTGGTGACGCCTTCGAGCCAGCGCTGCTTGTCTTGCGGATGGTCCTTGAGCCATTGCCGGGCCGATTCGAGCGGGTCCTTGTGGTCCAGCAGCGGCTGCATCATCCGGCTCTCGTCTTCGGCGGTGAAGGTCAGGTTGCTCAGCAAGCGACTGACGTTCGGGCATTGCTCGGCGTAGTTCGGCGCGGTGACGGTCCACACGGTGGCCATGCCTTCGTTCGGGCCGAGCGCGTCTTCGCTGCCGGTAAGGTAGGTCATCTGCACGTTGACGTTCATCGGGTGCGGCGCCCAGCCGAAGAACACCACGGCTTCCTTGCGCCGTACCGCACGGTCAACGGCGGCGAGCATGCCGGCCTCGCTGGACTCCACCAGTTGGAATTTACCCAGGCCGAACTGGTTCTTGGCGATCATCGCCTTGATCTGGGTGTTGGCACCGGAGCCGGGCTCGATGCCGTAGATCTTGCCGCCCAGCTCTTTTTCAAACCTGGCGATGTCGGCGAACGTCTTCAGGCCCTTGTCGGCCAGGTAGGTCGGCACGGCGAGGGTGGCTCGGGCATCCTTGAGGCTGGGCTGCTCCAGGACTTTCACCTGCTTGGCCTCGACGAACGGGGTGATTGTCTGGGTCATCAGCGGGTTCCAGTAACCCAGGAACAGGTCCAGGCGCTGGTCGCGGATGCCGGCGAAGATAATCTGCTGGGAGGCGCTGGTCTGTTTGGTCTTGTAGCCGAGGCCATCGAGCATCACTTGGGTCAGGGCACTGGTGGCGATGACATCGGTCCAGTTGACCACGCCCAGGCGCACGTTCTGGCATGCAGCAGGCTCGGCGGCAAAGGTGGCTGAGCTGAGCAAAACGGTACCGCTGAGAGCAAGAACGCAGGAGCTGATCAATCGTTTCATGGCGGGTCCTCGGCAGCTTATTGTTATGGGGTCCGGCGTCTGTGCGCCGGTGATGCCACGTTACGTAGCCGGACGCTGCGCAAAGCGCCCTGCGGCGACGTGCTCTTGCACTGCGGCGACCTGTGGCGTATCAAGGTGCCACGCTACCCGCCAACCGAGTGCGCGCCATGTCCCAGGATTTCTACTTTTTGTTGATGCCGGGTTTCTCGGCCATCGGTTTCATTTCGGCCATCGAGCCGCTGCGGGTGGCCAATCGCTTTCGCGGCGGGCTGTACCGCTGGCACGTATTGAGTGTCGATGGCGGGCCGGTGCTGGCGAGCAATGGCATGTCGGTCAACGCCGATGCGGCACTGGAACCCCTGAAGAAAGGCGCAACCCTCTGGGTGGTGGCGGGGTTCGAGCCGCTGAAGTTCTCCACGCCGGCACTGGAGCGCTGGCTGCACCGCCTGGACAAGGACGGCGTGACCCTGGGCGGTATCGACACCGGCAGCGTGGTGCTCGCCGAGGCGGGGTTGCTGGACGGGCATCGGGTGACCTTGCACTGGGAGGCGATCGAGGCGTTCAAGGAGTCTTATCCTCACCTTGGCGTGACCCAGGAACTGTTCGAGATCGACCGCCGCCGCATCACCTGCGCGGGCGGCACCGCTTCGATTGACCTGATGCTCGACCTGATCGGCCAGGCCCACGGTGCGGCACTGGCGATCCAGGTAAGCGAGCAATTCGTGCTCGGTCGCATCCGTCCGCGCAAAGACCACCAGCGCATGGAAATCGCCAGCCGCTACGGCATTCGCAACAAGAAACTGGTGCAGGTCATCGGGGAGATGGAAACCCACAGCGAACCGCCCTTGAGTACCCTGGCGCTGGCGCAATCGATCAGCGTGACGCGACGCCAGCTCGAACGCCTGTTCCGCCTGCACCTGAACGACACCCCGAGCAACTTCTACCTGCGCCTGCGCCTGGAGAAGGCCCGGCAACTGCTGCGCCAGACCGACATGAGCGTGCTGGAAGTGAGCATCGCCTGCGGGTTTGAATCACCGTCGTACTTTACCCGCAGCTATCGGGCCCGATTCGAACGCTGCCCGCGGGAGGATCGGCGACGGCAGGGGGATGGGCGGGAGGTAGTTTGACAGGTTTTTATACTCAATTATACTCGCGACTATAAATTATACCTATCGCCATAAATGAGTATAAAACCATGTCCAAGCCCACTGGTTTTGTCTTCCGGCGCCCCGATCTGGCCCGCAGCATTGTCGATGGGCTGGTGGGGGCCGGGATTCAGGACTACACCTCTGGCCTGTTCCTGGCGGCGCCTAGACGCACCGGAAAAAGCACCTTCTTGCGTGAAAACTTGATTCCCGAATGCGAAGCCCGTGGCTGGCTGGCGGTCTACGTCGATCTATGGGCCAACAAGGAGAAGGACCCTGCCGATCTGATTGCCTCGGCTATCGCTGCGGCATTGGTGCCTTATGAAAAGGGTATCCGTAAGCTTGCCAAGTCCATGGGCATCGACAAACTCAGTTTCTTGCGCACGCTGTCCTGGGATTTCAGCCGGCCGCAACTGCCTGACGGCGCAACGCTGACCCAGGCGCTGGAGTTGTTGCATCGTGCTGCTGGTAAAACCGTGGTGTTGGTGATCGACGAAGCCCAACACGCGCTGACCACCGAAGCCGGGGTCAATGCGATGTTCGCGCTCAAGGCCGCCCGTGACCAGCTCAACCAGGGCCGTGAGGATGATGCCAGTGGCCTTCGCCTGGTGTTTACGGGGTCCAATCGAGACAAACTGGCTCATCTGGTACTCAGCCGCAATCAGCCTTTCTACGGCTCCGGTATCACGTCTTTCCCATTGTTGGGCAAGGAGTTCACCAAGGCCTACGCTGCCCATTTGAACGCGCATCTGGCCCAGACCAACCAATTCAATGCCGACGAGCTCGATCAAGCGTTTGAGTTGGTCGGACGTCGCCCTGAAATGTTGCGTGCCGTCATCGGCGAGATTGCCTTGGAGTTGGGTGAGGCGAGCCATTTGGGCGAGTTGCTGCGCAACAGCGCCGAAATGCTGCGTGCCGGTGTCTGGACCGAGTTTGAAAGCGCCTGGAACGCCCTGACGGTGCCCCAACGCGCCGTTCTCCAGGTCATGGCCGAGCGCTCGCAAAACAACGAACCCTTTGCGCCCTTTACGGATGCGACGCTGGAGGCCGTGAGCAAGGTGCTTGCGAGTATGGGAAGCGACGTCGTGCCAGGCACCCAGACCATCCAATCCTGCATCGACGCGCTTCGTGAAAAGGAATTGGTATGGAAGTCCAATCGCGGTGGCTACGCATTGGAGGACAAAGCGTTTGCCGATTGGTTGAAGGGGTATCGCAAGCGGCAGTGAACCTGCATGTACCTAGGGTGCGCATTGTGGCGAGGGAGCTTGCTCCCGCCGTGGCGCGAAGCGGCCCTGTTTTTTGGCCTGCCGCGCAGTCCAGCGGGAGCAAGCTCCCTCGCCACAGGGCAGGCATTTCGTCAGGTGGATCGGAGTTACTTCTTCATCAGCGCCGCGCACGCCGCCTTATAGGCTTCATGCTGATACTTGTTCAGCGTCGCCGGCAAAGCGAAGTCATGCTTCTTGCTCTGCGCATTGATGGTCTGCGGCGACAGCAGCGTCACGTCGCAACCGTCCAGCAACTGGAAGACCCCTTCGATCTTGAACGTCGTCGGGCCGCCGGCGAACTCGCCTTTCTTGCTGCGCTTCTTGATGGCGATGCGTTCGATAGCGTTTTCGGCGACGAATGCCCGTACCTGCGCGGCGAAGGCCTTGACGTTGGCGGCTTCGTCATCGTCGTCCAGGGCGATTTTCTTGGTATTCAGGGCAATGTGGGTCAACGCCTGTTGATCCAGCGAGGCAACGGCGATGATCGCTTCGCTGCCTTTGATTTCGATGCCGCAGGTTTTCATGTCGATCCTTTTGAGCGAGGGGGTGTACAGCTTACAGCGCCAATTCCACGCGGGCCTTTCAGTCCTGCCCAATCGACTCCAGAAACTCCGACCGATCGTCGCTCACCTGGGCCATGCAGTCGTTCTCGGCAATCTTGTAGGCTTCGCTGCCGGGTTTGGCCGGGAAGGCGGCGATGGCGCAGTCGGCGTCCCGCTGTTTTTGCCACAGTTGCTGGGCGGCCTTGATCTTGGCGGTGATGTCGCTCAGTTGGGCCTTGTCGCTGGCGTAGCGGGTTTGCAGGCGCTCGTTGAGGCTCTGCAGGTTTTCGCTCAGCAACTGTTCGGCGGCGTTTTTGCCATAGGCCGAGCAGGCGAGGGTCTGGACGTCGTTTTCGACGGCATCGCAGGGGTTCTGTTCGGTGTCTTCAGCCGCGTGGGCGGCGGTGCTGATCAGTGCCAAAGCCAGGAAGATTGATTTCATTGCGTTGCCGCTCGAGTCCGGTGAAAGCCAGTGATGCCGCGGATTCTGGCGCAAGCGTCGGCTAAAGAACAGACGGGCAGGGTGGGCCTGCCGCGGCCCAATGTCGGTGATTGACGCTTTCGGCAATTCCCCTGTCGTTTTTGCACCCGGTCGCCGCGGCCCTCAGGCATATGCTGGCCCCAAAGCGCCGGCACACGATTCGGCGCATGAATCGCTGACAAAAAGGGGACTGCCTGATGAGCCCAGCCGAATTGCACGCCGACAGCATCGTTATCGACGGGCTGATCATTGCCAAGTGGAACCGCGACCTGTTCGAAGACATGCGCAAGGGCGGCCTGACCGCAGCCAACTGCACCGTGTCGGTGTGGGAAGGTTTCCAGGCCACCGTCAACAACATCGTCGCCAGCCAGAAACTGATCCGCGAGAACAGCGACCTGGTGATCCCGGTGAAGACCACCGCCGACATCCGTCGCGCCAAGGAACAGGGCAAGACCGGCATCATCTTCGGTTTCCAGAACGCCCACGCCTTCGAAGACCAGCTCGGCTATGTCGAGATCTTCAAGCAGCTCGGCGTCGGTGTGGTGCAGATGTGCTACAACACCCAGAACCTGGTGGGCACCGGCTGCTACGAGCGTGACGGCGGCCTGTCGGGCTTCGGTCGCGAGATCGTGGCCGAGATGAACCGGGTGGGCGTCATGTGCGACCTGTCCCACGTCGGTTCCAAGACGTCCGAGGAAGTCATCCTCGAATCGAAGAAGCCGGTCTGCTACTCCCACTGCCTGCCGTCCGGCCTCAAAGAGCACCCGCGCAACAAGTCCGATGAAGAGCTGAAGTTCATCGCCGACCACGGTGGCTTCGTGGGCGTGACCATGTTCGCGCCGTTCCTGGCCAAGGGCATCGACTCGACCATCGACGACTATGCCGAAGCCATCGAGTACACCATGAACATCGTCGGTGAAGACGCCATCGGCATCGGCACCGACTTCACCCAGGGCCATGACCAGGCGTTCTTCGAGATGCTGACCCACGACAAGGGCTACGCCCGTCGTCTGACCAGCTTCGGCAAGATCATCAACCCCCTGGGCATCCGCACCGTGGGCGAGTTCCCGAACCTCACCGAGACGTTGCTCAAGCGCGGTCACTCCGAGCGGGTGGTGCGCAAGATCATGGGCGAGAACTGGGTGAACGTCCTGAAAGACGTCTGGGGCGAGTGAATACCTCTGGAGCCTACTCCGCTCGCCGATAGCTGCGTCAGGTCCTCGCGCCAAGCTCGCCGTACATGCGTACTGTCTCGCTTGTCGCTCCGGTCCTTCCTTGCTCTCGACGTGCTCGCTACGGCCCCAAAGGCATCCACACCATTTTTTTATAAGAGCAAAAGCAAACGCTTCGCTCAGTAATGATTACGAATTTCCGGAGTTACGTTTTCATGGCCAAAATCGCCCCACAACTGCCTATCGAAGTCGACAGCGAAACCGGTGTCTGGACCTCCGACGCCCTGCCGATGCTCTACGTGCCGCGTCACTTCTTCGTCAACAACCACATGGGGATCGAGGAAGTGCTGGGCGCCGACGCCTACGCCGAGATTCTCTACAAGGCCGGCTACAAGTCCGCCTGGCACTGGTGTGAGAAAGAAGCCGAATGCCACGGCCTGGAAGGCGTCGCGGTGTTCGAGCACTACATGAAGCGCCTGTCGCAGCGCGGCTGGGGCCTGTTCAAGATCCAGGACATCGACCTCGACAAAGGCACGGCCAGCGTCAAGCTCGAACACTCAGCGTTCGTCTATGTGTACGGCAAGGTCGGGCGCAAGGTCGACTACATGTTCACTGGCTGGTTCGCCGGAGCCATGGACCAGATCCTCGCCGCGCGTGGCAGTTCGATCCGCACCGTGGCCGAGCAGGTCTACGGCGGTTCCGAAGAAGGCCACGACGACGGCCTGTTCATCGTCAAGCCGTTGTAAGTCGAGGATTGCGCCATGGCTTTTGAAGCAATGTTCCAGCCGATCCAGATCGGCAAGCTGACCATCCGCAACCGCGTGCTCAGCACCGCTCACGCCGAGGTCTACGCCACCGACGGCGGGATGACCACCGACCGGTACGTGAAGTATTACGAAGAGAAGGCCAAGGGCGGCATCGGCCTGGCGATCTGCGGCGGCTCCTCGGTGGTGGCCATCGACAGCCCGCAGGAATGGTGGAGCTCGGTGAACCTGTCCACCGACCGCATCATCCCGCACTTCCAGAACCTGGCCGACGCCATGCACAAGCATGGCGCCAAGATCATGATCCAGATTACCCACATGGGCCGTCGCTCGCGTTGGGACGGCTTCAACTGGCCGACCCTGATGTCGCCGTCCGGCGTGCGTGAGCCGGTGCACCGTGCCACCTGCAAGACCATCGAGCCGGAAGAAATCTGGCGGGTGATCGGCAACTACGCCCAAGCGGCGCGCCGGGCCAAGGCCGGTGGCCTGGACGGTGTCGAGCTGTCGGCCGTGCACCAGCACATGATCGACCAATTCTGGAGCCCGCGGGTCAACAAGCGTACCGACGAGTGGGGCGGCAGCTTCGAAGGCCGGATGAAATTCGGCCTGGAAGTACTCAAGGCCGTGCGCGCCGAAGTGGGCGACGACTTCTGCGTGGGCATGCGCCTGTGCGGTGACGAGTTCCACCCGGACGGCCTGTCCCACGAGGACATGAAGCAGATCGCCAAGTACTACGACGACACCGGCATGCTGGACTTCATCGGCGTCGTGGGCTCGGGTTGCGACACCCACAACACTCTGGCCAACGTTATCCCGAACATGAGTTATCCACCGGAGCCGTTCCTGCACCTGGCCGCCGGTATCAAGGAAGTGGTCAAGGTCCCGGTGCTGCACGCGCAGAACATCAAGGACCCGAACCAGGCCACGCGGATCCTGGAGGGCGGCTACGTCGACATGGTCGGCATGACCCGTGCCCACATCGCCGACCCGCACCTGATCGCCAAGATCAAGATGGGCCAGGTCGACCAGATCAAGCAGTGCGTCGGCGCCAACTATTGCATCGACCGCCAGTACCAGGGCCTGGACGTGCTGTGCATCCAGAACGCCGCGACGTCCCGTGAATACATGGGCGTGCCGCACATCATCGAGAAGTCCACCGGGCCGAAACGCAAGGTGGTGGTGGTCGGTGCAGGCCCCGCGGGCATGGAAGCGGCGCGCGTGGCGGCCGAGCGTGGCCATGACGTGACCCTGTTCGAGAAGAAGGAATTCATCGGCGGGCAGATCACCACCGCCTCGAAAGCCCCGCAGCGGGACCAGATCGCCGGTATCACCCGCTGGTTCCAACTGGAGCTGGCGCGGCTGAAAGTCGATCTGCGCCTGGGCGTGGCGGCTGACGCGGCGACCATCATGGACCTGCGTCCGGACGTGGTGGTGCTGGCCGTCGGCGGGCATCCGAACGTGGAGCAGAACGAGCACTGGGGCGCCGCCGAAGGGCTGGTGGTCAGCAGTTGGGACGTGCTCGACGGCAAGGTCGCGCCGGGCAAGAACGTGTTGGTCTACGACACCATCTGCGAGTTCACCGGCATGTCGGTGGCCGACTTCCTCGCCGACAAGGGCAGCCAGGTCGAGATCGTCACCGATGACATCAAGCCGGGCGTGGCCATTGGCGGGACGTCGTTCCCCACCTACTACCGCAGCATGTACCCCAAGGAAGTGATCATGACCGGGGACATGATGCTCGAGAAGGTCTACCGCGAAGGCGACAAGCTGGTGGCGGTGCTGGAGAACGAATACACCGGTGCCAAGGAAGAGCGCGTGGTGGACCAGGTGGTGGTAGAGAACGGCGTGCGGCCGGACGAAGAAATCTACTACGCGCTGAAGGAAGGTTCGCGCAACAAGGGCCAGATCGACGTCGAAGCCCTGTTCGCGATCAAGCCCCAGCCGTGCCTGGAACAGAGCGGCGATGGCTACCTGCTGTTCCGTATCGGCGACTGCGTGGCCCAGCGTAATACACACGCCGCCATCTATGACGCCCTGCGGTTGTGCAAGGATTTCTAACGGCTTGCACATAGCCCTGTGGGAGCGGGCTTGCTCGCGAAAGCGGTGGAGCAGTCAATCCAAATGTGACTGGCAGATTGCATTCGCGGGCAAGCCCGCTCCCACAGGAACCGAGTAAGGCATCTCGACCTGCAAGACCCTGGAGTCTTTGGGAGCAACACCTATGTTGAACACCCTTCTTCCCATCCTGCTGTTCGCAGCCCTGGGCCTGGCGGTCCTTGGCGCCTTGCGGCGGGTGAACATGTGGCGCCGGGGACGACCGTCCAGGGTTGACCTGATCGGCGGTCTCTTCGCCATGCCCAAGCGCTACATGGTGGACCTGCACCACGTGGTGGCGCGGGACAAATACATCGCCAACACCCACGTCGCCACGGCCGGTGGTGCGGTGGCGTCGATCGTGCTGGCGATCCTGGTGCACGGCTTCGGCCTGCATAACCGTTTCCTGGGCTATGCGCTGCTGTTGATGACGGCAGTGATGTTCGTCGGCGCGATCTTCGTCTACCTGCGTCGTCGCAACCCGCCGGCACGGCTGTCGAAAGGCCCGTGGATGCGCCTGCCGAAGAGCCTGCTGGCATTCTCGGTGTCGTTCTTCCTGGTGACCCTGCCGGTGGCGGGCATCCTGCCGGAAAACTTCGGCGGCTGGGTAATGGCGGCGATCCTCGGGCTCGGTGTGTTGTGGGGCGTCTCGGAGCTGTTCTTCGGCATGACCTGGGGCGGCCCAATGAAGCACGCCTTCGCCGGTGCCCTGCACCTGGCCTGGCACCGTCGCGCCGAACGCTTTGGCGGCGGCCGTTCCACCGGCCTGAAACCGCTGGACTTGACTGACCCGGCGGCACCGTTGGGGGTGGAAAAGCCCAAGGACTTCACTTGGAACCAGTTGCTTGGCTTCGACGCCTGCGTGCAGTGCGGTAAATGCGAAGCCGCGTGCCCGGCCTTTGCCGCCGGCCAGCCGCTGAACCCGAAAAAACTCATCCAGGACATGGTCGTTGGCCTGGCCGGCGGCACCGATGCGAAGTTCGCCGGCAGCCCGTATCCCGGCAAGCCGGTGGGTGAGCACGGTGGTAATCCGCACCAGCCGATCGTCAATGGCCTGGTGGACGCCGAGACGCTGTGGTCGTGCACCACCTGCCGTGCCTGCGTCGAGGAATGCCCGATGATGATCGAGCACGTCGATGCCATCGTCGACATGCGCCGGCACCTGACCCTGGAAAAAGGCGCCACCCCGAACAAGGGCGCCGAGGTGCTGGAAAACCTGATCGCCACCGACAACCCTGGCGGGTTCGCCCCGGGCGGGCGGATGAACTGGGCGGCGGACCTGAACCTGAACCTGCTCAGCGAGAAGAAATCCACCGACGTGCTCTTCTGGGTCGGCGACGGCGCCTTCGACATGCGCAACCAGCGCACCCTGCGTGCGTTCGTCAAAGTGCTCAAGGCGGCGAAGATCGATTTTGCCGTGCTCGGCCTTGAAGAACGCGACAGCGGTGACGTGGCCCGGCGCCTGGGTGACGAAGCGACGTTCCAGCTGTTGGCCAAGCGCAACATCCAGACCCTGGCCAAATACAGCTTCAACCGCATCGTCACTTGCGACCCTCACAGCTTCCACGTGCTGAAAAACGAGTACGGTGCCTTCGATGGCAACTACCTGGTGCAGCACCACAGCACTTACCTGGCGGAGATCATCGGCGCTGGCGCCCTCAATCTCGGCCAGCACAAGGGTGACAGCGTGACGTACCACGACCCGTGCTACCTGGGGCGCTACAACGGCGAGTACGAGGCCCCGCGCCAGGTGCTGCGCGCACTGGGCATCGAGGTCAAGGAAATGCAGCGTTCGGGTTTCCGTTCGCGTTGCTGCGGCGGTGGCGGCGGTGCGCCGATCACCGACATCCCGGGCAAGCAGCGGATCCCTGACATGCGCATGGAAGACATCCGCGAAACCGGTGCCGAACTGGTGGCGGTGGGTTGTCCACAGTGCACGGCGATGCTGGAAGGCGTGGTCGAGCCGCGGCCGATGATCAAGGACATCGCCGAACTGGTGGCCGATGCCCTGCTTGAAGACGTGGCGTCGGGTAAAACCGCGGCCCCGGCCAAACGTGAACCTGCGGAGGTGCATTAATGAGCGACATCATCCGCCGCGACCCTCGCGCCGAGTGGATCGCCCGCAACCGCCTGCACCCGCTGCACGCGGCCATGCAGCCGGTGCAACACAGCTGGATGGGCCCTAACGGGATCATCCGCAAGCATGTCCACGGCGTGGGTTTCATTGGCCCCAACGGCATCAAGCGTATCGACCGCAGCGGTGCCCAGCAGGGCGGCGCGACCAAGCGCGCCGCGGCCACTGAAGTGCAATTGCCGCTGCATCAGGTGGCGCAGCCGGCGTTCTACATCAGCGTGGTGCCGGACATGGTCGGGGGGCGTCTCAGCGCCCACGACCGGGACTTGCTCGGCCTGGCCCATCAACTGGCCGGCAGCGACGGCGCGGTGCTGGCGGTGGTCTTTGGCGAGCACAAGGAAACCACCTTCGCCACGGCGGGCGTCGACCGCTTGCTGGTGCTCGAAGGCGAGGCCTTCAATGGTTATGCACCGGAACAACGGGTGCAGGGCCTGCGGGCTGTGGATAACCAATTCAGCCCTCGTCACTGGTTGCTGCCGGACAGCCGCAGTGGCGGTGGCGAACTGGGCCGGCGCTTTGCCGCCGCGCTGGGTGAGCGCCCGGCCACGCGGGTCTGGCAGGTCAAAGGCGAGGAGTGCATCGGCCGCGCCGGTGCCGGCCTGCAAGACCTGGCTCGACCCTTGGCGCGCTTGATCCTGGCCGCCGCCGAATGCGCCGAACCGGTCAGCGAAACCCGTCATGAAGCGCTGCCGGTGGAGTTATCCACAAGCGTGGCCCGCAGCCTGTCGCGCATCGAAGACCTGGGCGCGGTGGCAGTGGACCCGGGGGCGATTCCGATGGCCGAAGCCGAATTCATTTTCTCCGGCGGCAACGGGGTCAAGGACTGGGCGCTTTTCCACCAGACCGCGGCGGCCCTGGGCGCCACCGAGGGGGCTTCGCGGGTGGCAGTGGACGATGGCTTCATGGCGCGGGACCGCCAGGTGGGCGCCAGTGGCACCTGGGTCACCGCGCGGGTCTATGTGGCCGTGGGAATTTCCGGGGCGATCCAGCACCTGCAAGGCATCGGTGCCTGCGACAAGGTGGTAGCGATCAACCTCGACCCGGGCTGCGACATGATCAAGCGGGCGGACCTGTCGGTGATTGGTGACAGCGCGGCGATTCTCAAGGCCCTGATCGCGGCGGTAGAGGCCTACCGCAACGAAGCCAGGCGCGATGCGGCTTAAGCTAAGGATTCAACCATGAGTACTCAAGTGATCAGCCTCGTCTCCATCGGTGCCCACCCGACCTCCGGCCGGCCCCGTCGCGCCGAACAGGACGCCCGCGCCGTGGAGCTGGGCCTGCAATTGGCTGGCAACGACCTGCAAGTGCTGCACGCCGGCGACGTGGCTGAGCCGGCCCTGCGCGCCTACCTGGGCATGGGCCTGGACGAACTCCACGTCCTGGACAACCCCGAGGGCGCCGACGCGCTGCCGGCCCTGACCGACTACCTGCGCGATGTCGGCGCCCAAGTGGTGCTCACCGGCAGCCAGGCGGAAACCGGCGAAGGTTCTGGGATGTTGCCATTCCTGCTGGCGGAAAACCTCGGCTGGCCGCTGGTGGTCGGGCTGGCCCAGGTCGAATCCATCGACAGCGGCGTCGCCCTGGTGTTGCAAGCCCTGCCTCGCGGGCAACGGCGCCGCTTGAAAGTGCGCCTGCCGTTCCTGGCGACTGTGGATAACGCTGCGCCCAAGCCTCGGCAGAGCGCCTACGGCCCTGCGCGACGGGGTGCCCTGCACGCCGAAGAGGTCGAAGTGGTCGATGACGCCTTGCTGGCGGTGGCGACCCTGCAACCGGCCAAGCCACGCCCCAAACGCCTGAAGGTGATCAAGGCCAAGAGCGGCGCCGACCGCATGAAAGCCGCCACGGCCAAGGCCAGCGGCGGAGGCGGGCAAGTGCTCAAGGGCGTCAGCCCGGAAGCGGGCGCCGAGGCGATTCTCAAGTTGCTTGTTGAGGAAGGGGTCGTCCGCTAAGGCGGAAACGACCTACTCCCCTGTGGGTGCGAGCCTGCTCGCGAGGGCTGTGTGTCAGGCGACAGGGTTGTCGCGGGATACCGCTTTCGCTTGCCGGTTCGCTCTCACGGTGCTGTGTGGTTTTATCCCCAGGCTTTCGCGCGCTTGTATCAGGTTTCCGTCGTGGGCAACGGAAACGCTGCAGGGTGTTCAGTATTTGAATGTCTCACTTCAATGACAACCTTCTCAGCCGAGATATTGTCAATTTGCGCGTTTAATATATGCCTGTTTAATGTGTCCAGATTCGCATCCCATTCATCCAGCAGGAAAATCTCAACGGGCTGCTGTAATAAGCCTGATAGTTGCTTCATTTGGCGCTGCCCTGTCGATAGGTTTTCGTCGGGTTCCGAAAAACTGATGTCGGGAGATATCAGCACGGCGTCTTCAGAAAGGGACTTGATCCATTTTAGAACTGAGGACTTTCCTGAGCCGTTGTCGCCTTGCACGAGATAGCGTCCTGGTTTTAGCGCTTGACACACCAGCGCCTGCTGAAACTCGGCTAACGCATACCTTTGCTGGGTGGTGATTTCCCTGATGGTTATTTTCTGAGCACTTATCTGCTCGTTGAAATTCTGTTGCTCAAGCGTCTGAGTGAATGTGACGAGGTTTTTGACTTTGCGCCTGACGATGACGAACTGACTGCCATACATACTCAGTGCATGGACGCTTCCGAATAACTGCAGTGTTCGTGGCAATACAGCAACCAGGGTGCCCAGCGGCACAGCCGTTACTTCGGCAGGAAGGTACAAGGCGACTATCATGATGAGCACCGCTACGCAGATGGGTAGGCAAGCGATCATCTGCTCAAGCAACACATATTTTTCGGTGGTTCTAAAATAATGCTCTGATTGATCCGAGTATCGAAGTTTTCTGTTGTTGAACATAGGCGAGCTCGCGAAGTGGCTATTGTGCCAGAGCGGCTCGATTTCAAGTAATGCTTGAAGTTTTGTTTTTTGGAGACGGGTTGCATATTCATCTATTTTGGTTTTCATGAGCATGACGAATATGGCTGAGACCATCAATGAGGCGAGAAGCACACTGGATATCAAGTGACCAAGCGTCAGGTAGAAAACGATAAGCGTGAAAATGATGTTGAAGTAGGTCGAGGCCATTCCAATGTAAAAAGCGGCGGCGTGTTCTATGGTGCCTGCGGCTTCGCCGGTCAACCAATTTGTCGTAAGCTTGCTGTTTTTGCTGGAGGAAAGCCTTATGTCTTTCCTGAGCAATGAAAATGTCTGAAGGGTGTAATGTTTCCATGTCTGGTTCTGTAACCGTACACGTACTAATTCACCTGCTGAACTGATCAAGTAAGCCAGTAGCGCGAAGGCAAAGAAATAAACAATGTACATCTTGATCGATGCGTAGGTTTGCAGCGTTAGCGCCTCACCCGCTTGGGCAATGAAGTAGGTTGAGAGTGCGAGGCTTATTTGTTGAAGCAAGGCCAGTGTCAGGGCGATGATGAATAGACGGCTTTTTATGAACACTGCTATATCCCTATAGACGGTAGTCGACACGCGGTCACATCATCTATCGGTCCGGCAATTGATTTGTCAAAGTGCTTTCAAGCTAATCGATGACAAAGTATTTAGTTGAGAAGTACTCCCAATCACCTCGGCTGCGTCAATGGCGTTGTGATTTACTCACAATCCCTGTGCGTCCACTTGTGGATAACCTGTTCGCCCATCGCTACACCCCACGCCAATCAAGCCCTTCCAGCCTTCGATCAAAAAACGATCAGTCTAACTCACGGTTTTTATTGGCTTTTCCCGTTACCTCTGGGCATATGAGTGTCCACAATTGCCCCCAATCTCTGTTGGTGCTTCTGTGGATAAGATGTTCGCTATCGTCTGCAAGCCAGGCAGATCGTGCCTTTCATGCAGTTGATCATTAAATGATCAATTCCGTTGGGCCATTGGAAAAATACCGGAAAAACCCGTGGTTAACCGCTGTCTCCGTGGTTTTCCACAGAAACGTCAATTTATCCCCGAACACTGTTGGCGCTTCTGTGGATAAGGTGTTTGCTTACCGCTACAGGCTAGTGAATACAAGGCTTTCAAACGTTTGATCAAAAAATAACCGATAATGCACGGGCGCGTTTGCTGTGCATAACAGGCGATTTTCCCGTGTTTTTATCCCAAGACGATCCCAGATGATCCTCACTTGTCCCCATTTGCTGTGGGTGGTCATGTGGATAACTTGTTTGCGAATGGCCGCAGGGCCCGGCGGCTATAGTCCAAATCGCGATAGATCAAATTTCATACAGTTCTAAGTGGCTGCCTTGACGCAGGTCGGTCACCTGTCTTCACTCATGGCACAAGGACACCGCTTCTTTATCCAGATCAGGTTCAGGGAGAACGCATGATGGATAGCCCGCTCCCCTGCATGCATCGGTTTTCCCCCACGGTGTGCGTTGCGCCGCTTCTTGGCGCATTACCTAGACGGACCCGTCGTCGCGCCGCCAATCAGCGCGCGCGGCTATAGCGCGCCGTTGTCCGACTGATTCCCCGCCACACCGCTGACTGCCGCTCGAACCCCTACGGGTCGGTGGCCAGGCGTTCGCACGCCTTCGATTTACAGGCAACCGCAGAGTTGCCCCATCTGCCTGAGAGGACTTGAACATGACACGGATCTCGACCCCCATCAGCCAAATCCAGGAGCACTACGACGTCGTGGTCATCGGTTCGGGCTACGGCGGTGGCATTGCGGCCTCGCGCCTGTCCCGGGCCGGGCGCAAGGTATGTTTGCTGGAGCGGGGCCGGGAGATACAGCCCGGCGAGTACCCCAACACCCTGCTCGCCGCCACCGAGGAGTTGCAGGTGCACGACCCGGACGGCCACATCGGCTCGCGCACCGGCCTGTTCGACTTGCACGTCAACGCCCAGCAGAACGTGGTGGTGGGCTGCGGCCTGGGCGGCACTTCGCTGATCAATGCCAACGTTTCGCTGGAGCCCGAGCCCGGGGTGTTCGAAGACCTGCGCTGGCCGCAAGCGGTGCGTGAACACCGCGACACGTTGCTCAAGGACGGTTATGCGCGGGCCCGGGAGATGCTTAAGCCCAACGCCTACCCGGACTCGTCGCCGAACCTGCCCAAGCTCGACGCCCACAAGCAGTCGGCCGACTACCTCAAGCAGGGGGCGCATTTCTACAAGCCGCCGATCAACGTCACGTTCGACAAGCTGGCCAACAACCTCAACCACGTCGGGGTCGAGCAATTGCCGTGCAACGGCTGCGGCGATTGCGTCTCCGGCTGTAACAACAAGGCCAAGAACACCACCCTGATGAACTACCTGCCGGATGCCTGGAACCACGGCGCAGAGATTTTCTGCCAGACGGAGGTGCGGCACCTGGAGCGCGACGGCGATGGCTGGATCGTGCACTTCCAATACCTGGACAGTGGTCGTGAGTTGTTCTCGGCGCCGACTCTGTTTGTGCGTGCCGACATCGTGGTGGTGTCCGCCGGGACCTTGGGCTCGACTGAAATCATGCTGCGCTCGCGGGACAAGGGCCTGTCGATGTCCAGTCAGCTGGGCGAGAACATGAGCGGCAACGGCGACATCCTCGGGTTCGGTCACAACTGCGACCAGACCATCAACGGCATCGGCTTCGGCGCTCATTCGGCCAAGGAGCTGGAGCCGGTGGGGCCATGCATCACGTCAATCATCGACATGCGCACCGAAGGCGACTGGCGCAGCCGCATGGTCATCGAAGAGGGCTCGATCCCCGGTGCGCTCGGCCGGGCCATGGTGCCGAGCATGGCGGCATTCGCCGGCATGATCGGTGTGCCCACCGACACCGGTTTCGGTGCCAGCCTCAAGTACAAGGGGCGCGAGGCCGAGAGCTTCCTGCGCGGGCCTTACTACGGCGCGCTGCATAACATGCAGACGTACCTGATCATGAGCCATGACAACGGCAAGGGGCGCATGGTGCTCGACCGCCAGGACCAGTTGCGCATCGACTGGCCCGGTGTCGGCGAGCAGGAGAACGTCACCCTCGGCAACGAGCGCCTGCACCAGAGCACCAAGGCCCTGGGCGGGATCTGGGTCGAGAACCCGATCTGGACCAAGTTGCTCAGGCACAGCATCGTGTCGGTCCATCCCCTGGGCGGTTGCGTGATGGGCGAAGACGCGACGCAAGGCGTGGTCAACCACAAGGGCCAGGTGTTCAGCGGCGCCAGCGGCACGGATGTCTACCCCGGGTTGTACGTGGCCGACGGGGCGGTGATCCCGACCTCCCTGGCGGTCAATCCGCTGCTGACCATTTCGGCGGTGAGCGAGCGCAACATGGGCCTGCTGGCAGCGGATCGGGGGTGGACCATCGACTACACGCTGCCGTCGGCCCCGAGCAAACCGGTGGCGGCGCCGACCCTGGGTGTGCAATTCACCGAGACCATGAAGGGCTATTTTTCCACCGCCTTCGCCCAGGCCCAGGGCACCGACCTGACGCTCTACGAAGCGGCGGCCAAGCGCGGCAAGGCCGATAACTCGCCCATCGAATTCACCCTGACCATTACCGCCGACGACCTCAATCGCCTGATCAAGGAGCCTGAACACGCCGCGACGCTGGTGGGCACGCTGGATGCGCCGATGCTCTCGCCCAAGCCGCTGGTCGCCAGCAATGGGGTGTTCAACCTGTTCGAGGTGTATCAGCAACAGGTTGGCGTGCGGCACATGAACTACGACATGAAGCTAACCGCCGAGGACGGCACCGATTACTACTTCAGCGCGTTCAAGACCGTGCCCGAGGACAATGGCGTGCTGAACATCTGGCACGACACCAGCACGCTGTACGTCACCTTGTATCGTGGACCGGACAAGACCGGCGCGGTGCTCGGCTCGGGGGTGATGCACATCCTGCCGACCGATTTCGCCAAGCAGATGACCACCATGAAGGTGCTCAACGCCCGCAATGAACGTGAGCGTGTCGAGGCCTTGGCGCGGTTCGGCAAGTTCTTCGCCGGGATCCTGTGGGAGAGCTACGGTGGGGTATTTGCCGGCGATGTCTACTTCAACCCGGACGCGCCGCCGCGTATCAAGCGGCCGCTGGATGCACCGGCGCCGACCGTGCATTTCTTCCAGACCGAGGACAATGTCGAGCTGCGCCTGACCCGTTACCAGGCCGGCACGAAGGGCCCGGTCATGCTGGTGCACGGCCTGGGCGTGGGGTCGAACATCTTTTCCACCGACACCATCCACACCAACCTGCTGGAGTACCTGTGCAAGCACGAATATGACGTCTGGCTACTGGACCTGCGGGTGAGCATCCTGCTGCCGGCCAGCAAGCGCGAATGGAACGGCGACCAGGTGGCCCAGTATGATTTCAAGGCGGCCATCGAGCAGATCCAGCAGGCGACCCTGGCCCGTGACGTGCAGTGCGTGGTGCATTGCTACGGTGCGACGACGTTCTTCATGTCGCTGCTGGCGGGCCTGCAAGGGGTGCGCTCGGTGGTCTGCTCGCAGATCGCCGCCGACACGGTGGTCGCCACGGCCACCGGGCTGAAGGCCGGCCTGCACTTGCCGGGCATGCTCGACGCCATCGGCATCAAGTCCCTGACGGCCTACGCTGACAACAAGGAGAATTGGTTCAACAAGCTCTACGACAAGGCCCTCAACGGCTATGCGCGGATCGAGGCCCAAGGCTATTGCACCAATCCGGTCTGCCACCGCATCACCTTCATGTACGCATCGCTGTATCGCCACGACACCCTCAACGAGACCCTGCACGACAACCTGCATGAACTGTTCGGTGAGTCGAACATGCACACCTTCGAGCACCTGGCGCTGATCGTTCGCAAGGGCCACCTGGTGGACTTCAAGGGCAATGACGTCTACATGCCGCATTTCGATCGGCTGAAGTTGCCGATCTGCTTCATCAGCGGCGCCGACAACCAGTGCTACCTGCCGCAAAGCACCCTCAAGACCTACCAGCGTCTGTGCGACCTGCACGGCCCACAACTGTTCAGTCGCCACGAGGTGCCGGGCTACGGGCATATCGACTGCATGTTCGGCAAGGATGCGGTGGTGGATGTGTATCCAATCATCCTCGAACACCTGGAGAAGACTGCGTTGGGTTGACGTCGGATCGAGTCGACTTCTTCGCGAGCAAGCCCGCTCCCACAGGGGTACGCGATCTCCTGTGGGAGCGGGCTTGCTCGCGAAAGCGCACTGAAGAGCGCTGCATTTAGTGATTACGCTCAAGGAAAAAGGATGCCCATGAACACTTACATCCGCTGGTTCCAACGCATCATCTGGGTCGGGATCGTCATGAACATGTGCTTCGCCATCCCGGCGCTGTTTGCGCCGGCGTTGCTGACGTCCATGCTTGGCCTGCCGCCCGTGTTGTCCGATCCCTGGCTGGAGAACGCCGGCATGTTGCTGGTGGGTATCAGCCTGTTCTACATGCCGTCGGGGTTCGCCGCGCCGCGCTTCGTGGTGAATTCCTGGCTGTGCGTGCTCTCGCGCCTGGTGGCAGTGGTGTTCTGGATCTACCTGATCAACACCAACGCCCAGGGGCCACTGTTCGTACCGATGCTGATGGGCGACCTGAGCATGTTCCTGATCCTGGGCGGGCTGCTGTACCTGGGCAGCCCGGTGGCCAATCGTCCGTTGGCGTTGCTCTGTGACGGTTGGCGGGCGTGGCGCGAAGGCTGGGCGCGACGCTGGCACAGGCCCGGCTTCAAGACCGGTGCGTTGGTGGTGGTGCTGGTGCTGGGGTTCATCGGTTACCAGACCTGGTACCAGATGATCCGCGAGGTGCCGCAGCCGGACTTCGCCTCCGACGAGGATCACTACAAGTACGCTGCCATCGGCCTGGGCATCGAGGCGCGGATCCCGTACTACCTGTTCGCCGTGCTGCCGCAGATGTGCCCGGAAAAACTGCCCAAGCCTGGCGGCTACGAAGTGTTCGGTTTCCTGTACGAGAACGGCAACGACCTGCCCATCGGCATGGCCAAGCGACAACTGGGCTACCCCACCGTGGAGCCCAACTGCGCCCTGTGCCACACCGGCTCCTACCGGGCCAGTGCCTCTGACGTCGCGGTGCCGGTTGCCGCCGCGCCAGCCAATACCCTGCAACTGCAAGCCTTCCAGTGGTTCGCCTACGATTGCGCCAGCGACCCGAAATTCACCCCGGATGCGGTCATGGCCGCGATCAACGGCAAGTTCCAGTTGGGCTTCTTCGAGAAGCTGTACAACCGCTACCTGATCATCCCGATGGCCAAGAGCGCGCTGCTCAAGCAGAAACAGGCCTATGCCTGGCAGAAACTGCGTCCCGCCCAGGGGCCGGGGCGCACCGACACCTTCAACCCGACCAAGATGGTGGTGTTCGGCTTCCCGGATGACTCCACCATCGGCACCGTGGACCTGCCCCAGGTCTGGAACCAGAAACCCCGCGAGTCGATGTACCTGCATTGGGACGGCAATAACAACAAGATCCATGAGCGCAACTACGCCGCGGCGATGGCGGTGGGGGCGACGCCTGAATCGGTGCTGCCGCCCAGTTTCAACCGCGTGACCAACTGGCTGCTGGGCCACAAGGCGCCGGCCTGGCCGTTCGCCCTGGACTCGGCGAAAGTCGCCCAGGGCCAGCCGATCTGGGAGAAGAACTGCGCCGGTTGTCATGATTTCGGCCGCACCGACACGGGCCAGGTCACCACTAACATCGACCAGTTGGGCACCGACCCTCATCGTCTGAATTCCTTCACCACGGGCCTGGTGACGGCGTTCCACGGCTTCAAGAAACCACCGTTCGACTTCAACGCCTACCGCAAGACCCAGAGCTACAGCAACACACCGACCGACGGCATCTGGATGCGCGCGCCGTACCTGCACAACGGCTCGGTGCCGACCTTGTGGGACCTGCTGCTGCCGCCGGAGCAGCGCTCGCAGGTGTTCTACATCGGCTCCGACATCTACGACCCGCAGAAGGTCGGCTTCGTCACCAGCGGCGCGCAGATGAAAGCGTCGGCGGACTTCAAGTACGACACCCGCCTGGAAGGCAACCACAACGGCGGCCACCTGTACGGCACGCAGCTGTCGGACGTCGATAAGCGGGCCCTGATCGAGTTCATGAAGACCCTGTAGCCCAGGGCATTGCGAAGGAGCGTCCACATGTCATTACTGCATCATTGGGAACATGAGTTCGACAAGGTCAAGGTCCGCCTGCACGGGTTGGTCACGCGGCTGGAAATGTCCTGGAAGAAACTGGTCAACGACCTGGAGCCCGAGGAGTTCCAGGCCATCGTCAAGCTGTTGCAGCGCGGCCACGACCAGGCACGACACGTGATCGAGCACGGCGACCTGCCGGACGACGAGCCGGCCGTGCCGTGGGAGCTGTCCCACGGCCTGTCGATCCTGAAGCTCGGCAACGCCGAGCCCTTGCCGCAGAGCGAGGACGAATTGCCGACCCGGGTACTCAAGGACGGCACCTTGCTGGGTTGTCGCAAATGGGAACTGCTGGACCTGTTATGGAGCGAGGCGCTGCTCAAGTGGATCGAGAACCTGCGCCATCACGCACCGTTCGCCACCACCCCGGCGCTGGTGAAGATGGACCGCGACGTGGTGTTGGCGATCGCCGGAGACTGGGGCACCGGGCCGTTCGACAGCCACGCGCCGGCGGTCGCGGTCGCCAACCAGATGCAACTGGCCCAGGCCGATTTCACCATCCACCTGGGGGATGTGTACTACGCCGGCACCCATTCCCAGGAAGACGTCGACATGGTCGGCTGGCCCCAGGGCAAGCACGGTTCGTTCACCCTCAACTCCAACCATGAGATGTACAGCGGCGCCCACGGTTACTTCAAGGAGCTGGCCAAGCGTTTCCCGGTGCAGCAGGGCACCAGTTATTTCGCCTTGTACAACGACGATTGGCTGGTGGTCGGCCTCGACAGCGCCTACGCCTCGGACGCCATGAACCTGTACATGGACGGCACCCTCAACGCCCAGCAGATCGACTGGATGAAGGGCCTGCCCAAACGCAAGAAGTTGATGGTGCTCAGTCACCACCAGGGCTTTGATATTTCCGGGCACCACAAGACCGCGCTGTACCAGCCGGTGTGCGACGCCTTGGGCCGTGAGCCGGATTATTGGTACTGGGGGCATTTGCACAACGGCATTTGCTACGCCACCCAGGGCGGCTTGCATGCGCGATGCGCCGGGCATGGGGCGATTCCCTATGGCACCACCAGCGAGTTGAACGGGCATGCCCGGGTGCTGTGGTCGGAGACGCAACTGGCGGGGGATGAGGCGTATCCGGAGCGGGTGTTGAACGGGTATGTGAAGGTGCAGTTGAGCGGGGAGGCGATTGTCGAGACGTTCTATGGGGAGGATGGGTCGGTGCGCTGGTCTTCGAAGTAATCAGGTGAATGTCAGGCCGCTATCGCGAGCAAGCTCGCTCCCACAGGTTTTGTGAACGACACAGAACCCCTGTGGGAGCGAGCTTGCTCGCGATGCTTCTGACTTAGCCCTGGACCGGCACGCCCTTGAGGTACGGCGCCGGCTCGGCTCCCAGGTTGTTGAGCATGCGCTCGCTGTACCAGTCGACGAAGTTCACCACGCCGAACTCATAGGTCTTGGAGTACGGGCCAGGCTGGTAGGCGGTGGAGTTGATGCCGCGCTGGTTTTCCTCGGCCAGGCGACGGTCCTGGTCGTTGGTGGCGTCCCAGACTTCGCGCATGCGCGCCACGTCATAGTCCACGCCTTCGACGGCGTCCTTGTGCACCAGCCACTTGGTGGTGACCATGGTTTCCTGGGCGCTGATCGGCCACACGGTGAACACGATGATGTGGTCGCCCATGCAGTGGTTCCACGAATGCGGCAGGTGCAGGATGCGCATCGAGCCCAGGTCCGGGTTCTTGATGCGACCCATCAGCTTGGCGCAGCCTTGCTTGCCGTCCAGGGTCATCGACACGGTGCCCTTGAGCAGCGGCATGCGCACGATACGATTGCGCAGGCCAAAGCTGGCGTGGGCGTAAGGGATCTTCTCGGCTTCCCATGCGGCGGCGGACGCGGCCACGTGGTCCTTGAACGCCTGGTCGGCCCGCGGGTCGGTGACATCGTCCCATTCCAGCAGGGTCTTGAGCAGTTCCGGGTGCGAACCGCCGCAGTGGTAGCACTCGCGGTTGTTTTCCAGCACCAGCTTCCAGTTGGCCTTTTCCATCAAGGTGGTTTGCACCGCCACCTTGGTGTTTTCCATGTCGTACGGTTCCATGTAGTGGCTGAGCGTCGACAGGAAGTCATCGATGGCCGGTGGATTCTCCGCCAGGCTGATGAAGATGTAGCCGCCGGCGGTCTTCACGTTCACTGGCTTGAGGCCGTACTGCTTCATGTCGAAGTCGGCGCCCATCTCGGTGCCGGCGAACAGCAGGCGACCGTCCAGCTCGTAGGTCCACTGGTGATAATGGCAGACCAGCTTGGCCACCTTGCCTTTGTCGCTGGTGCACAGGCGTGAACCGCGGTGGCGGCAGACGTTGTGGAAGGCATGCACCACGCCGTCGGCGCCGCGAATCACGATGATCGGGTTCTTGCCGACCTGCAGGGTCAGGTAGTTGCCCTTGGTCGGGATCTCGCAGGTCATGCCGGCGATCAACCATTCCTTCTGGAAGATCTCCTGCATGTCGATGTCGAACAGGCGCTCGTCGCTGTAGAACGGCTGGGGCAACGAGAACGTGCGCTCGCGCTCCTGCAGCATCTGTGCGGTGGCCTTGCGTGCGGGTTCCAGCGGATCGCCCAGGCTCAGGGTTGTGGTCACGTCCATCGTTGTATCCTCATGGCCATCTGTGTGGCCGGCGAAATGACTAATCGGTTGTGCTACGCAAGGCAGAAAACGTTGTTTGTCTGTTGGGGCGAGTGTGGGGCCGCGCAGGGGGCGAACCTTATCCATGGGCGACATGGCCCAATCTGTTCCCGACGCGCAAGCCCCGGTGGTTGGGGGCTGGTCGCGATAAGTATGTCAATGTCGCGAATAGGTAAACGGCGGTGCCGGGGCCTGCGCACAATCGCCAACATGAAGGCCGGCAGTCGGCCGTGGAGATGAGCATGTCCAATAATTTCCTGAACCCGGTCACCACCCAGACCTGGGCCAATGGCCGACATATCGTGCGGTGCGTCAAAGTCATCCAGGAAACCTGGGATGTGCGTACGTTCTGTTTCATGGCCGACCAGCCGATCATGTTCTTTTTCAAGCCGGGGCAGTTCGTCACCCTGGAGCTGGAGATCGAAGGCCAGCCGGTCATGCGCTCCTACACCATCTCCAGTTCGCCGTCGGTGCCCTACAGTTTCTCGGTGACCATCAAGCGCGTGCCGGGCGGCAAGGTCTCGAACTGGCTGCATGACACCCTGCATGAGGGCCAGGAGCTGGCAGTGCACGGGCCGGTGGGGCTGTTCAATGCCATCGACTTCTCCGCCCCGAAAGTCCTCTACCTCAGCGGCGGCGTCGGCATTACCCCGGTGATGTCCATGGCGCGCTGGTACTACGACACCAATGCCAACGTCGACATGGTGTTCATCCACAGTGCCCGTTCGCCCAAGGACATCATCTACCACCGCGAGCTGGAGCACATGGCGTCGCGGATCGACAACTTCAGCCTGCACCTGATTTGTGAGAAGCATGGCCTGGGCGAGCCTTGGGCCGGTTATCGTGGCTACCTGAACCACAAGATGCTGGAGCTGATGGCGCCGGACTTCATGGAGCGCGAGGTGTTCTGCTGCGGCCCGACGCCGTACATGAACGCGGTCAAGCGCTTGCTGGAGAGTGCCGGCTTCGACATGAAGCGTTATCACGAGGAATCCTTCGGCGCCACGCCGCCGGAAGCCCGGGCCGACGCCGTGGAGCAAGCCGAGCAGGCCGCCGAAGCGCCCGAAGTCGATGCCGCGGACCTGCACCTGGTGGAGTTCACCTCCTCGGGCAAGAGCATTCGCGTGGCACCGGGCGAAACCGTCCATGCCGCCGCCGCCAAGCTCGGCATGATGATTCCCAAGGCCTGTGGCATGGGCATCTGCGGAACCTGCAAGGTGTTGAAGCTGGGTGGGGAAGTGGAGATGGACCACAACGGCGGCATCACCGAGGACGACGAAGCCGAAGGCTACATCCTGTCGTGCTGCAGCGTGCCGAAGGGGGATGTGCGGATCGAGTTCTGATCCGCATCTCTCAGGCAGAACGTGGTTCCTTGTGGCGAGGGGATTTATCCCCGCAGGGCTGCGAAGCAGCCCCCAAACAGCCGACTCGGTTAACCGGATACACTGCGTCCACAGGCTTTAGGGCTGCTTCGCAGCCCATCGGGGATAAATCCCCTCGCCACAGGGTAACCATGTCCCCGGGCCAAACAGTGGTCCGGCCCGGCCTTGGGTGAATCTTTACTTAGCCCGCCATCACTTCCCGGATGTCCGCCGCCAGTTCCCTTACCCGCGCCTCTTCGGTGTCCCACGAGCACATGAAGCGGGCGCCGCCCTTGCCGATGAACGTGTAGAACCGCCAGCCGCGGGCGGTGAGGGTGGTGATGGCGGCTTCCGAGAGTTGCAGGAACACGCCATTGGCCTGGACCGGGAACATCAGTTCCACGCCAGGAATGTCACTCACCAGTTGCGCCAGGAGCTGGGCGCAGTGGTTGGCGTGGCGGGCGTGCTTGAGCCAGGCGTCGTCCTGCAGCAGGCCGACCCAGGGCGCGGAGAGAAAGCGCATCTTCGAGGCCAGTTGTCCCGCCTGCTTGCAGCGGTAGTCGAAGTCTTCGGCCAGATCGTGATTGAAGAACAGGATCGCCTCGCCCACCGCCATGCCGTTTTTCGTCCCGCCGAAGCACAGCACGTCCACGCCGGCTTTCCAGGTCAGGTCGGCCGGGGAGCAGCCGAGGAAAGCGCAGGCGTTGGAAAAGCGCGCGCCGTCCATGTGCAGGTTCAGCCCCAATTCCTTGCAGGTGATGCTGATGGCGCGGATTTCTTCCGGGGTATAGACGCTGCCGACTTCCGTGGCCTGGGTCAGGGTCACGACGCGCGGTTTGGGATAATGGATGTCCTGGCGCTTGAGGGCGATCTCGCGGATCGAGTCGGGGGTCAGCTTGCCGTTTTCGGTGCGGGCCACCAGCAGTTTGGAACCGTTGGAGAAGAACTCCGGCGCCCCGCACTCGTCGGTTTCGACGTGGGCAGTTTCCGAGCAGATCACGCTGTGGTAACTCTGGCACAGCGAGGACAGTGCCAGGGAGTTGGCCGCGGTGCCGTTGAACGCGAAGAACACTTCGCAGTCGGTTTCAAACAAGGCGCGGAAATCATCGGCGGCCCGGTGGGTCCACTCATCGTCGCCGTAGGCGCGTTGGTGGCCCTGGTTGGCTTCTTCCATGGCGGCCCAGGCTTCGGGGCAAATACCGGAATAGTTGTCGCTGGCAAACTGTTGACTCTTGTCGGTCATGGCCTTGCTCCTGAGGTAGAGAGTCCTGGATAAAGAGTTCCCTGAGTGGACGTCCCGGGTGGGGGCGTTCCGGGGTCGGCGCGCTTGGGTCCACGACGCCGTGTTCGATGTTGGTGCGCACTTTACCCAAGATTAGCGGGGGAACACACCGGATGTTTCTGTCAGGAAATCACAATGTCATTGCGTCGCCTTGCCCATGAGCCGACGTGACGGGGCGCTGGATCTGCTCAAGTGGCTGGCTCTGTTGGCGATGGTGCTCGATCATCTGCGATATGTCGGTTTCTCCGCCGATTGGCTGTACGTACCGGGGCGCCTGGCATTTCCCTGGTTCTGTCTGGCGATGGCGGCAAACCTGGCGCGCATCGGCGCCAGCGCCCTGCCGTGGCGTTACCTGGGCTGGTTGCTGTTGTTCGGCGCGGTGAGTGAAGTGCCTTATCGGCTGTTCTTTCCTGAGGGGGCGACGCTCAATGTGCTGCCGACCCTGACCCTGGGCTTGCTGGTGGCGCGCAGTTGGCAGACGCCGACCCTGGAGGCGCGCGGCCTGGCGGTGGGGGCGCTGTTGTTGTCGGCGTGGTTCTCTGCGCAACTGATGTTCGGCTTCTTCGGCGTGTTGCTGCCACTGGCGTTGCTGCTGGTGATTCGCCGGCCCTGGTACTTCGCCGTGTTGCCGGGGGTGGTGTGCGTGGCGGCCAATCAGTGGCGGGCGCTTTACGGCGCGGCGTGGCTGGGCAATGCCGTGGCGCTGTGGGGGTTGGTGGCTTGCCTGCTGGCGCCAGTGCTTGGGCTGTTGCTGTTGCGACAGGCTGGTCGTATTCATCCGCCGGCGATGCGGCGTTGGGCTTATGCACTTTATCCAGCGCATTTTCTGGTTCTGCTCGTGGTTCGGCAGGTCATTACCCAAGCAATGAGATGAAGGCCTGTGGCGAGGGGATTTATCCCCGTTGAGCTGCGAAGCAGCTCCCTGAATCAGTCAATCCGGTCATTCTGATACACCGTACCCGCAGGCTTGGGGGCCGCTTCGCGCCCCAGCGGGGATAAATCCCCTCGCCACAGTGATCGCGTCATACGCCATGTCGTAAACGCGCCTTTGTGTGGCGTCCATAGGCATTTGACCTGTCTGCGCCAGCCATACCATCGCTTCCAAAGGGCACGACCAAAGGGTCCGTGCCTCACCGAGACGAAAAGGCGCACCGCCGCCGCTGGGAGAGACGCGATGTTCAGCAAGCAAGACCAAATCCAAGGCTATGACGATGCACTGCTGGCGGCGATGAATGCCGAAGAGCAACGCCAGGAAGATCACATCGAGCTGATCGCGTCGGAAAACTACACCAGCAAGCGTGTGATGCAGGCCCAGGGCAGTGGCCTGACCAACAAATACGCCGAAGGCTATCCAGGCAAGCGCTACTACGGTGGCTGCGAGCACGTCGACAAGGTCGAAGCCCTGGCCATCGAGCGCGCCAAGCAACTGTTCGGTGCCGACTACGCCAACGTCCAGCCGCACTCCGGTTCTTCGGCCAACAGCGCCGTGTACCTGGCCCTGCTGCAAGCCGGCGACACCATCCTGGGCATGAGCCTGGCCCACGGTGGTCACCTGACCCACGGCGCCAAGGTGTCGTCCTCGGGCAAGCTCTATAACGCGGTGCAGTACGGCATCGACACCACCACCGGCCTGATCGACTACGACGAAGTCGAGCGCCTGGCGGTCGAGCACAAGCCGAAAATGATCGTTGCCGGTTTCTCGGCCTACTCCAAGACCCTCGACTTCCCGCGTTTCCGCCAGATCGCCGACAAGGTCGGTGCGCTGCTGTTCGTCGACATGGCCCACGTGGCGGGCCTGGTCGCCGCCGGCCTGTACCCGAACCCGCTGCCTTATGCCGACGTGGTCACCACCACCACCCACAAGACCCTGCGCGGTCCACGTGGCGGCCTGATCCTGGCCAAGTCCAACGAAGAGATCGAGAAGAAGCTCAACGCCGCGGTATTCCCCGGCGCCCAGGGCGGTCCGCTGATGCACGTGATCGCCGGTAAGGCCGTGTGCTTCAAGGAAGCGCTGGAGCCCGGCTTCAAGGCCTACCAGCAGCAAGTGATCGAGAATGCCCAGGCCATGGCTGGCGTGTTCATCAAGCGCGGCTACGATGTAGTGTCCGGCGGCACCGATAACCACCTGTTCCTGGTCAGCCTGATCCGTCAGGGCCTGACCGGCAAGGACGCCGATGCCGCCCTGGGCCGCGCCCACATCACCGTCAACAAGAACGCCGTGCCGAACGACCCGCAGTCGCCATTCGTGACCTCGGGCCTGCGCATCGGTACTCCGGCGGTGACCACTCGCGGTTTCAAGGTTTCCCAGTGCGTGACGCTGGCCGGCTGGATCTGCGACATCCTCGACAACCTCGGCGACGCCGATGTCGAAGCCAACGTCGCCCAGCAAGTGTCGGCCCTGTGCGCGGACTTCCCGGTTTATCGCTGAGTCGGTTTTGGAGTAATGACTATGCAACGCTATTCGGGCTTCGGCCTCTTCAAACACTCTCTCAGCCATCACGAAAACTGGCAGCGGATGTGGCGCACGCCGACCCCGAAGAAAGTCTACGACGTGGTGATCGTCGGCGGTGGCGGGCATGGCCTGGCGACCGCCTACTACCTGGCCAAGGAACACGGCATCACCAACGTGGCCGTGGTCGAGAAGGGTTGGCTGGGCGGCGGTAACACCGCGCGCAACACCACCATCGTGCGCTCCAACTACCTGTGGGACGAATCGGCCCACCTGTACGAGCACGCCATGAAGCTCTGGGAAGGCCTGTCCCAAGACCTGAACTACAACGTCATGTTCTCCCAGCGCGGTGTGTACAACCTGTGCCACACCCTGCAGGACATCCGTGATTCCGAGCGCCGGGTCAACGCCAACCGCCTCAACGGCGTGGACGGCGAACTGCTCAACGCCAAGCAAGTGGCCGACGAGATCCCGTACCTGGACTGTTCGAAGAACACCCGTTACCCGGTGCTGGGCGCCACTGTCCAGCGTCGCGGCGGCGTGGCCCGTCACGATGCCGTGGCCTGGGGCTTTGCCCGTGCCGCCGACGCCTTGGGCGTGGACCTGATCCAGCAGACCGAAGTGATCGGTTTCCGGAAGGAAAACGGCGTGTGCATCGGTGTGGAAACCAACAAGGGCTTCATCGGCGCCAAACGCGTCGGCGTGGTGACCGCCGGTAACTCCGGGCACATGGCCAAGCTGGCCGGTTTCCGCCTGCCGGTCGAATCCCATCCGCTGCAAGCGCTGGTGTCCGAGCCGATCAAGCCGATCATCGACAGCGTGATCATGTCCAACGCCGTGCACGGCTACATCAGCCAGTCCGACAAGGGCGACCTGGTGATCGGTGCCGGTATCGACGGCTGGGTCGGCTACGGCCAGCGCGGTTCGTACCCGGTGATCGAACACACCATCCAGGCCATCGTCGAGATGTTCCCGGTGCTCTCGCGGGTGCGCATGAACCGCCAGTGGGGCGGCATCGTCGACACCACGCCGGACGCCTGCCCGATCATCTCCAAGACCCCGGTGCCGAACATGTTCTTCAACTGCGGTTGGGGCACCGGCGGCTTCAAGGCCACCCCGGGCTCGGGCAACGTGTTTGCCGCCAGCCTGGCCAAGGGTGAGATGCACCCACTGGCCGCGCCGTTTTCCATCGACCGTTTCCACAACGGCGCATTGATCGACGAACACGGCGCTGCTGCCGTCGCCCACTAACAGGAAGGAGAAATCCCTATGTTGCACATCTTCTGTCCTCACTGCGGCGAACTGCGCTCCGAAGAGGAATTCCATTCGTCCGGCCAGGCGCACATCCCCCGTCCACTGGACCCGAATGCCTGCACCGACGAGCAGTGGGGCGACTACATGTTCTTCCGCGACAACCCGCGCGGCCTGCACCATGAGTTGTGGATCCACGCGGCCGGTTGCCGCCAGTACTTCAACGCGACCCGTGACACGGTGAGCTACGAAATCCTGGAAACCTACAAGATCGGCCAAAAGCCGCAATTCACCGACAAGGCTGACAGTCCGAAAGCGGCCGCACAGGCTCTGGGAGAGAAGGTATGAGCCAGATCAATCGCCTGTCCAACGGCGGACGGATCGACCGCAATAAAGTGCTGAGCTTCACCTTCAACGGCCAGACCTACAAAGGCTTCGAAGGCGACACCCTGGCCGCCGCATTGCTGGCCAACGGTGTCGATATCATTGGCCGCAGCTTCAAGTATTCCCGTCCGCGCGGCATCTTCGCCGCCGGTGCGGAAGAGCCAAACGCCGTGTTGCAGATCGGTGCCACCGAAGCCACCCAGATCCCTAACGTGCGGGCCACGCAACAGGCGCTGTACCAGGGCCTGGTCGCCACCAGCACCAACGGCTGGCCGAACGTGAACAACGACATGATGGGCATCCTCGGCAAGGTCGGCGGCAAGCTGATGCCGCCGGGCTTCTACTACAAGACCTTCATGTATCCACAGTCGTTCTGGATGACGTACGAGAAGTACATCCGCAAGGCCGCGGGCTTGGGTCGCTCGCCGACCGAGAACGATCCGGACACCTACGACTACATGAACCGTCACTGCGACGTGCTGGTGGTCGGTGCCGGTCCTGCCGGCCTGGCTGCCGCGCTGGCAGCGGCCCGCAGCGGTGCGCGAGTGATCCTGGCAGACGAGCAGGAAGAGTTCGGCGGCAGCCTGCTCGACTCCCGCGAGAGCCTGGACGGCAAGCCGGCCACCGAATGGGTGGCGGCGGTGATCGCCGAGCTGCGTTCGATGCCGGAAGTCGTGCTGTTGCCGCGCGCCACCGTCAACGGCTACCACGACCATAACTTCCTGACCATCCACGAGCGCCTCACCGACCACCTCGGTGACCGTGCGCCGATCGGCCAGGTGCGCCAGCGCATCAACCGTGTCCGCGCCAAGCGCGTGGTGTTGGCCACCGGCGCCTGCGAGCGGCCGCTGGTCTACGGCAACAACGACGTGCCGGGCAACATGCTGGCCGGCGCGGTTTCCACCTACGTGCGTCGCTACGGCGTGGCACCGGGCAAGAAACTGGTACTGAGCACCAACAACGACCACGCCTATCGCGTGGCGCTGGACTGGTTCGACGCCGGCCTGCAAGTGGTGGCCGTCGCCGATGCCCGTAGCAACCCACGGGGTGCGCTGGTGGAAGAGGCACGTGCCAAGGGCATCCGCATCCTCACCGGCAGCGCCGTGATCGAGGCCCGTGGCAGCAAGCGCGTGACCGGTGCCCGTGTCGCCGCGATCGACGTGCGTGCACAAAAAGTCACCAGCCCAGGCGAATGGCTGGACTGCGACCTGGTCGCCAGTTCCGGCGGCTACAGCCCGGTGGTCCACCTGGCTTCGCACCTGGGCGGCAAGCCGATCTGGCGTGAAGACATCCTCGGTTTCGTACCGGGCGAAGCACCGCAGAAGCGCGTGTGCGTCGGCGGCGTGAATGGCGTCTACGGCCTGGGCGATTCCCTGGCCGATGGTTTCGAAGGCGGCGTGCGTGCGGCCAGCGAAGCCGGCTTCAAGGCGGTAGAGGGCGTGTTGCCCAAAGCCTTGAGCCGCCACGAAGAGCCGACCCTGGCGCTGTTCCAGGTGCCTCACGAAAAAGCCACTGCACGGGCGCCGAAGCAATTCGTCGACCTGCAGAACGACGTCACTGCCGCCGCGATCGAACTCGCCACCCGCGAAGGCTTCGAGTCGGTCGAGCACGTCAAGCGCTACACCGCCCTGGGCTTCGGCACCGACCAAGGCAAGCTGGGCAACGTCAACGGCCTGGCCATCGCGGCGCGTTCGCTGAACGTGAGCATCCCGCAGATGGGCACCACGATGTTCCGTCCGAACTACACGCCGGTGACCTTCGGCGCGGTGGCCGGCCGGCATTGCGGGCACATCTTCGAACCGGTTCGCTTCACCGCGCTGCACGCCTGGCACGTGAAGAACGGTGCCGAATTCGAAGACGTCGGCCAATGGAAACGCCCTTGGTATTTCCCAAGGAACGGCGAAGACCTGCACGCTGCGGTCAAGCGCGAATGCAAGGCCGTGCGCGATAGCGTCGGCCTGCTGGACGCCTCGACCCTGGGCAAGATCGACATCCAGGGCCCGGATGCCCGCGAGTTCCTCAACCGCATCTATACCAACGCCTGGACCAAGCTCGACGTGGGCAAGGCGCGCTACGGCCTGATGTGCAAGGAAGACGGCATGGTCTTCGACGACGGGGTCACCGCCTGCGTCGCCGACAACCATTTCATCATGACCACCACCACCGGCGGTGCGGCCCGTGTGCTGCAATGGCTGGAGATCTACCAGCAGACCGAATGGCCGGACCTGAAGGTGTACTTCACCTCGGTCACCGACCACTGGGCGACCATGACCCTGTCGGGGCCCAACAGCCGCAAGCTGCTGAGCGAAGTCACCGACATCGACCTGGACCGTGACGGCTTCCCGTTCATGACCTGGAAGGAAGGCCTGGTGGGCGGCGTGCCGGCCCGGGTGTTCCGGATCTCGTTCACCGGTGAGCTGTCGTACGAAGTCAACGTGCAGGCCGACTACGCCATGGGCGTGCTCGAGAAGATTGTCGAGGCGGGCAAGAAGTACAACCTGACCCCGTACGGCACAGAAACCATGCACGTACTGCGGGCCGAGAAGGGCTTCATCATCGTCGGCCAGGACACCGACGGCTCGATGACCCCGGACGACCTGAACATGGGTTGGTGCGTGGGCCGTACCAAACCGTTCTCGTGGATCGGCTGGCGCGGCATGAACCGTGAAGATTGCGTGCGTGAGAACCGCAAGCAACTGGTGGGCCTCAAGCCGATCGACCCGAATGTCTGGCTGCCGGAAGGCGCGCAATTGGTCTTCAACCCCAAGCAGGCGATCCCGATGACCATGGTCGGTCACGTGACCTCCAGCTACGCGCACAACTCCCTGGGCTATTCGTTTGCCATGGGTGTGGTCAAGGGGGGCTTGAAGCGTATCGGTGAGCGGGTCTTCTCGCCGCAGGCCGATGGCAGCGTGATCGAGGCCGAGATCGTTTCCTCGGTGTTCTTCGATCCGAAGGGGGATCGGCAGAATATCTGATGACCGTCAGATTCTGTGGAGGCAGGGCTGCCGCATTCGCGAGCAAGCCCGCTCCCACAGGATCGAAGGGGTTGAAGAAATTTAGGCCAGGCATCAATCCAATGTGGGAGCGGGCTTGCTCGCGAAGACGGCAGCACAGTCACTACAAGGGTTGAGCCCAGCGCACTACTGAATTCAAGACAGGTGCTATATGACAGCAGCCAATGTTTACCAACAACGCCCGACCACCGGGGCCAAAGCCGAGTCGTCGCTGCACCATGCCGACCTCGCCAGCCTGGTGGGCAAGGGCCGCAAGAACGCCGGCGTGACCGTGCGCGAGAAAAAACTGCTCGGCCACCTGACGATTCGTGGCGACGGCCACGACGCGGCCTTCGCCGCGGGTGTGCACAAGGCCCTGGGCATCGAGTTGCCGGGCGCGCTGAGCATCATCGTCAAGGGCGAAACCAGTCTGCAATGGATGGGCCCGGATGAATGGTTGCTGGTCGTACCGACCGGTGAAGAGTTCGCCGCCGAGCAAAAACTGCGTGAAGCCCTGGGCGACCTGCACATCCAGATCGTCAACGTCAGCGGCGGCCAGCAGATCCTCGAACTGTCGGGCCCGAACGTGCGCGACGTGCTGATGAAATCCACCAGCTACGACGTCCACCCGAGCAATTTCCCGGTGGGCAAGGCCGTGGGCACGGTGTTCGCCAAGTCGCAACTGGTGATCCGCCACACCGGCGAAGACACCTGGGAGCTGCTGATCCGCCGCAGCTTCTCGGATTACTGGTGGCTGTGGTTGCAGGACGCTTCGGCTGAGTATGGCTTGAGTGTTCAGGCTTAACGCAGTGCTCGAATGCTTTTGTGGCGAGGGAGCTTGCTCCCGCTCGGCTGCGTAGCAGTCGTAAACCTGAGCCCGCGTTCCTGATAAGGACGCGGTTGCTGACATTGGGGTTGCTGCGCAACCCAGCGGGAGCAAGCTCCCTCGCCACAGGGTTTCTCTGTCGCACCGAAAATTTGAACAGGAGTCACCGCAATGAGCCGCGCCCCAGACACATGGATCTTGACTGCCGATTGCCCCAGCGTGCTCGGCACGGTGGACGCGGTGACCCGCTTTCTGTTCGAGCAGGGCTGCTACGTCACTGAACACCATTCCTTCGACGACCGTCTTTCGGCGCGGTTCTTCATTCGCGTGGAATTCCGCCAGCCCGAGGGCTTCGACGAACAGGGTTTCCGTGCCGGCCTGGCCGAACGTGCCCAAGCCTTTGGCATGGTCTTCGAGCTGACTGCGCCGAACTACCGGCCCAAAGTGGTGATCATGGTCTCCAAGGCCGATCACTGCCTCAACGACTTGCTCTACCGCCAGCGCATCGGCCAGTTGTCCATGGACGTGGTGGCCGTGGTGTCCAACCACCCGGACCTCAAGCCGCTGGCCGACTGGCACCAGATCCCCTACTACCATTTCCCCCTGGACCCGAACGACAAACCGGCCCAGGAGCGTCAGGTGTGGCAGGTGATCGAAGACACCGGCGCTGAACTGGTGATCCTCGCCCGCTACATGCAGGTGCTGTCGCCGGAGCTGTGCCGCAAGCTCGATGGCAAGGCGATCAACATCCATCATTCCCTGCTGCCGGGCTTCAAGGGCGCCAAGCCGTATCACCAGGCCTATAACAAGGGCGTGAAACTGGTGGGCGCGACGGCGCACTACATCAACAACGACCTGGACGAAGGCCCGATCATCGCCCAGGGCGTGGAGGTGGTGGATCACAGCCACTACCCCGAGGACCTGATCGCCAAGGGGCGGGATATCGAAGGGCTGACGTTGGCCCGGGCGGTGGGATATCACATTGAACGGCGGGTGTTCCTCAACGCCAACAGAACGGTCGTTCTCTAGTTTTCAAGGACTGCTTCGCAGTCCATTCGCGAGCAAGCCCGCTCCCACAGGATTTGTGTCGCATACAGATCTCGGACCCACCAGAAATTCAAATGTGGGAGCGGGCTTGCTCGCGAAGAGGCCCTTACAGACAACAAAGAAACAAGCACTAACCCGAGCAATCAACGCGCTGCCTGTCTAGGCAACGCAGTTTCATAAAAACAACAGCGAGGTGAAAGCATGTCCGGTAATCGTGGTGTCGTGTATCTCGGCCAAGGCAAGGTCGAAGTGCAGAAAATCGACTATCCCAAAATGCAGGACCCGCGCGGCAGGAAGATCGAGCACGGCGTCATCCTGCGCGTAGTCTCCACCAACATCTGCGGCTCCGACCAACACATGGTGCGTGGTCGTACCACCGCCCAGACCGGCCTGGTCCTGGGGCACGAGATCACCGGTGAAGTGATCGAGAAGGGCAGCGACGTCGAGAACCTGAAGATCGGTGACCTGGTGTCGGTGCCGTTCAACGTGGCCTGCGGCCGCTGCCGTTCCTGCAAAGAGCAACACACCGGCGTCTGCCTGACCGTCAACCCGGCGCGTGCCGGCGGTGCCTACGGTTACGTCGACATGGGCGACTGGACCGGCGGCCAGGCCGAATACGTGCTGGTGCCGTACGCTGATTTCAACCTGTTGAAACTGCCGGACCGCGACAAGGCCATGGAAAAAATCCGTGACCTGACCTGCCTCTCCGACATCCTGCCAACCGGCTACCACGGTGCCGTCACTGCCGGCGTCGGCCCAGGCAGCACCGTGTACATCGCTGGCGCCGGCCCGGTTGGCCTCGCGGCCGCTGCTTCGGCGCGCCTGCTGGGTGCGGCCGTGGTGATCATCGGTGACGTCAACTCCATCCGCCTGGCTCACGCCAAGGCGCAGGGCTTTGAAATCGTCGACCTGTCCACCGACACCCCACTGCACGAGCAAATCGCCGCATTGCTGGGCGAGCCAGAGGTTGATTGCGCCGTTGACTGCGTCGGCTTCGAAGCCCGCGGCCATGGCCACGACGGCGTCAAGCACGAAGCCCCGGCCACCGTACTCAACTCACTGATGCAAGTGACCCGCGTTGCCGGCAAGATCGGTATCCCCGGCCTGTACGTGACCGAAGACCCGGGCGCCGTCGATGCCGCCGCCAAGATCGGTGCCCTGAGCATCCGCTTCGGCCTGGGCTGGGCCAAATCCCACAGCTTCCACACCGGCCAGACCCCGGTCATGAAGTACAACCGCGCGCTGATGCAAGCGATCATGTGGGACCGCATCAACATTGCCGAAATCGTCGGTGTGCAGGTGATCAGCCTGGATGATGCGCCGCAGGGGTATGGCGAGTTCGATGCGGGTGTGCCGAAGAAGTTTGTGATTGATCCGCATAAGATGTTTAGTGCGGCTTGAAGCGCTTGGATTAGAGGGGAGGGCGACTTTAGTCGCCCTTTTATTTGGGTTGTAAATCATCGTTAAAAAGAGCAGGCACCGCCAAAGTAGTGCGACGTATGGACGGCCCTCACTGAAGAGGAAAGAGTGTCGTTAATTCTCTGGTAGAGAATAAATATTTTGTCTATTGTCTGCGTATTGAAACTACCTCTTCATAGAGTGGGGGTCTTGTTGGGTCTAGCGAGGCGTAGGCGGGTGGAGAATCCAATACTCCACGGATTTCGAAAGTAGGAGTGCCAGGGATTTCAAGATGACTGGGGCCTGTATGGGGAGCGTTAAGGATTTCATCGAAAGTTATTAAGTTCTGTTGGTGCATTGCCCGGTCTCTATTTACCTGTGTTATCAGGTTTTGGTAAAGGTCTATAAGCTCTGGCCGCACGTTTTTGTGTTTCGACATCATTGCCGCTAGGGCAGTAATTCTTTTCTCTTGTTCGATAAGGGTTTTGCTGCTTTGGATCAGAAAATTTTCCCCGTTAATAAGCTCTGGCGGAATTTCGATGTTGGAATTTTTGTATGGTTTTGTAGGGTATTTCATGAAATTTTCCAGTGGAACATTGGCTGGTACTTTTAATTTTATCCCATGAATACGTACCGTGTCGCTGGCTGTTCTAAGTCCCGCTAGGGCTAATAATGAATTTATGAAAGTATGTCCGTTAGGGTCTGCTCTATTTATAGGATCGCCTTGACAGTATGCATACGCATTTAGACCGCCCTTCCCAAATGGACTCATCGTGTCTGGGCTGTTAAATCGCATCAGCACCGGATTGAACGCACGATAACCATTGCCCAGTAAATAGTGCCCCGTCACCGGCTCCGGCCGTTCGCCGTTGAATCCGAGCAGGCTGAGTAGACCCTGTTTCAAGGCGCGGTGACCATATGGCATATAGGCGAGGATATGAGGCTGCGATGTGTCGAACGCGTGCAATACCGACCGCTGTTGATCAGTTGTGAGCAGCGTGGTTTTGACGGCATCATCCTGTTGCTGTTGTTGAGCCAGGACTAGATCGCCTTGCTGGAAAATCGAACGTCGCGCGGAACCTTGAATTTCAGTAGATAAGCGATCCTTCAGGTAGAACCGTTGGGAAACGACCAGGGCGGTTGGCGTACAGCCGACCAGTCGATCCAAAGGGTCGTAGCTGTAACGGCAGAGCAGGTTTTTACGCTTGAGCGGCATGATGGTACTCCTCAGGAAGATAATCTATTCCGGCGCCACTCTCGTCGCCTGCTTGCCCTTCGTACCCTGCTCGATTTCAAAAGAGACGGCCTGTCGCTCTTTCAGCGTCTTGTAACCCTCGCCGTCTATCGCTGAGTAATGAACGAACAGTTCTTCACCCCCTTTGCCGCAGGTAATGAAGCCATAGCCTTTTGCATCGTTAAACCATTTAACGGTTCCTTTGATTCGGTCGCTCATTTTTATTGTCCTATGCCCGAATGAATAAAGGCGCAGGGAGCTGAAGGCTCGTCCGCCTCGTTTCCGTTGACACAATGGGAGCTTAATTTCGGGCAGAACGAGTGCCTACTGTCAGAGCTGACAGTCGGCCATGCCGAAAGGAAATAACCGTTTGCCGGTGATATTCAGATGACTGTCACGAAGCGGTCATGCCGCAGCGCGGCTGCCTGTACCCCACTGACCAAACACCATTGTGGCGAGGGAGCTTGCTCCCGCTGGGGTGCGAAGCAGCCCTCGCTTTTCAGAAGCCAGGGGCGAGCGCTGCGCACTTGAGCGCGAGCAAGCTCGCTCGCCACGGTCAGTCGCGGGCGGTTGCCGTCCTGACCCGCTCGCAGAATTCAGGGTAGAAACCCTGTGTACTCGGGTTGCGACAGTCGTCTTGAACCTGGGCCAGGGCGGCACGGCTCAATGTCAGGCTACGGGGTTGGCTGGCGAAGGTGGTGTAGCCGTCCTGTTGGGTTTTGATGGCGTCGAAACCCTGCATGTCGTAGGCCAGCTCCACATCGTCGTCGGCCAGCCGTCGGGCCTGGACCGTCACGTGGGCGTACTGCTTGCCGCCCGGCGCGTTATTGAGTGCCGCCAGGCCGTGGCCGACCACGCGCAACAGGTCTCCCACCCAGGCGTCGTCGCTTTGCGGGGGCACAGCGGGACGATAGCGCACCGTCAGCGTTTGCGAGTCGTTGCGGATGGCCTCGGTCAGGGCCGGGTCGTAGCGCTTGATACGGTGTTCAATGGTCAACCAGGTCTTTCGCTCGTCGCTGGTGCCGTCGGCCACTTCAGGGTTGAGCGGGCCGCGTTGGCATTCGCTGACGCCCAAGGCAATGAGCATGCCCGTCAGGATGACCGCGAGCGTCGCTCCACCGATTTTTATATTCATAAGCAAAACTCGCGAGAGAGAGGCGCACTGTACGGTAACCCGGTGGGCGTTGACAGGGCGAGGCGTGATCGGTCGTCGACATCCACATGTGGAACAATCGCCTTGGGGCCCAGTCCAACGCCCGATTTCATACCGCCGACCCCAGGCGGTTTTTCATTGCCCCGAGAGGTTCCCCCCAATGAAGGTTTCACGCGGTTTCGCCCTGTCTTGCCTGCTCTCGTTCGCGGCGAGCCCGGCCTTCGCCCAATTCAGCCTCGATGATGCGGCCAACGTGTTGTCGGCGATGCAGGGCAATCAGAATGGGCAAGGGGAGGGCGCGGTGGCCGCGGCGCCAAAAGCCGCCGGATTGCTCAATACGCTCGGTTCGGAACTCAAGATCACCCCGGAACAGGCCATTGGCGGTGCCGGTGCGATGCTCGGGCTGGCGAAGAACCGGCTTAGCGAGCCGCAGTTTTCCGAGTTGAGCAGAAGCGTGCCGGGCCTTGATCAGATCGCCGGTAACCATGCCCTGGGTGGGCTCAATGGTTTGGGTGGGTTGCTGGGTGGTGGCTCGGACAAGAGTGTCTTGCTCGATGGTTTGCTGGGTAACGTCAAGGATACTCGGGACTTGAACAACGCTTTCAGTGCGCTGGGCATGGACACCGGGATGATTGGCCAGTTTGCGCCGGTGATTCTTGAGTATCTTGGGCAGCAGGGAGTGGGGAGTTCGTTGTTGCAGAATTTGGGTGGCATCTGGGGCGGTGGAACGGGTGTCTGATCAGTGGTTTTCGCTATAAGGCCATGCGCACGGTTCTGTGAGGATGCGGCCGGCTTGTCCCCAGGTTCGATGAAAGGTCCAGTCATCAGGACCTTGCATCGGCGGCATTCCAGGCGCTGCCTACTAATCAGAAGTGTCAGTCGCTTTGCCTTTCGTCACGCAAAACTGCAATCCGCCGATCCTTGTCGGTCCACAGCTGATTCACCCAGTCCTGCACTTGTTGGCGAAATACCGGGTCGTTTTCGTAGTCGCCCTGCCACAGCGCCGGGTCCAGCTCGCGGGTCTGGATGTCGATGATGACCCGGGGCACGGCGCCGCTGATCAGGTCCCAGAACCCGGGGATCCGGTCTTGGGGATAGACCACCGTGACGTCCAGGATCGCGTCCAGTTGTTCGCCCATCGCCGCCAGTACGAACGCCACGCCACCGGCCTTGGGCTTGAGCAGGTGGGTGAAGGGCGATTGTTGCTGCTGGCTTTTGGCGGTGGTGAAGCGGGTGCCTTCGAGGTAGTTGACCACGGTGACCGGTTGGCGCTTGAACAGCTCGCAGGCGGCCTTGGTGATTTCCAGGTCCTTGCCGGCCAGTTCCGGATTCTTGGCCAGGAAGGCCTTGGTGTAGCGCTTCATGAAGGGGTAGTCCAGCGCCCACCAGGCCAGGCCGAGGAACGGCACCCAGATCAGCTCCTTCTTGAGGAAGAACTTGAAGAACGGCGTGCGGCGGTTGAGGGTCTGGATCAGGGCGGGGATGTCCACCCAGGATTGGTGATTGCTGATGACCAGGTAGGACGTGTCGCCACGCAGGTCGGCACCGCCGCGGATGTCCCAACGGGTGGGGATGCACAGGGCGAAGATCAGCTTGTCGATTTCGGCCCAGGTCTCGGCGATCCACATCACCGCCCAGGAGGCGTAGTCACGAAAGCGTCCGGGCAGGATCAGCTTGAGCAGGGCGAACACCATCAATGGGCCGAACAGCACCAGGGTGTTGAGCAACAGCAGCAGCGTGACGAGACAGCCGGTGAGCAAGCGGCGCATAAATGACTCTTGCAGACAGATGGGCGGGCCATGATAAGCAGCTTCGGGCGGCAGGCCAAATAGGCGTGGACGAATGTTTCACTTTTTGGCCGGTATGCTGGGTTTGCTTCCGTGGCGAGGGGATTTATCCCCGTTGGGCAGCGCAGCTGCCCGAATGCTGTGCTGCGATCCAGCACCATGGCGAGCGCTTCGCACTCGAACGGGGATAAATCCCCTCGCCACAAAGGCAGCACAGTGGTGTCGAGGGCAACCGAACGAATTTATCGGCAACGGTCTAAAATCCCAACCCACACAGGAAGCCCTATCGCATGAAATCCATTCTCGCCCTGCTCTCCCTGGTGGCCCTTCCAGTGCTGGCCGCCGAGCCGACCCTGTACGGGCGCTATGAATACATCGCGCTGCCGGAAATCGGCGGTGAAGTGCTCAAGGCCAAGATGGACACCGGCGCGCTGACCGCTTCGCTGTCGGCCAAGGACATCGAGACCTTCACCCGCGACGGCGATGACTGGGTGCGCTTCCGCCTGGCCACCAAGGATGCGAGCAACAAGGTCTACGAGCACAAGATCGCGCGCATCAGCAAGATCAAGACCCGCTCCGAAGAAGATGACGACGACAACGAAACCATCGCCCCGAGCAAGCGCCCGGTGGTGGACCTGGAAATGTGCCTGGGTAACGTCAAGCGTACCGTGGAGGTCAACCTGACCGACCGCAGCAGCTTCAACTACCCGTTGCTGATCGGCGCCAAGGCCCTGCGCGAGTTTGGTGCAGCGGTGAACCCGGCTCGGCGTTATACGGCTGACAAGCCGGACTGCTGATTTCCCCGATTGACGTGCCCCTGGGGTTGGGGCACCGTTCCGGCAACTTTACTGTCGGGCGCGCAAGACATGCCTCATATTCTGATTGTCGAAGACGAAGCCGCCATCGCCGATACGCTGGTGTTTGCGCTGCAAGGAGAGGGTTTCGACACCACCTGGCTGAGCCTCGGCGCGGCGGCCCTCGAACACCAGAAGCACACGCCGGCGGACCTGATCATCCTCGATGTGGGCCTGCCGGATATCAGTGGATTTGAAACCTGCAAGAATCTCAGACGTTTCAGCGACGTTCCGGTCATTTTTCTGACAGCTCGGGATGGCGAGATCGACCGGGTCGTGGGCCTGGAGATCGGCGCCGACGATTACGTGGTCAAGCCCTTCAGCCCCCGGGAAGTGGCGGCCAGGGTCCGCGCGATTCTCAAGCGCGTGGCCCCGCGCCCGGCGCCGGAGTTGGGCACGGCGCTGTTCCAGGTGGACAACGACCGGGTGCAGATCAGCTATCGCGGCAAGCCGCTGAACCTGACCCGCCACGAGTTCCGCCTGCTTAACTGCCTGCTGGAGCAGCCGGAGCGGGTCTTCAGCCGCGAACAGTTGCTCGACGCCCTGGGTGTCGCCAGTGATGCCGGCTACGAGCGCAGCATCGACAGCCACATCAAGAGCGTGCGCGCCAAGTTGCGCCTGGTCAGGGCCGAGGCCGAGCCGATCCAGACCCATCGCGGCCTCGGCTACAGCTACAGCCCGGGGCACAGCTGATGTCGCTGGGGATCCGGATTTTCCTGGTCTACGTGCTGTTTATCGGCCTGACCGGGTATTTCGTGCTCGGCACGGTGATCGAGCAGATCCGCCCTGGCGTGCGCCAGTCCACCGAAGAAACCCTGGTGGACACGGCCAACCTGATGGCCGAGATCCTGCGGGACGATTTCAAGGTCGGTACCCTCAACCAGAATCGCTGGCCGCAACTGCTCAAGGCCTACGGCGAACGCCAGCCGGCGGCGTCGATCTGGGGCTTGCCGAAGAACCAGGTCAACCATCGGATCTACGTCACCGATGCCAACGGGATCGTGGTGCTCGACTCCAGTGGGGTGGCGGTGGGCCAGGATTATTCGCGCTGGAACGACGTGTACCTGACCTTGCGCGGCCATTACGGCGCCCGTTCGAGCCGCAGCGATCCGGATGACCCGGCGTCCTCGGTGATGCACGTCGGCGCGCCCATTCGCGACAACGGCCGGATCATCGGCGTGGTCACCGTCGCCAAGCCCAACAGCTCGCTGCAGCCCTATATCGACCGCACGGAGCGGCGCCTGCTGTTGTATGGCGCTGGCTTGATTGGCCTGGGCCTGCTGCTCGGCGCTGTGCTGTCGTGGTGGCTCAGTTCGGCGCTGCGTCGCCTGACCCGTTATGCCCAGGCCGTCAGCCAGGGGCAACGGGTGGAAGTGCCGCATTATCGCGGCGGCGAGTTCGAGCAACTGGCGGGCGCCGTGGAGCACATGCGCACGCAGTTGGAAGGCAAGTCCTATGTCGAGCGCTACGTGCACACGCTGACGCATGAACTCAAGAGCCCCCTGGCGGCGATTCGCGGCGCCGCCGAGCTGCTGCAGAGCGACATGCCCGCGGCCCAGCACCAGCGCTTCGTCAGCAACATCGACAGCGAAAGCGTGCGCATGCAGCAGTTGATCGAACGCCTGCTCAACCTGGCCCAGGTCGAACAGCGCCAGGGCCTGGAGGAAGTCGTCGCGGTGCCGCTGGCGGCGTTGTTCGATCAACTGCTGGAGGCGCGCAGCGGTTGGATCGAGGGCCGTCAGTTGCGAATCGAACGGCACATCGCGGCCGACCTGGTGTTGATGGGCGAGCCGTTCCTGCTGCGCCAGGCGCTGGGCAACCTGCTGGAGAACGCCCTGGACTTCACCCCGGCCGAAGGGCTGCTGCGCCTCAGCGCCGAGCGTACCGGCCAACGGGTGGAGATCCGCCTGTTCAATCAGGCCGAGCCGATCCCCGACTATGCGCTGCCACGCCTGAGTGAGCGTTTCTATTCCCTGCCGCGCCCTGGCACCGGCCGCAAGAGCACGGGCCTGGGGCTCAATTTCGTGGAGGAAGTGGTGCAGTTGCATGCCGGGGCGTTCACCATCGGCAATGTCGAGGGTGGGGTGGAAGTAGTGCTGCGGTTGCCCTGAAGAGCGAGTTCTCCCTGGGGGAATACCGTTGTGGCGAGGCAAGAGAGGTCGAGTCTCCACACAATCTCCACATTGCCCCCATGAACGCCCCACACAGCCCCCCCAGACTCTCCCTCATTCGAACAGGGAGAGCCCCACATGAACCGCAGCCTCGCTATAAAACTGGGCATGATTGCCCTCTTGATCCTCCTGCTGATGATCCCCTTGCTGATGATCAACGGCCTCATCGACGAGCGCCAGGAACTGCGTGACGGTGTGCTGCAAGACATTGCCCGCAGTTCCAGCCGTAGCCAGCAACTCATTGGGCCGATGATCGTCGTGCCGTTTCGCAAGGACGTGCGGGTCTGGAACACCAACGAGAAGACCGGCGTGCGTTTCCTGGAAACCGTCGAGCAAAGCGGCGAGTTGTACTTCTTGCCAGAGCAGTTCGAACTCGACGGTCAGGTGCGCACAGAGACCCGTGCCCGGGGCATCTATGAAGCGCGGCTGTTCCATGCCGACAACCGCATCGATGGCCGCTTCAAGGTGCCTGAACACTATGGCGTTGCGACCAAGGACCTGGCCGACTACCGTTTCGACCAGCCGTACCTGACGGTCGGTATCAGTGACATCCGTGGCATCGAGAATGCGCTGACCCTGACGCTCAATCAGCAAACCGTCGATTTCCTGCCCGGCTCGCGAGTCGGCTGGCTGGGGCAGGGCGTGCATGTGCCGCTGCCGATGATCACTGCCCAGGGCAGTGCCGACCTGACCTTTGGTTTCGACCTGCGCCTGCAAGGCACCGGCGAGCTGCAGATCCTGCCGGTGGGCAAGTCTACCAAGGTGCATCTGTCGGCCGACTGGCCACACCCGAGTTTCATCGGCAATTACCTGCCGGTCCAGCGTGACATCAATGAGCAAGGCTTCAGTGCTGACTGGCAGACGTCGTTTTTTTCCACCAACCTCGAAGAAGCGCTGCAAAGCTGTGAAACCAGCGACAGCTGCGAGGCGTTCCGCAGCCGGGCTTTCGGCGTGAGTTTCATCGATCCGGTGGACCAGTACCTCAAGACCGACCGGGCGATCAAATATGCGCTGCTGTTCGTCGCGTTGACCTTCGCCGGCTTCTTCCTGTTCGAGGTGCTCAAGAGCCTGGCGGTGCACCCGGTGCAATACGCATTGGTAGGCGTGGCGCTGGCGTTCTTCTACCTGCTGCTGTTGTCGTTGTCCGAGCACATCGGCTTCGCCCTGGCCTATCTGGCATCCGCCAGTGCCTGCGTGGTGTTGATCGGTTTCTATGTGTGCCATGTGTTGCGCAGCGTGAGCCATGGCGTGGCCTTTTCGGTGGGGCTGGCAGCGTTGTATGGCCTGCTCTACGGTTTGCTGAGCGCTGAGGACTACGCCTTGCTGATGGGCTCGTTGTTGCTGTTCGCCCTGCTCGGTGTGTTCATGGTGCTGACCCGCAAGCTGGACTGGTACGGGGTGGGGGCGAAGCCGGCAGCGGCCATGTCCTTCGAGCTGGGAGAGGTGAAATGAGCCGGTCGCTGGGGTTGCGGGAGGATCAGCGATTGGCAGAGGTGCTGGTGACGCGGATTGCCGGGTTGTTTCCGATGGGTCGCATTGGCCTTATCGCGAGCAAGCTCGCGCCCACAGGAGACCTCGTTTACCCAGGCAACGAAGCCAAATGTGGGAGCTTGCTCGCGATGGGGCCGGTGCAGCCAGGGCAGAACTAGACTTTGGGCACTGTTTCAATCATTGAAGGCCGCAAGCTCACCTCGGCAAACCACGCCGCCAATTGCGGGTTGGCCTTGCGCCATTCCAGGTCCGGGTGGCGCAGGTCGAGATAGCCCAAGGCACAGGCCACGCTGATGGACGCTACGTCGAAATGACTGGCCAACTCAGCGATGGCCTCGGCTTCAAGCACGCCCACGGCACGGCGGATCTTGTCCCGTTGCGCATCGAGCCATTCGTCCCAGTGCTTTTCCACCGGGCGCAGGGCGGTTTCATAACGAATCATGACTGCCGCATCCATGATGCCATCGGCCATGGAGGCCAGGGTCAGGCGTCGCCAGCGGGCCGCGCCGTCCCGGGGGATCAGTGGATTGCCGACATGCTGGTGGTCGAGGTAATCGAGGATCACGCGACTGTCATGGATCACCGTCCCGTTGGCCAGGCGCAGGGCCGGGATCTTGCTCAACGGGTTGTCGTCGATGAGCGCCCGGTCCGGCTTGACCGGTGTGAGCTGGCTGAGCTGCAACGTCACGCGGTCCTGCTGGCCGGTTTCGTGCAGCAGCACCAGGACCTTGCGAACGAAAGGTGAAGCGGGGTTGTGGAACAGCGTCATGCTGGGGGTGGACATGGCAACGTCTCGGGTCAGTGGCACGTGTTGCGCAGCATAGCGCGTCATTCGTGCCCAAGGCAGTGCGACCGGGCCTCGGTGGCCCGGTCGTCGCGGGTCAAGCGGCCGGTTGCAGCGCCTGGGGTTGCGCTGACGGTGTCGTCGGTTGTGGCTTGAGTTCCCGGGCGACGGTCCAGACGATAAACGCCGCGACCACGTCGAAGATCGCCAGCATCACGAACAGCGGGCTGTAGCCGATCTTGGTGACCATCACGCCAAACACCAGGGTGAAGGCCGCAGCGCCGAGGTAGCCGAACATCCCGCCCATGCCGGTGGCGGTGGCGACTTCATGCTTGCCGAACGAGTCGGACGTGATGGCGTACAGCGCGCCGGACAAGGTCTGGTGGGCGAAGCCGCCGATGCACAGCAGGGCGATGGCGGTGTACGGGCTCTCGACCAGGCCGATGCAGGCCGGGCCGATCATGCAGGACGCGCCGAACAGCAAGACCATCTTGCGGGAGGTGAACAGCGACACCTTGCAATACTTGTGGAAGAACGGGCTCAGGTAACCGCCCAGCACGCAACCAAGGTCCGCGGCCAGGAACGGCAGCCAGGCGAACATCGCGATTTCCTTGATGTTCATATGCCGCTCGGTCATCAGGTACAGCGGGATCCAGGCATTGAAGGTCTGCCAGGCCGGCTCGGAGAGAATCCGCGCGCTGGCGATGGCGTAGAAGTTGCGGCTGGCAATGATCGTCTTCCAGCTGCCTTTTTTCGGCGCCTGGTCCTTGAAGTGGGCTTCCTGGCCGTTGAGGATGTAGTCGCGCTCGGTGTCGCTCAGGCGCTTCTGGTCACGTGGGTGTTTGTAGAGGATCAGCCACAGGAACGTCCAGGCGATGCCCAGGCCGCCGACGATCAGGAAGGCCAGTTCCCAGCCACTGTTCAGGATCGCCCAGACGACCAGCGGCGGGGCCAGGACGGCCCCGATCGACGAGCCGATGTTGAACCAGCCGATGGCGACCGAACGCTCCTTGGCCGGAAACCATTCGGTGGAGGCCTTGACCGCTGCCGGCAACCCGGCCGCTTCGGTCACGCCCAACAACCCACGGAAGAAGGCCAGCCCTTGCCAGCCCGAGGCCATGGCTGCCGCGGCGCAAGCCAGGGACCAGGCGAACGCAAAAATGGCGAAGCCCATCTTGGTGCCGATGGCATCGATGATGTAGCCGGCCACCGGCTGCATCAGCGCGTAGCAGACCTGCCAGGCCACGACGATGTGCGAATACTGCTCGGTGGAAATGTTCATGTCGCTCATCAGGGTGGGGGCAGCCACCGAGAGGGTATTGCGGGCCAGGTAGTTGACCATCAGGCCGGCCGTGACCAAGCCGACCATCCACCAGCGGATGCCTTTGATTTTCATCACTTCACCATGATTATTTTTGGATTTGGTGTCGCAGGGATGTTTGTTGTAGGTTGTCGTACAACGTGCGCATTTATAGGAGTGCAAGGATAAATTTGTCAACAAATATGTCAGTGGGCAGGCGCGCGCATGCCGCGACGCGGCGAAGTGTCGTCGTATAACGTCAGGAGAAAGGGCGCCAGATCAATGGGATGGCGCCCGGAGAACTCAGCGGCGCGGGAGCAATCCCCGCACCCCCAACACGCACGGCACGCCCAGCCCGAGCCAGCTCACGGCGTCCCACAGGCCATCGCCCAGCAAGGCGCTGAACAACCCGGCGGCGCAGAGCACGCCGATCCCCATGGGAAGGCCAAACACCCTCCAGAAACTCGACTGGCGCGGCTTCACGAGGTGGCCTGCGCGGTAATGGCTGCTGGCTTGGCCGCTTTGCGCCGCACCACCCACAGGTAGACGCCGCTGCCGAGCACGATGATGGTCAGCACGTCGAGGACCGCCCAGAAAATCTGCATCGGCCGGCCGCCGTAGTCGCCGAAATGCAGGGGCAGCGACAGGCTCATGACGTCCATGTACCACGGGCGTTCGGCCACGGCGGTGACGGCCAGGGTGCTGGCGTCGATCAGCACCGGCGTGAGCAGGTGAGACGTCAGGTGAGTGTTGCCCTTCATGAACACGCCATAGTGGTGGGCGCTGGAGAACAGCGTGCCGGGGAAGGCGATGAAACTGGGCTCCATGCCGGGCGCGACGTCCCTGGCGATGTCCAGCAGGCGGGTGGCCGGTGCCAGTTGCGTCAGTGGCGGGGCATCGCGATAGGGTTCGATCATGCTGCTGAGGCTGTCGTTGCGCCAGGCGGCGATGATCAACTCGGCGCACGCGGCAATCACGCCGGTGACCCCCACCGTCAGCGCCCAGACCAGCGTGACCACGCCGATCAGGTTGTGCAGGTCGAGCCAGCGCAGGCGGGTCGATTTGTCCTGGCGCACGGTGGCGAACTTCAAGCGGCGCATGAACGGCAGGTACAAGACCACCCCGGAAACGATGGCCACCACGAACAGCAGGCCCATGAACGCCAGGAACAACTTGCCTGGCAAGCCGGCGAACATGTCCACGTGCAGGCGCAGCATGACCATCATGAAGCCGCCATTGGCCGAGGGCATTTCCAGGGCTTCACCGGTGCGCCCGTCGAGCATGAAGGTGTGGGATGAATTGGGCTCGGTGCCCGGCGTCGGCGCCATGATGGTGATGACGCCGTTGGGCTCGTCTTCATCCCAGCCAAAGTACTGGACCACTTCGCCGGGACGATGGGCCTTGGCTTTTTCCACCAGTTGCGCAAGGTCCAGGGGCGGCGTGTCGGCCGGCATTTGCCGCAGCTCGGGAGCGTCGCCCAGCAGGTGTTCGATTTCGTGGTGGAAGATCAACGGCAGCCCGGTGATCGCCAGCATCAGCAGGAACACCGTGCAGATCAGGCTGGTCCAGGTGTGGACGAAGGACCAGCGGCGGATGGTTTTGCTTTTCATGGTCGATCCGAATGCGAGAGGGCCTCGATGCCAGAGCCCCGTCAGCCAAGCCGCGAACCTGTGGGAGCGAGCTTGCTCGCGAAGACGGCGTAACAGTCAACGTTGATGTTGTCTGGCGCACCGCTTTCGCGAGCAAGCTCGCTCCCACAGGGGGTATTTGGCTGACAGGTCTTCGGGACAGGTGCCCTCGAAAGGTTTTGCAAATGCTAACCGTTTACCATTTGTAATTCACGCTGGCGACGACATTGCGCTGGTCGCCGTAGTAGCAATAGAACCCGTCGCAGGTGGACAGGTAGTCCTTGTTGAAGATGTTTTTTGCGTCCACCGCCACCGACACGCCCTTGAGGGCGTTGCTCAGGCGTCCCAGGTCGTAGTGGGCCGAGGCGTCGTACACGGTGTAGGAACCGACGTGGCCCCAATCGGTGTTGGTGGTGTTGCCATAGGTGTCGCCGACATAGCGCACACCCGCACCGACGCCAAAGCCATCGAGCGGGCCGTTGTGCCAGGTGTAGTCGGCCCACGCGGTGGCCTGGTTGCGAGGCACCTGGGCCATGCGCTTGCCTTTTTCGGCGGCGGTGCCCTTGGTGATCTCGCTGTCGTTGTAGGTGTAGGACCCGACCAGTTTCAGGTTGTCGGTGACGTCCCCAGAGGCTTCCAGCTCCAGGCCGCGAACTTGCACTTCACCCACCTGGCGGGTGATGTTGTTCTCGGTGACGGAGTTGTTTTTCTGGGTCAGGTCAAACACGGCGGCGGTCAGCAAGGTCTTGGTGCCGGGCGGCTGGTACTTGATACCGGCTTCGTATTGTTCGCCTTCGGTGGGTTTGAACGCCTGGGTGCTGGTGATGACCGAACCGGTCGCCGCCTGGAACGACTGGGCGAAGGAAATGTACGGCGTCACGCCGTTATCGAAGACGTAGCTCAGCGCTGCGTTGCCGCTGAATTTCTTGTCGCGCTGGGTGGTGGTCGCATCGTTCTGGTTGTGGAACAGCGTGCCGGTGTGAATCCAGTCTTCACGCCCGCCGAGGGTCAGGCGCCAGTTGTCCAGGGCCATCTGGTCCTGGACGTAGAGGCCGGTCTGGTTGGTCTTCTGGTTGTAGTCGTACATGGTGAAGTACTGGACGTTGGAGAAATCCTGCCCATAGACCGGGTTGTTGATGTTGCTGGTCGGCACGCCGCCGGAGCCCCACTGCCAGCGCGCGTTGCTGTTGGAGCGCTGGTGATCCAGGCCCAGCAAAAGGGTGTGGCTCACGGCGCCGGTCTGGAAGTCGGCCTGAAAGTTGTTGTCCACGGCGAACTGGCTGATGTCTTCGTCGACAATGCTGGCGCTGCGCTTGACGGTGCCGTCGGCGCTCACCGAGGTGTCAGGACCGTCCGGCCAGAACGAGCCGCCGGCGGAGATGCCCTGGAATTCCAGATCGCTCTTGGTATAGCGCAGGTTCTGGCGGAACTGCCAGGTGTCGTTGAGGCGATGTTCGAAGGCATAGCCCAGTGCGTAGTAGGTGCGGTCGTAGAACTCCCAATCCGGGTCGCCGAGGTTCTTGTGGTGGGAAATCGTGCCTGCCGGCGAGGCCAGCTTGGTGCCTTGCAACGGCAGGAATTGCCCGGTAATGCCGGTGTCGTCGCGGGTGTACTGGGACAGGAAGGTCAGGCGGGTGTCGTCGTTGATGTTCCAGGTCAGGCTGGGGGCGATGTTGTAGCGCTTGTCCGGAATGTGGTCGACCTGAGCGTTGCTGTCGCGCACGGTGCCGCTGACCCGATAGAGAAACTGGCCTTCGTCGTCGACCTTGCCGGTGCTGTCGAAGTTGATCTGCTTGTGCTCGTTGCTGCCGGCCTGCAATTGGACTTCGTGGCTGCTGTCGGCCTGGGGACGACGGCTGACCATGTCCAGCATGCCGCCCGGTGGCGTCTGGCCGTAGACCGAGGAGGCCGGGCCACGCAGCACGGCGATGCGCTCAAGGTTCCAGGTCTCGATCTTGGGCGTGACGTAGTTGCCCCGCGGCAGTGGCAGGCCGTCGAGGAACTGGGTCGGCACGAAGCCGCGCACCAGCAGCCAGTCGTTGCGCGTATCCGAACCATACCCGCTGCTCTGCACGCCGGCGGTGTAGCGCAGCGCGTCGTTGAGGTTGAGCACGGAGCGGTCTTCCATCTGCTGGCGCGTGACCACCGAGACCGAGCGCGGCAGCTCGACAATCGGTGTATCGGTCTTGGTGCCGGCGGCGGTGCGGGTGGCGGCATAGCCCTCGGTCGGGCCCCACGCGGTTTCGCTGCTGCCCGCGCCGATCACGCTGGTTTCCGGTAACACCATGACGCCCTCCGGCACGGCCACCAGGCTGTAGGTGCCGGCGCTGCTTTGCTCCAGTTGCAGGCCGGTGCCGCGCAGCGCTTCACGCAACGCGCCGGTGGCATCGAACTGGCCCTGCACCGGTGCCGACGTTTTGCCCGATGCCAGGGACGGGTTCAGGCTCAGCGCAAGGCCGGCCTGGCTGGCGATCTGGTTCAAGGTACTGGCCAACGACGCGGCGGGCAGATTGTAGGCGCGCAGGCTGGTGGCCTGCTCGGCGGCCAACAGCGGCCCGCTGGCGAGCGGGGCGGCAAAGGCAATGGCGACGGCCAGCAGGCTGGGGCGCAACAGGGTGTCTAGCGGGCGGGACATACGGCGGCTCCTGAATGGAAATATTTCTCAATTGCCTGAGTGCCGGATGAGAATCGAAAAGTGATAGGGCGGGATGAAAATAATTTAGCAATGCTCAGAGCCAGCCCCCGCTACACCGGGGCTGGCTTCACTTTTTTGGCAAGCTGTGTCGGGTTAGTGGATTACCGGGACCGATGATCTTGCCGGGTCAATGCGCTCATCAGCGCGTCGGGATAGCACTGGGTGGGGTCTTCCAAGGGCCGAGGGACGGCGGTTTCCCGACTGCCGAACGCGCTGATCAACGGTTCGACCGAACCGGTGAGACGTTCGCACAGCACGGTGATCGCTGTTTCCAGAGCGTGATATCGGTGGGCATCAAACAGTGCCTCGGACAGGTACCACGCGGCCTGCCTTTGAATGTGTTCCAGTACATATAGTTGGGTGAGCACTTCAAGCAGTTGCCTGGCCTGGGGATCGGCGACCGCTTCATTGGTCTTGATGGCGCTTTCGACGATCAGCACCAGGCCATGGGCCAGGGCGACCTCGCGTGCCAGAGGGAGCAAGGGATTCCATAGCTCCATTGCGCTGCAGCCTTGTGCTTCGCTGGACTGGAACTTGACCGCCAATGCCTGGCGCAGGCGATACGCTCTTGTTTTGACCAGCCCAAGTAGCGAGGGTAGGGAGGATGTATCAAACATGCAGGGGGCTGGCGCGTCAGGCAGTGGTTCGGCGAGTAGCGAGCGGGCAGTGTCAAAAAGGATCAGCCAGTTATTGCCCCCCGCATCATTGAAAACGTGACCCAGTCCTTGCCAATGCAGAAAGCCGTTCAACGACAGGTCGCCTGCTACCCCGCAACGTAGCCTGCACTCGGCACAGGTTTCTTCTGCCGCCCAGGCGGTCAGCACTTTCGTCAGTGCCAGGCGTCGATGGGCGGCGGACCATGGGGCGAAATTCAGCGCCGAGATATCGGTGGCGGCGACGTGTTTCTGTTTGAGGTGCTCGGCCCAGTCTGCGCAGGCATCGTTCGAGAAACAGGTCATTGCGTATCCCGTGGCCAGGGCTACGAACAGTGCGCGTTGCTGGGTGCTGTAGTCCAGCAATCTGGTTTGGGGCGCCATGCGAGCCATGGTGAAGCGTTGTGTAGCATGCTTGAGGGCGAGCGCCGCACTGGTGCATGTCACGGCAGCGAGTGCTCTGGAGCCCATCGCCCAAACATGCTTCGGTGCAACCAGCGTGCGGATCAGTCTTTTATCCGGATCGCCGAGTGGATCATGGAACACACCGTTTTTATCCAGTCCTGCGCCATCGTTGAGCCAGGCGTCAAAGGGCAGACGCATGTGGTCGAACGCACATAGGCCGTAATCGAAAGGCACCAGCGGTATTTCCGCTGCTTCGGACATGCGCACACCCGGTTTCGGACCGCGTCGGGTGCTGATCGGCATGGCGAAGGCAAACACGCCGCAGTCTTGGCCAGCGACCCTCAGACGCGCACAGACGATGCCTAGTTTCGACTGATCGCTGACGCCGACATTGCTGAACTTGACCGCACCGTTGTCCGGACTGTGCAGCACGAATGCATGGGTGGCCGGGTCGTAGACGGCCTCGGTGCGCGTGGTGATCTGGCTGTTGCTTCTGCCCAATTCGGTGATCATGTAGGCGCCAACGGTTTTCCCAGACTCCATCGCGCGGCGCAGTTTTCCTGCCATTTTGTTGCCACTTTCGAACGCCGCCAGGGTGCTGATGCATAAGCCGTAGTGGATGGCGAAAGCGATGAAGAGCGAAGGATTGCGGATGCCGATCTGTTCGGACAACGCCAGCAGGTACTGCGGTGAGTCGAACAGTTTTGGTGAGCTTGGTAACCGTTGTATCAGCGTTCGCAGTTGCGCGTAGGTGTTGCGATGCAAGGCTCGGCCGGCAAGGTCCAGGCGTTGTCGGAAGATGTCATCGGCCAGCAATTCGGCGACATTACGGCGAACGGCCTCGGGGAGGGGACCGCCGATCGCTTGATTGAGGCTTTGTATGAGGGCATTGCTCATTGAGCACCTCGCAGAAATGTAATGGTTTCGTTCAGTTGTTCCGGCGTTTGTGTAAGAGGGGCAAGGGATGTTGCGTGTGTCTGGACTGTACGCACGCAGCGAGCCAGGGTGTCGCCTGGTCCGACGTTGACGTAGAGCGAGGCCTGGCGAATGAGTGGCTGGTCCAGGACCTCGGGAAAGTAGGTGGGATGAGTCAGGCAGTTGGCGAATCCGCGTTTGAGGTCATCCTCATCACAATAAAAACGGCGCGCCACGCATGAGTAGACGGGAAGGGCCAATGGGTGTTGTGGCAACTGCCCAAGGGTCTGATAAAACTGCTCGGCTTCCCGGTTCAGGGCTGGGTGGTGGCTCATGTACGGAAGGTCGAGTTTATGTCGGCGCGGCAGGTTCGTTCCGACAAGGGCCAGTAAAGCGTCAATGGCGGGGTTCGGACCGCTGACCACGGTTTGGTTCGCGGTGTTGATGCAGGCGATGGCAAGCTCCTGCAGGCCGCTGTCCTCGATCAAGCGATGAGTGTCCTGTGCCGATGCAGCCACCCACACCATTGCTCCTCGCCCCTGCAGCTCCCGACAGGCATGATTCAGCGCATTGACCGCTTGGAGACCCTGGGCGATATCGAAGCTCCCCGCACATACCGTCGCAGCGATTTCCCCGAGGCTGTGCCCGACCAAGGCATGAGGGCGCAAACCGAGCGTGCCGAGTACCTGGAACAGCGACACCGAAGCGACAAACTGTCCGAACGGGTTGAGGCCATATGGCAGGGAGGCCGGGTGAGACTTGGTCAGCAGCAATCGGTGCAGTTCACCGAAATGAACCCCTGCGTCCGGTTCCAGGCAGGAGAAACCAGCCTCCACCGCTGTAAAAACGTCATCGATGCAACGTCGGGTGTCAGCGCCCGTCCGATACAAATTGAGGAGCGAGCCGCTCGGGTCGCTTCCTTGCCCGGGAAACATGAACACACAGGGGGTACTTGTTGAAGGTGACATGACGGCTTCCAGTCCGAACCAAAACTCCGGTACCGCTTGGGGAGAAGGGTTTGTTGATTTCGATCCTGGAATATTGGATAGCCCCTTCAGATCCATGCCAACTGGGAACTCTGACAGGTCGTAAGAACGATTGGGCCTAAAAACGAGCGCTTATAAAGGTGATGTTGATTTTTCGTGGTGCTTTAACTGGGTCCACCAGGGGGTAATGTGCTCGACCTGCACCGGCAAGGTCGGCAGCAGCGCCGCCAAGGCCAGGTCGGTGTCGTGCAGCGGGAAGCTGCCGGTGATGCGCAGGTCCGCGACCTGCGGCTCGACGCCCAGGTAGCCGCGCCGATAGCGCCCCAGTTCGTGCACCAGATCCTCCAGGCGGGCGTTGTCGACCACCAACATGCCGCGGGTCCAGGCGTCTGCGCCGGGACCCAGCGCCAACGTCGGCCCGAGCCCGTCGCGGCGCATCAGCACTTGCTGGCCTTCGCGCAGGACCTGCTCTTCGTCCGTTGCCTGGGGGTGCGCGGCCACGGCCGATTGCAACACGCTCAGGCGCGTGCCCTGGTCTTCTCGCTTGACCAGGAACCGCGTGCCCAAGGCACGCAGGCGGCCTTCGCGGGTTTCGACGATGAAGGGACGCGGGTCGTTGTGGCCGGTTTCCACCAGGATCTCGCCTTCCTGCAGGACAATGCGTCGCTGCCGGGCATCGAAGCGCACGTCCAGCGCGCTGTGGGTGTTGAGGTTGACCACCGTTCCGTCGGCCAGGCGCAGGGTGCGTTGTTCGCCCGTGGCGGTGCGCTGGTCGGCCAGCCAATAGTCCAGCGACAGGTAGCGCTCGGCGACGAACAGCGTCAGGCCGACGACTGCGACCAGGCTGGCCAGGCCGCTGCCCATCTTGCGCAACCGTCGCCGGAGGGTCGTGCGCGATTGCAACAATGCGGCCCGCGCCGGCCCGCTGGCGACGCTGAAACGCTGGTCGAGCATGCCCAACTGCCGCCAGGCGCGGGCATGTTCTTCATCGGCGGCATGCCAGCGGGCGAAGGCCTCGCGCTCCTGGGCGCTGCCCGAATCCAGCGACAACTGCCAGGCAATGGCGGCATCCAGCACACGAGCCGATACCGGTTTGGCGCAGGCTGGGTTCATGTCGGCTCGCCATACAGGGCGATGTAGCACTGGCGAATGCCCTGGGCCAGGTATTGCCGTACCCGTGGCACCGAAACCCCCAGGCGCTGGGCGATCTCGGCGTGGCCGAGACCGTCGAGGCGGTTGTAGAGAAAGGCAGCGCGAGCCTTGCTCGACAACTGGCCGAGCAGCCGGTCGATGTGCTTGAGGTCTTCGAGGATCATCTGCTGTTCTTCCAGCGACGGCTGTTCGCATTCGGGGATCAGCATCAACTCGGTGAGGTAGGCCTGCTCCAGGGCTGCCCGGCGGAAATAATCGAACAGCAGCCCCTTGGCGATCGCCACCAGGAACGCCCGCGGCTCGCGAGGCGTGGTCAGTTGGTCGCGGCCGAGCAGGCGCACGAACGTGTCCTGGCTCAAGTCCTCGGCCCGTTGTGCACAGGCCACGTTGCGCCGCAACCAGGCCAATAGCCAACCGCGATGGTCACGGTACAACGCACCAACCAGATCACTGTGAGGGCTAGGAACTGACGACACGGAGCATCACCGATGTTTTAAGTAACGAGAATTGTTCGCGATTGTGACAGAGGCGGCAGAGCGAAAGCAATTGGCACTGGTCGGGTGGGGCTTCTGGGGTTGTTGGGTGTGGGAGCGAGCTTGCTCGCGATGATGAGCGATCAACTCATATCAGTGTCGGCCGACAGTACGCCATCGCGAGCAAGCTCCCACAGGGCCGATGGTGTTCTCCGAACAGGGGTTAGATCGAAGGCGCCTGCTGCCGGCGTTTCCATTGGCCCAGGCGCTGCTGCAACGCCAGCGGGCTGGGGATCTGTTGCTGGCGGGCGCGGCTGAACAGGATCAGCGCCAGTTCCGCCGTGGCCAGGGCGTCGGCGCTGGCGTTGTGGCGCTCCTGCACCTGCAGCTTGAACGCGTCGATCCAGTCGTCCAGGCCCGCCTGGCGCAGGGCGACCTGGGGGCAGAGCATCGGGGCCAGGTCCGCGACGTCGAGGAACGGGTGCTGCAAGCGATAGCCCAGGTGATCCTTCAATGCGCGCCCGAGCATGTGGGCATCGAAGGGTGAGTGGAAGGCCAGCAACGGGCTGTCGCCGACGTACTCCATGAACGCCAGCAACGCTTCGGCCGGTTCGCTGCCAGCGGCAATCGTGCTCGGCGCCAGGCCATGGATCAACACGCTGGGCCCGAGCTTTTGTTTGTCGCATTGCAAGGTGCGTTCGAACTGCTGGCCGAAATCGATCGCGCCGTCTTCGATGGCCACTGCGCCAATGGACAGCACCTGGTCCTTGTTGAGGTTCAGCCCGGTGGTTTCCAGGTCCAGCACCACCCAACGCTGTTCCCGCAGGCTGCATTCACCCAGGGCGGCAGCCGACGGCAGGTCTGCCAGGCGTTGCTGCAAGGCGTCCGGCAATGACGGCTGGGCCGGGCGCAGCCAGGAAAACAGGCTCACAGCTGATACCTCAGGCTCAGGCTGCTTTGCAGACGTTGGGCCTGGCGCAGGGATTCGCGCAGGATGCGTCGGTCCAGATGGTTGAGGCTGTCGGGGTCGACGCGGTTGGAGTACGGCAGGTTCTCGCGGGTTTGCAGTTGATGCTGTTGCATGCGGGTCTGCTGGATGAAGTGATAGGCCTCTTCATAGGCCGCGCCGTCGAGGGGTTCGATCACCTGGCGGGCGACCAGTTGCCGCAAGCGCTCCAAGGTGTTGTTGGCGCCGATGCCATTGGCCAGGGCCAGCAAACGGGCGCCGTCCACGAAAGGCGTCAGGCCTTGCACCTTGAGGTCGAGGGTGGCTTTTTCACCGTTCTTGCGGCTGAGCACAAACTCTCTGAAGCGCCCCACCGGCGGGCGATGGCGCAACGCGTTGTCGGCCATCATGCGCTGGAACAGACGGTTATCGCCCACCTGGTCGAGGATCTGCTGGCGCAATTGTTCGCAACCTTGTTCGTCACCCCAGACCACCCGCAGGTCGAAATAGATGCTCGAGCCCAACAGGTTCTCCGGCGTCGCCTCGCGAATGAACGCGGCAAAGCGCCGGGCCCATTCGGCGCGGGACAGACACAGCTCGGGGTTGCCGGCCATGATGTTGCCCTTGCACAGCGTGAAGCCGCACAGGGCCAGGCTCTGGTTGATCTGTTGGGCGATGGGCAGCAGCAGGCCTCGGATCTGCGCGGCGTGGGCGGCGTCCCGGGCTTCGAAGAGGATGCCGTTGTCCTGGTCGGTGTGCAGGGTTTGCTCGCGGCGACCTTCACTGCCAAAACACAACCAGCTGAACGGTACGCCGGGGTCGCCCTTGTCGGCCAGGGTCAGTTCGATGATCCGGCACACCGTGTGGTCGTTGAGCAACGTGATGATGTGAGTGATCTGGGTCGAGGAGGCGCCATGGGCGAGCATGCGCTCCACCAGTTGACCGATCTCGCCACGCAGGGCCACCAGGTTTTCCACCTTCGGTGCGCTGCGGATGGTACGGGCCAGGTGCACCAGGTCGACTCGTTGCAGGGAAAACAGATCGCGCTCGGACACCACGCCGCACAGGCGCTGTTCCTTGACCAGGCAGACGTGGGCGATGTGACGCTCGGTCATGGCAATCGCGGCGTCGAAGGCGCTGTGGTCCGGCGACAGGAAAAACGGCGCCTGAGTCATGTGCCCGGCGATGGCCTGGGAGAAATCCCCGGCCCCATCGGCCACCACTTGCCGCAGGTCGCGCAGGGTGAAAATCCCGACCGGCGTCTTCTGTTCCGTCACGACCACGATGCTGCCAACCTGTTGCTCGTGCATCAGTTTCACGGCTTCGCGCAAGGGCGTGTCGGGGCTGCAACTCACTGGGTGACGCATCGCCAGTTCACCCAGGCGCGTATTGAGGGAGTACTGCGTGCCTAGGGTCTGCGCGGATTTCTGTTGGACCTGCTGGTTGACCTGGTCCAGGAGGCTGCTGACCCCGCGCAAGGCGAAGTCGCGAAACGGCCCGGAGAGGGCGAACAGCTTGATGAAGGCCTGTTTGTTCAGTTGCAGGCAGAACGTGTCCTCGCCGGCCCGGTGTTCGGTGCGGGTGGCGCGCTCGCCGAGCAAGGCGGCGAGGGGAAAACACTCGCCGGTGGTGATTTCGAAGGTGGTCTCGGTACCGCCCTTGGCCGAATGCGGACGCTCGCCCACTACCCGGCCCTGCTTGACGATGTAGAAGTGTTCCACCGGGCCATCGGCCGGCTTGATGATGGTTTCGCCAGTGGCGTAGAAACGCAGCAGGCATTGCTCCACCAGGTACGCCAGGTGGGCATTTTCCATGTGGTTGAACGGCGGGAAGCGCTGGAGAAACTGCAGTGTCCCCTGGATGTTTTGCAACACCGCGGTTTTCCCTGCCTGGGTGAAGGCGTCCGCTTTTTTCATAGCCATTACGCAATCTTTTTCGAATTGTTGTGGTCGGATCTGTTCTCCCATGGTCGGCCCCTGAGCGCGGGGTGCCCATTGGACGTAAGTCTAGGTCGCCCGCGATAGGGCGAAACCGGGGGGAAATGCCCTGTGAGGGCCTTAAAAAAACTTCATTAAATGTTCTTGGAAAAAAATCCGACGAAGTGCACATTGAAGCGCCTTGCAACGATGTCTGACCACTTGCCAAGGGAATGATTCGAGAACGTAGAGAGCCCCATGTCCGACCACGATATTTTGAGTGACGCCGAGCGCGAGGCGCTGAGTGCCGTCATGCTGGAACCCGACCTGCCGCCGCAGCGAGTCTTGATCGTCGATGACGACAAGGACGCCCGTGAACTGCTGTCGGAAATTCTGGCGCTGGACGGGATTCACTGCATGACCGCCGCCAGCGGTGAAACGGCACTCAAGATGCTGGAAACCAAGCCGTCGATCGGTCTGATAATCACTGATCTGCGCATGGGCAATGTCGATGGCCTGGAACTGGTCCGCCTGGTGCGCGAGTCCGAGCGTGCCGCGTTGCCGATCATCCTGGTGTCCGGAGACGCCGACGTGAAGGACGCCATCGAAGCCATGCACCTGAGCGTGGTGGACTTCCTGCTCAAGCCCATCGATACGGAGAAATTGTTGGGGTTGGTCAAGCGGGAGTTGGGGATGGACCTCTAGCCTGTGGCGATCGGTCCGCACGGCAAACAAAAAAGGCCCTGATCGCAAGATCAGGGCCTTTCTCATTGATCGCTACCGCTCAATCACAACCCATTGGCTGCCTTGAACTCACGACGGCGGCGGTGCAGCACCGGCTCGGTGTAGCCGTTAGGCTGGCGGGTGCCTTCGATCACCAGTTCGACCGCCGCCTGGAAGGCGATGTTGCTGTCGAAGTCCGGCGCCAGCGGGCGGTACAGCGGGTCGTTGGCGTTCTGGCGATCCACCACCGGCGCCATGCGCTTGAGGCTTTCCATCACCTGGTCCTGCGTGACGATGCCATGGCGCAGCCAGTTGGCGATGTGCTGGCTGGAAATGCGCAGCGTCGCCCGGTCTTCCATCAGGCCGATGTCGTTGATGTCCGGCACCTTGGAACAACCCACGCCTTGGTCGATCCAGCGCACCACGTAGCCGAGGATGCCCTGGGCGTTGTTGTCCAGTTCGTTCCTGATCTGCTCCGGTGTCCAGTTCGGGTTGGCGGCCAGCGGGATGGTCAGGATGTCGTCCACCGACGCGCGGGTGCGCTTGGCCAGTTCGGCCTGGCGAGCGAATACGTCGACCTTGTGGTAGTGCAGGGCGTGCAGGGCAGCGGCGGTCGGCGACGGCACCCAGGCGGTGTTGGCGCCGGCCATTGGGTGGGCGACTTTCTGTTCGAGCATCGCCGCCATCAGGTCGGGCATGGCCCACATGCCCTTGCCGATTTGTGCGCGACCTTGCAGGCCGGTGCTCAAACCGATGTCGACGTTCCAGTTTTCGTACGCGGCGATCCACTTCTCGGCCTTCATGTCGGCCTTGCGCACCATCGGGCCGGCTTCCATCGAGGTGTGGATTTCGTCGCCGGTGCGGTCCAGGAAGCCGGTGTTGATGAACACCACGCGCTCGCTGGCTGCCTTGATGCAGGCCTTGAGGTTGACCGTGGTGCGGCGCTCCTCGTCCATGATCCCGACCTTGAGGGTGTTGCGCGGCAGGTTCAGCACGTCTTCGATACGACCGAACAGCTCGTTGGTGAAGGCGGCTTCTTCAGGCCCGTGCATCTTCGGCTTGACGATGTACACCGAGCCGGTGCGGCTGTTGCGGCGGGAGGTGTTGCCGTTGAGGCTGTGGATCGCCGCCAGGCTGGTGATCAGGCCGTCGAGGATACCTTCCGGTACTTCGTTGCCGTGCTTGTCCAGGATCGCGTCGATGGTCATCAGGTGCCCGACGTTACGCACGAACAGCAGCGAGCGACCGTGCAGCGTCAGGCCCGAGCCGTCGGCGGTGGTGTAGGCGCGGTCGGCGTTCATGGTGCGGGTGAACGTCTGGTCGCCCTTGGTCACTTGCTCCGACAGATCACCCTTCATCAGGCCGAGCCAGTTACGGTAGATCACCACCTTGTCATCGGCGTCGACGGCGGCGACCGAGTCTTCGCAGTCCATGATGGTGGTCAGCGCCGCTTCCATCAGGATGTCTTTCACACCAGCCGCGTCGGTCTGGCCGACCGGGGTGCTGGCGTCGATCTGGATTTCGAAGTGCAGGCCGTTGTGCTTGAGCAGCACGGCGGCCGGCGCCGCGGCATCACCCTGGAAACCGATCAGTTGAGCATCGTCACGCAGGCCACTGTTGCTGCCGCCCTTGAGGGTGACCACCAGTTTGCCGTCGACGATCTTGTAGGCGGTGGAGTCGACATGGGAGCCGGCCGCCAGGGGGGCTGCTTCGTCGAGGAAGGCGCGGGCGAAGGCGATGACCTTGTCGCCGCGAACCTTGTTGTAGCCCTTGCCCTTTTGTGCGCCGTCGGCTTCGCTGATGGCGTCGGTGCCGTACAGCGCGTCGTACAGCGAACCCCAGCGGGCATTCGAGGCGTTGAGGGCGAAGCGGGCGTTCATCACCGGCACCACCAGCTGCGGGCCGGCCATGCGGGCGATTTCGTCATCGACGTTTTGGGTCGTGGCCTGGAAATCCGCCGCTTCTGGCAGCAGGTATCCGATGTCTTGCAGGAAGGCTTTGTAAGCCACGGCGTCGTGGGCCTGGCCGGCACGGGCCTGATGCCAGGCATCGATCCGTGCCTGGAAGTCGTCGCGTTTGGCGAGTAGGGCTTGGTTCTTCGGTGCCAGGTCATGGATGACCTTGTCGGCACCGGCCCAGAATGCGTCGGCGGTGAGGCCGGTTCCGGGAATGGCTTCGTTATTCACGAAGTCGAACAGGACTTTGGCGACCTGCAGGCCACCGACTTGAACGTGTTCAGTCATTGCTTGCCTCACTCTGCTCAGCTATTTCGCTTTTCAGCTCTTCGATTTTGACAATGAAGCCTCGGGACATTTAAACCACAAACCCCGGTACCAGTACATGCCATCGCTGGCGGCTGGGTGGGACCTATCAAAGGGCTCTTGGCCTTGCTGACGGGGCTTTCAGGGATGCGACTGCGCCTTAAGCAGACATCGGTCCAACGTTATGTAGTGCTCGCTGCGGCATACTACATGATCAACTGCGGTTGTGAAAATCAGACTAAATGCGTCGTTCTGCGACCGACTAAAGGCGTACAGTCACGACGAGGCATCGGATGTTCTCAAAAAACAGATGGATTGTTCCAGATAAATCTTGAAACTTGTACACGATTGTTCGCTTGGCAAGTCTCGCCACAAGTTTGATGTGCACTTCTATACTCCTGCTTCTCACCACAAGAGGGCTGCGCCATGGACCATCTGGTTATCACTGTTTTTGCCCCGGACAAGCCCGGGCAGGTCGAGCGCATCGCCGATTGCATCGCCGAGCACGGCGGCAACTGGCTGGAAAGTCGCATGTCGCACCTGGCCGGGCAGTTTGCCGGGATCCTGCGCCTCAGCGCCCCCGCCGAGGCCCATGGGGCGTTGATCGAGGCCTTGCAGGGGCTATCGGTCCACGGCATCCGCGTGCTGATCGCCGAGAGCGCCGCCGAGGCGTCGTGCAGTTGGAAACCCATTGTCATGGAGCTGGTGGGTAACGATCGGCCTGGCATCGTGCGCGACATCACCCGGCTGCTGAGCGAGCAAGGGGTCAATGTCGAGCGGCTGGTCACCCATGTGCGACCGGCCCCCATGAGCAGCGAGTTGCTGTTTCACGCCGAGGCAATCCTTGGCGTGCCGCTGGCCTTGTCGCTGGACACATTGCAGGAACGCCTGGAGACCCTGGCCGATGAATTGATGGTGGAGCTCAAGCTCAGCGACGAAGCGTGAAGCGGGTTATCCAAGGAAAACCTGAGCCTGCCTGTGGATAACCTGTAGAGACCCGGCGCCAGCCCAGGCCCGCTGGGCCTTAGCCGGCGATGATCAAAAAATCACCGATTATCAAGGGCTTGTGCACAAACGGCGGGGACCACGCTGTGGATAACCTTGGGAAGAATCAGCGCAGGCCACGTTGCACGGGGCCTGCGCACGTTTGTGCGTTTTTTGATCAGTTGCGCCGACGCAGGCTGATCACGGCATCGATGCTGTACACCGCGAGCCCCGCCCAGATGAACAGGAACGCCACCAGGGTGCTGGACGACAGGTGCTCGCCGAACAGTGTCACCGCCAGCAGCAGCACCAAGGTCGGGGCGATGTACTGGAGGAACCCCAGCGTGGTGTAGGGCAGGTGCCGGGCCGCGGCGTTGAAGCACACCAGCGGAACCAGCGTCACCGGGCCTGCGGCCACCAGCCACCAGGCTTCGGAAGTGCTCCAGAAAGCAGCCTGGGCACTGGTGGCCGCCGGGTTGAGCAGCAGCCAGGCCACGGCAATCGGCACCAGCATCCAGGTTTCCACCACCAACCCCGGCAGGGCCTTGACCGGCGCCTGCTTGCGGATCAATCCATAGAAACCGAAGGTCAGCGCCAACGCCAGCGATACCCATGGCAGGTTGCCCACTTGCCAGACCTGCTGCGCCACGCCCACCGCCGCCAACCCCACCGCCACCCATTGCATGGGCCGCAGCCGTTCACCCAGGATCAGCATGCCCAGCAGCACGTTCACCAGAGGATTGATGTAATAGCCCAGGCTCGCTTCGAGCATCCGCCCATTGTTCACCGCCCAGACGTAGGTCAGCCAGTTGACCGCGATCAGCGTACCGCTCAGGGCCAGGATCGCCAGTCGGCGTGGGTTGTCCCGCAGTTCGCGCCACCAGCCCGGATGCTTCCAGACCAGCAGCAATGCCGCGCCGAACAGCGCCGACCACAGGACGCGGTGGATGATGATCTCCACGGCTGGCACGCTGGCGATGGCTTTGAAATAGATGGGGAACAATCCCCAGACGATATAGGCGGTCAGGCCCAGGATGTACCCGCGACGCGGGTTGGCGGCTTGCATGCAGAATCCTTGCTTAGGCAGCTAACAAAGAAGTGATTGTAAGGAGATTTGTCAGGTTGGGTGTGAACCTTTGTGAACGTCCTGGCCCCGCCACAGATCCTTCTGTGGGAGCGGGCTCGCTCGCGAAAGCGGTGGGTCAGTCGAGATGGATATTGAATGTTCCTCCGGCGTCGCGAGCAAGCCCGCTCCCACACGGGGCGCGGTGACAGCTGAAACCCATCAGAACAACTTCAACGGCTCTTCATTCAGTGCCGCCAGTTGCTCGCGCAAGGCCAGCACCTGGTCGCCCCAGTAGCGTTCACTGCCGAACCACGGAAAGCTGCGGGGGAAGGCCGGGTCGTCCCAGCGGCGTGCGAGCCAGGCGCTGTAGTGCATCAGGCGCAGGGCGCGCAAAGGTTCGATCAGCGCCAGTTCCCGAGGGTCGAAGTCGTGGAACTCCTGGTAACCGTCCATCAATTCCGACAACTGCCCCAGGCAGGCCTGGCGGTCGCCGGCGAGCATCATCCACAGGTCCTGGACCGCGGGGCCCATGCGGCAATCGTCGAGGTCGACGATGTGAAACACTTCATCGCGGCACATCATGTTGCCGGGATGACAGTCGCCGTGCATGCGGATGGTCTGGTGGGGTGTGGCGGCGTAGGCCTCTTCGACACGCTTGAGCAGGTCCCTGGCGACCGACTCGTAGGCCGGCAACAGACTGCGCGGGACGAAGCCGCTGTCCAGCACCGTGGCCAGGGAATCGTGGCCGAAGTTCTTCACGCCCAAGGCTTCGCGGTGCTCGAACGGGCGGCTGGCGCCCACGGCGTGCAGGCGTCCGAGCAGTTGCCCGAGGCGGTAGAGTTGGTCGAGGTTACCCGGCTCCGGCGCACGGCCGCCACGACGGGGAAACAGGGTGAAGCGAAAGCCTGCGTGTTCGTGCAGGCTGACGCCGTCATGAACCAATGGCGCCACCACCGGCACGTCGCAATCGGCCAGTTCGAACGTGAAACGGTGTTCTTCCAGGATCGCTTCATTGGTCCAGCGCGCAGGGCGATAGAACTTGGCGATCAGCGGCTCGCCGTCCTCGATACCGACCTGATAGACACGGTTCTCATAACTGTTGAGTGCCAACACCCGGGCATCACTGAGCAAGCCCAGGCTTTCAACGGCGTCGAGTACGAGATCGGGGGTGAGGGTTTCAAACGGATGGGACATGCTGACTCCTGCGCAGCGGCAGGGCTGCCGCGTCCGGCCCAGCATGGTAGCGCAAAGCAGTCTGGATTGATTGTCAGTCCTGAATCAGCTTCGTGGCGAGGGAGCTTGCTCCCGCTGGGTTGCGCAGCGACCCCAGATATTTATGGGCGCTGCACACCCAAGCGGGAGCAAGCTCCCTCGCCACAAAAGCAAATGTCAGACCGCGCCGATCACCCCGCCGTCCTCACGGGTAATCACCATCACCGATGAACGCGGCTTGCCGTTGGGCAGGTGCTCGGGAAAGGTCGAACCGCCGTTTTCGCCAGGGTGCTGGATCCCGACGAACAGGCTCCTGTGGTCCGGCGCGAAGCTGATGCCGGTCACTTCGCAACCCACCGGCCCGACCATGAAGCGGCGGATCTCTCCGCTGTTGGGGTCGGCGCAGAGCATCTGGTTGTTGCCCATGCCGGCGAAGTCGCCGGTGTTGCTGACGTCACCGTCGGTGAGGATCCACAGCCGACCCGCTTTGTCGAAGCCCAGGCCATCGGGGCTGTTGAACATGTTCTGCGGGGTGATGTTCGACGACCCGGCTTTTGGCGTACCGGCATGGACCGTCGGGTTGCCTGCGACCACGAACAGGTCCCAGTCGAAGGTCTTGGAGGCGTGGTCGTCGCGGCTGGTGCGCCAGCGCAGGATCTGCCCGTAGACGTTCTTGGCCCGCGGGTTCGGCCCGCCCACCGGCTGGCCATCTTCGCCGCGCTTGGAGTTGTTGGTCAGGGTGCAGTAGACCTGGCCGTCTTTCGGGCTCACCACGATCCACTCCGGACGGTCCATGCGCGTGGCGCCCACGGCGCTGGCGGCCAGGCGGGCATGGATCAGCACTTCGGCCTGGTCGGCGAAACCGCTGCTGGCGTCCAGGCCGTTCTTGCCGTGGGTCAGCTCGATCCACTGGCCCTTGCCTTTGGGATGATCGGGGTTGGCGTCGCCGGCGTCGAAGCGCGCCACATACAGGGTGCCATGGTCCAGCAGGTTGCGGTTGGCCTTGGCGTTGCGGGGGTTGATGCGCTCGCGGCTGACGAACTTGTAGATGAACTCACCGCGTTCATCGTCGCCCATGTACACCACGGCGCGACCGTCATTGGTTTGCGCCAGCGCGGCGTTTTCATGCTTGAAGCGGCCCAGGGCGGTGCGCTTGACCGGGGTGGAGTCTGGATCGAACGGGTCGATTTCCACCACCCAGCCATGACGGTTGAGTTCGTTGGGGTTTTTCGCCAGGTCGAAGCGCGGATCGAACAGGTGCCAGTTGATCTCGCGGCTGGTGACGGTGGCGCCGTAGCGTTTTTGCGCCTCATCGAACTGCAAGTCGGATTGGCTGCTGCCGAAGCAATCGGTGAAATTCTCTTCGCAGGTCAGGTAAGTGCCCCACGGCGTCATGCCGTTGGCGCAGTTCTGGAACGTGCCCAGCACTTTCTTGCCGCTCTTGTCGGCGCTGGTCTTGAGCAACTCGTGACCGGCCGCCGGGCCGCGCAGGCGAATCGGCGTATTGCCGTGGATCCGGCGGTTGTAGCGCGACTCCTGGACGAACTGCCACTGGCCGCCGCGACGGCGCTGGACCTCGATCACCGAGACGCCTTCGCTGGCCTGGGCCTTGTGCACGTCCTCGGCCGATTGCGGCTGGCCGCCGTGGGCGAACAGGTAGCGGTAGTTGGTGTATTCGTTGTTGATCGCCATCAGCGCCCGGTTGTTGTCACCGGGGAACGGGAACAGGCTCATGCCGTCGTTGTTGTCGCCGAACTGCATTTCCTGGGCGCGGGCGGTGCCGTTGCCGCTGGGGTCGAACGCCGGTGCGTTTTTCTGCAGCGGCTGGCCCCAACTGATCAGCACCGAGGACTTGTAGCCTGGCGGCAGGGTGATGGTGTCGGTGGTCGCGGCGGCGATGCTGTTGAAACCCAGCAGCCTGCTGTTGCCTTCGCTCACGGCGGCGGCCATGACGCTGCGACTCAGCAGGTTGCCGCCCAGGAACATGGCGGCGCCACACAGGGCGCCGGCGCTGATGAAACCACGACGGCTGAGGCCGACGATCTTTTCCAGGTCGGTGGATTGGTTTTCTTCTAGTAGGCTCATTTCAGGCTCCCTGCTGGTTTTGGCAGTCACCTTAAAGCGGGTCGATGAAGCTATTGTTGCAGCGCGCTACAGCGGTGTGCCGAGCAGCACATTCGTGGGCGAAAACCTCACTTGCACCGCGCCGCCGACCTCCAGCTGTCGTTCACGCAATTGCAGCGGATCGGCCAGGGCGCAGAGGGTCTGGCCGTTGGGCAAGCCGATCCGCACCTCGCTGGGGCCGTTTTCAGCGGCGGCGACCTGCTCGATCAGACCTTGCAGGGCATTGTCACCCGCCATGGCCGGCTGCCCGGCGGGGTGCAGCTCCAGCCAGCCGGCCTTGATCAGGGCGACCACTTCGGTGCCGATCGCCAGTTCCAGGCGGACCGTGCTGTCGTGGGTGATCCGTGCCTCGATGACCAGCCCCCGGGCCAGCTCCAGGCGTATCCGGTCGTTGTGGCCGATGGCTTCGATCCCGATGACTTTGCCGTGCAACTGGTTGCGCGCGCTGGTGCGCAACATCAGGCGGCCCAGCAGGCCCAGGTCTGCGGCGTCTTCGCTTGCTTCGAGCAATTGCGCCTGCAAGGTTTGCAGGCGCAGGTACAGGCGCAACACCCGTTGCCCTTCCTCGGACAACCTGGCGCCGCCACCGCCCTTGCCGCCGACACTGCGCTCCACCAGCGGTTGGTCCGCCAGGTTGTTCAATTCATCGATGGCGTCCCACGCCGCCTTGTAGCTCAGGCCCGCGCTCTTGGCGGCGCGGGTGATCGAGCCTTGTTCGGCGATGTGCTGAAGCAAGGCGATGCGTTGTGGGCGGCGGGCAATGTGTTGGGTCAGGAGCGTAGGCAATGACATGACGAAAAACTGCGTGCAGGAGTGATGGGCCGACGTTGGCGGCTTGGGCGCCGCGCGTCAAGCCGGCTCCGCCGCTTTCGGCGTGCGCGCCAGGCAATACACGTCCACCCGCGCCGCGCCGGCCTCTAGCAGCAGGCGCGCCAGGGCCTGGGCGGTAGCACCGGTGGTGAGCACATCGTCCACCAGTGCCAGGTGACGGTTGCGCAGTTGCGCCTCGGGGGACAAGGCAAAGGCCCGGAGCAGGTTTTGCCGCCGTGCCTTGGCATCGAGCGCCTGCTGTGCGGGAGTGTCCTGGACGCGGCGCAGCCAGTGTTCTTCGCACGCAAGGCCCAACGGCTGGCTGAGCCAGCGAGCCAGCAGAGCAGCCTGGTTGAAGCCCCGCTGGCGCAGGCGCGGCGCGGCCAGGGGCACCGGCAGCAGCGCGTCGGGGCGCTCCAGGCCTTCGTCGAACTGGTGTTGCAGCGACTGCGCCAACAGCTCGCCCATCAGCCGGCCCAGGGGCCATTTCGCTTGATGCTTGAAGCGGGTGATCAAACTGTCCACCGGGAAGTCATAGGCCCAGGGCGCCAGTACCCGCTCGAATGCTGGCGGCTGTGCGGCACACTGTCCACAACGCAGCCCGGCCATGGGCAACGGCAAAGCGCAGACACTGCATTGATCACCAAGCCAGGGCAGGTCGGCTTCGCACGGCGTGCAGATCGGCTGCGGTGTGTCAGTGGTATCCCCGCATAACAGGCAGAATTGTTTGTTTTTTAACCAGATGTAAACCTGGTCTTCGTATCGTGGTTGACAGCGCATGACTCTTCCTTAAATATGCCGAACATCCGTGTCGCGCCTGTGGGTATTGCGTAAACCCAAGGCGCCAGCCAAGCATAATCAAGGAATTGCCCATGAGCGCCAGCACCACTGCCAACCTGCGTCATGACTGGTCTTTGGCCGAAGTCAAAGCACTCTTCGTCCAGCCATTCAACGACCTGCTGTTCCAGGCGCAGACCGTGCACCGCGCACACTTCGACGCCAACCGCGTCCAGGTTTCCACGCTGCTGTCGATCAAGACCGGCGCGTGCCCGGAAGATTGCAAATATTGTCCGCAGTCCGGCCACTACAACACCGGGCTGGATAAAGAGAAGTTGCTGGAAGTGCAGAAGGTCCTCGAAGAGGCCGCGCGCGCCAAGGCCATTGGTTCGACCCGTTTCTGCATGGGCGCGGCCTGGAAGCATCCTTCGGCCAAGGACATGCCTTACGTGCTGGAGATGGTCAAGGGCGTGAAGGCCATGGGCCTGGAAACCTGCATGACCCTGGGCCGGCTCGACCAAGAGCAGACCCAGGCGCTGGCCCAGGCTGGCCTGGACTACTACAACCACAACCTCGACACCTCCCCGGAGTTCTACACCAGCATCATCACCACCCGCACCTACAGCGAGCGCCTGCAAACCCTGGCCTACGTGCGTGACTCGGGGATGAAGATCTGCTCCGGTGGCATCCTCGGCATGGGCGAGTCCCTGGACGATCGCGCCAACCTGCTGATCCAGCTGGCCAACCTGCCGGAGCACCCTGAATCGGTGCCGATCAACATGCTGGTCAAGGTCGCCGGCACGCCGCTGGAAAACGCCGAGGACGTCGATCCGTTCGACTTCATCCGCATGCTTGCCGTGGCGCGGATCCTGATGCCCAAGTCCCATGTGCGCCTGTCTGCCGGCCGTGAAGCGATGAACGAGCAGATGCAGGCCCTGGCCTTCCTGGCCGGCGCGAACTCGATTTTCTACGGCGACAAACTGCTGACCACCGCCAACCCGCAGGCCGACAAGGACATGCAACTGTTCGCCCGCCTCGGCATCCAGCCCGAAGCCCGTGAAGAGCACGCCGACGAAGTGCACCAGGCCGCGATTGAACAGGCGCTGGTGGAGCACAAGAGCAGCGAGCAGTTCTACAACGCGGCGGTTTGACCACTCTCCGATACCCGGATTGGAATGCAAGACCCTGTGGGAGCGAGCTTGCTCGCGATGGCGATGGAACATTCACATTTATGTCGACTGACACACCGCTATCGCGAGCAAGCTCGCTCCCACAAGGGGCTTTGGCCAGTCTTTAAACAGTTGAGGCCTGCATGTCCTTTGATCTCGCCGCACGCCTGGCTGCCCGTCGTGCCGAAAACCTCTATCGCCAGCGCCCATTACTCGAAAGTCCGCAGGGGCCGGAGGTGCTGGTGGACGGCCAGCCGTTGCTGGCGTTCTGCAACAACGACTACCTGGGTCTGGCGAACCACCCGCAGGTGATCGAAGCCTGGCGCGCCGGTGCGACCCGTTGGGGCGTCGGTGGCGGGGCTTCCCACCTGGTGATCGGCCACAGCGGCCCGCACCACGCCCTAGAGGAAGCCCTGGCTGACTTGACCGGCCGGCCCCGGGCCTTGCTGTTCACCACCGGCTACATGGCCAACCTCGGCGCGGTGACCGCGCTGGTGGGGCAGGGCGACACGGTGCTGGAAGACCGGCTCAATCACGCCTCGTTGCTCGACGCCGGGTTGTTGTCCGGCGCACGGTTCAACCGTTACCTGCACAACGACGCCCGGAGCCTGGCCACTCGCCTGGAGAAAGCCACCGGCAATACCCTGGTGGTCACCGACGGCGTGTTCAGCATGGACGGCGACATTGCCGACCTGCCGGCCCTGGCCCGTGAAGCCAAGGCCAGGGGCGCCTGGCTGATGGTCGACGATGCCCACGGTTTCGGCCCGTTGGGCGCCCAGGGCGGCGGCGTCGTCGAGCACTTCGGCTTGAGCCAGGACGACGTCCCCGTGCTGGTGGGTACCCTGGGCAAGGCGTTCGGCACCGCCGGGGCGTTCGTCGCCGGCAGTGAAGAGCTGATCGAGAGCCTGATCCAGTTCGCCCGCCCCTACATCTACACCACCAGCCAACCGCCGGCCCTGGCCTGCGCCACGCTCAAGAGCCTTGAGTTGCTGCGCAGCGAGCATTGGCGACGCGAGCACTTGCAGGTGCTGATCCGCCAGTTCCGCCAGGGGGCCGAGCAGATCGACCTGCAGTTGATGGACAGCTTCACGCCGATCCAGCCGATTCTGGTGGGCGATGCGGGACACGCGCTGCGCCTGTCGCAAATGTTGCGTGAGCGCGGGCTGATGGTCACCGCCATCCGTCCCCCTACCGTGCCGGCCGGCAGCGCCCGTTTGCGCGTGACCTTGACGGCCGCCCACAGCGAGGTTCAGGTGCAGCGCCTGCTCGAAGCCCTGGCCGATTGTTTTGCCCAATTGCGAAAGGAGCCCAGCCATGCGTGATCGACTGATCCTGCTGCCCGGTTGGGGCCTGGGCATTTCACCGCTGGAGCCGGTGGCGGCTGCGCTGCAAGGGCTCGATGAGCACCTGCGGGTGGAGATCGAACCGTTGCCAGCGCTGGCGTCGAGTGATCCTGACGAATGGCTCGACGAGCTGGACGCCGCCATCCCCGAGGATGCCTGGCTCGGCGGCTGGTCCCTTGGCGGCATGCTCGCCTCGGCACTGGCGGCGCGGCGCGGCGAGCGCTGCTGTGGCCTGCTGACCCTGGCCAGCAACGCCGCGTTCGTCGCCCAAGAGCAGTGGTCGAACGCGATGGCGGCAGACACTTTCAATGGGTTTGTGGCCGGGTGTGCCGACGATCCGCGCCAGACCCTCAAGCGCTTCAGCATGCTGTGCGCCCAGGGGTGCAGCGACCCGCGCGGGTTGTCGCGCTTGCTGCTGGCCGGTGCACCGAACACCTCGCCCGAGGTCTTGATCGCCGGGTTGCAGGTGCTGGCGCAACTGGATACCCGCGCCGCGTTGCAGGGCTTTCGGGGGCCGCAACTGCACCTGTTCGCCGGGCTCGATGCCTTGGTGCCGGCCGAAGCGGCGGGTGAATTGCTCGCGCTGTTGCCGGATGTCGAAATCGGCCTGATCGAACAGGCCGGCCATGGATTCCTCCTGGAAGACCCCCACGGTGTGGCGGGGGCTATCCAGGCTTTTTTGCACGAGTGCGGTGATGACTGATTTGTCTCTCGTGACATTACCCGGTGCCTTACCGGACAAGCGTCAGGTGGCGGCTTCGTTCTCCCGGGCGGCGACGAGCTATGACAGCGTTGCAGCGTTGCAGCGTGACGTGGGCGAACAGTTGCTGGAGCGGTTGCCGCCATCGCTCACCCCACCGCGTTGGGTAGACCTGGGCTGTGGCACCGGGTATTTCACCCGGGCGCTGGCGGCGCGCTTTGGCGAGGCGGGCGGGCTGGCGCTGGACATTGCCGAAGGCATGCTGAACCACGCCCGCCCACAAGGCGGCGCCGCGCATTTTGTCGCCGCTGACGCCGAGCGGCTACCCTTGCAGGCATCGAGTTGCGAGCTGGTGTTCTCCAGCCTGGCGGTGCAATGGTGTGCGGATTTCGCGTCGGTGTTGAGTGAGGCCCGACGTGTCCTGAAACCCGGCGGTGTGCTGGCCTTTACCAGCCTGTGTGTCGGTACGTTGTACGAACTGCGCGACAGCTGGCGTCAGGTGGATGGCCTGGTGCACGTCAACCGTTTCCGCGGGTTCGACACCTACCAGCAGCTGTGCGCCGCCAGCGGCCTGAATGTGCTCAGCCTTGAAAGCCGTCCCCATGTCCTGCACTACCCTGATGTGCGCAGCCTGACCCACGAACTGAAAGCGTTGGGTGCGCACAATCTGAACCCAGGTCGACCCGGAGGCCTGACGGGCAGGGCGCGGATCCTGGCGCTGGTCGAGGCGTATGAGCAGTTTCGCCAGGCGCAAGGGCTGCCGGCGACTTACCAGGTGGTCTACGCCGTTTTGGAGAAACCGCTATGAGCCAGGCCTATTTCATCACCGGCACTGACACCGACGTGGGCAAGACCACTGTCGCGGCGGGGCTGCTGCACGCGGCGCGACAGGCCGGCAGGAGCACCGCCGCCGGCAAGCCCGTGGCGTCCGGTTGCGAGGTCACGCCCAAAGGCCTGCGCAATGCCGACGCCCTAACATTGCTGGCCGAGTGCTCGGTGCCGCTTGCTTATGCGCAGGTCAATCCGGTGGCGTTCGAACCGGCCATCGCGCCGCATCTGGCGGCGCGGGAGGCGGGCGTGGCCTTGACCGTTCAATCGTTGCTGGGGCCGATGCGTGACGTGCTGGCCCTGGGCGCCGATTTCACCCTGATCGAAGGCGCCGGTGGCTGGCGCGTGCCGCTGGCCGACCAGGATAATCTCTCGGACCTGGCCATGGCCTTGGGCCTGCCGGTGATCCTGGTGGTGGGCGTGCGCCTGGGCTGCATCAGCCATGCGTTGCTGACCGCCGAGGCCATCGCCCGGGACGGCCTGCAACTGGCCGGCTGGGTGGCGAACATCATCGACCCCAAGACCTCGCGCCTGGAAGAAAACCTCGCCACCCTGGCCGAGCGCCTCCCCGCGCCGTGCCTGGGGCGGGTCCCGAAAATCAAGGGCGTGACGGCCGAAATCGTCGCCGATCACTTGCACCTCGACCTGTTGGATTAGGGTTTTCCCTATGATAAGGCAGTGTGCCATTAGTGTTTTTGTCGGGCCTTTTCCGCGCCCTTCTGATTCAATGGCCATTGTCGACCCTTCAAGAAGACGAGTTCTGTCATGCAAATCTCAGGAAATACCGCGTTCTATGCCGGTCTGAGCACGATTCAGACAGGGCAGAACCGTGTCGATCTGGCAGCCGGCCAGGTCGCCAACAACACGATCGAGCGCTCGGTCACCAGCCAGTCATCCGAAGTCCAGGTGGATCGCCTGCGGTCGGTCGATCGCAGCCAGCAGTCGGATGTGGCCGCCAACATGGTGGAAATGTCCCAAGGCAAGTTCCAGGTGCAACTGGGCGTGAACGTCGCCAAGGCTTCCGACGAAATGCTCGGGACGTTGATCGACACCTTCGCCTGATTCTGTCCCTTGGATTGACCGGAACGCCGCGATGATTCGCGGCGTTTTTGTCTCTAAGGTCTTCTTACTCAACTAATCTTTTCCCAGGCGTGTCGCGGGTTCTTCCGCGTCACCGAATGCCCGTGCCCGAGATTTTCCACAGCCGATGACGAATGGCAAAAGATCGGGCCTTGACAAGGTTTGGGCGTAAACGTATGTTTCAAACAACTGTTTGACCGTCACAACAAATCCACGCGGTCGTTCATTCCCGGTTACATCAGCAGAGGTTTATCGCTATGCCTGACTACAAGGCCCCCTTGCGTGATATTCGCTTCGTACGTGACGAACTGCTCGGTTACGAGGCGCATTATCAGAGCCTTCCGGCTTGCCAGGACGCAACTCCGGACATGGTTGACGCCATTCTCGAAGAAGGCGCCAAGTTTTGTGAGCAGGTGCTGGCACCGCTGAACCGTGTGGGCGACCTCGAAGGCTGCACCTGGAGCGAGTCCGGCGTGAAGACCCCGACCGGGTTCAAGCAGGCCTACAAGCAATTCGTCGAAGGCGGCTGGCCAAGCCTGGCCCATGACGTGGCGCACGGTGGCCAAGGCCTGCCGGAGTCCCTGGGCCTGGCCGTCAGCGAGATGGTCGGTGAAGCCAACTGGTCGTGGGGCATGTACCCGGGCCTGTCCCATGGCGCGATGAACACCATTTCCGAGCACGGTACGCCCGAGCAGCAAGAGGCCTACCTGACCAAGCTGGTGTCCGGCGAATGGACCGGCACCATGTGCCTGACCGAACCGCATTGCGGCACCGACCTGGGCATGCTGCGCACCAAGGCCGAGCCTCAGGCCGATGGTTCCTACAAGGTCACCGGCACCAAGATCTTCATTTCGGCCGGTGAACACGACATGGCCGACAACATCGTCCACATCGTACTGGCACGCCTGCCGGACGCACCGGCCGGTACCAAGGGTATCTCGCTGTTCATCGTGCCGAAGTTCCTGCCTAACGCCGATGGCACCCTCGGCCAGCGCAACGCGGTGAACTGTGGTTCCCTGGAACACAAGATGGGCATCCACGGCAACGCCACTTGCGTGATGAACTTCGACGCGGCCACCGGTTTCCTGATCGGCCCGGCGAACAAAGGCTTGAACTGCATGTTCACCTTCATGAACACCGCACGCCTGGGCACCGCGCTGCAAGGCCTGGCCCACGCCGAGATCGGTTTCCAGGGCGGCCTGAAATACGCCCGTGACCGCCTGCAAATGCGTTCCCTGACCGGCCCGAAAGCGCCGGACAAGGCGGCCGACCCGATCATCGTCCACCCTGACGTGCGTCGCATGCTGCTGACCATGAAAGCCTTCGCCGAAGGTAACCGGGCGATGGTCTACTTCACCGCCAAGCAGGTCGACATCGTCAAGTACGGCGTCGATGAGGAAGAGAAGAAAAAGGCCGATGCGCTGCTGGCGTTCATGACGCCGATCGCCAAGGCGTTCATGACCGAGGTCGGTTTCGAATCGGCCAACCACGGCGTGCAGATCTATGGCGGCCACGGCTTCATCGCCGAATGGGGCATGGAGCAGAACGTTCGCGACAGCCGTATCTCGATGCTGTACGAAGGCACCACCGGCATCCAGGCCCTCGACCTGCTGGGCCGTAAAGTGCTGATGACCCAGGGCGAAGCGCTCAAGGGCTTCACCAAGATCGTCCACAAGTTCTGCCAGGGCAACGAAGGCAACGAAGCGGTCAAGGAGTTCGTAGGGCCTCTGGCTGCGTTGAACAAGGAGTGGGGCGAACTGACCATGAAGGTCGGCATGGCCGCCATGAAAGACCGCGAGGAAGTCGGTGCGGCGTCGGTGGACTACCTGATGTACTCCGGTTACGCCTGCCTGGCCTACTTCTGGGCCGACATGGCACGCCTCGCAGCGGAAAAACTCGCCGCCGGCACCACCGAAGAGGCGTTCTACACCGCCAAGCTGCAGACTGCGCGTTTCTACTTCCAGCGCATCCTGCCGCGTACCCGTACCCACGTGGCGGCCATGCTGTCGGGTGCCAACAACCTGATGGACATGAAAGAAGAAGACTTCGCGCTGGGCTACTAAGCCTTACGCGGTTCCTCTGAAAAGCCGCTGCCTCCTTCGGGACGCAGCGGCTTTTTCATGTTCGCCATGAATATCCCGGCGAGCGAGCGCCTGCAAAGGATCAAAGGCGACCCTGAAACAATATTCATCCAGCCAAACCTTAAGAAAACTTTCTCCCCTGCCGTTACAGCGATGGCAGTGTGACATCTGTCACATCCTGCGTGCCTTGTTGCGGTAATAGCAGGCACAATGCCATCTTTGGTCAGCCGGGTCGGAGCTTTACCCTTGCCGCGTTCTTCCGCTGTACGTTTCAGCCATTTCCTACCCTCATTGCTGCTATTGCTGGCGGGGCTCGCGGCGGCCTACGTCAAGGACCTCAACGTTTTCTTCACCTCGCTGTTCAATGTCCTGCCAACGTTGGTGCTGCTGCTGGGCGGGGCGTATTGCTCGGTGTACCGGCGCCAGCGTGAACTGTTTTTGATGGTCACGGTGTACATCGCCTACTTCCTGCTGGACACCCAGACCGACTTCTACCGCGATAACGGCAAGGTGCGTGAAGACGCTGCCTTGGTGTTCCACCTCGTCTGCCTGCTATTGCCGCTGCTGTTCGGCCTGTTCGCCGCGTGGCAGGAGCGCACCCATCTGTTCCAGGACATGGTGGCGCGGTTCGCGGTGCTGCTGATCTTCGGCAGCGTGGCGCTGGCCCTGGAGCAGAGCTTTCCCCAGGCGCTGCTGCTGTGGCTTTCGGAGATCCGCTGGCCGGCCCTGCACGGGGCCTGGATGAGCCTGATCCAGTTGTCCTACCCGGTGTTCATCGCGGCCTTCTCGTTGCTGGCCTGGCAATACTGGCGCAATCCCCGGCCGTTGCATGCCGCGCAATTGGTGGGGTTGCTGGGTTTGTTCTGGATGTTGCCGAAGACCTTCATCCTGCCGTTTACCCTGAACATCATGTGCAGCCAGGTGATGTTGATGATCGCCGCCGCCGTCGCCCACGAGGCCTATCAAATGGCCTTCCGCGATGAACTGACCGGCTTGCCGGGACGCCGGGCGCTGAACGAGCGCATGCAGCGCCTGGGGCGCAACTATGTGCTGGCGATGAGCGACGTCGACCATTTCAAGAAATTCAACGACACCCACGGCCACGACGTGGGTGACCAGGTGCTGCGCCTGGTGGCCAGCAAACTGTCGAAAATCGGTGGCGGCGGTAGGGCCTATCGCTATGGCGGCGAGGAATTTGCGCTGGTGTTTGCCGGTAAGACCCTCGATGAGTGCATGCCTCACCTGGAGGTCATCCGCCAATCCATCGAGAGCTACAGCATCCAGTTGCGCAACCCCGACAGTCGTCCCCAGGATGATCAGCAGGGCCGACAGCGGCGAGCCGGCGGCAGTGCCTCCAGCGTATCGGTGACCATCAGCATCGGTGTGGCGGAACGGCTCGAGCAGCGCACGCCGGAAGAGGTCCTCAAGTCTGCCGACCAGGCACTCTATAACGCCAAGGGCGCGGGGCGTAATTGCGTGGTCGCCTTTGGCCAGAACCGCCGCGGCGCGGTGCGCATGGAAACTGCCGCGGGTTGAGTGATGACGGCGCATTCAGCGTCTGGACTGTGATTGTGGCCCTCGGTGGCCGGCAGTAGGTTGAAACGATCTGCTACCGGAGAACACCACCATGCCCGAGTACAAAGCCCCGTTGCGCGACATGCGCTTTCTGATCGATCACGTCTTCGATTTCCCTGGCCGTTACGCCGAACTGGGAGCCAGCGATGCCAGCCCGGACATGATCAACGCGATCCTCGAAGAGGGCGCCCGGTTCTGCGAGAACGTGCTGGCGCCTCTTAATCGCTCCGGTGATGAAGAGGGCTGTCATTTCGACAACGGTGTCGTCACCACGCCGGCAGGTTTCAAGCAGGCGTTCGCCCAATACGTGGAAGGCGGCTGGCACGGGCTCGCGGCGGATCCGGCGTATGGCGGCCAGGGCCTGCCCAGTTCCCTGGGGCTGGTCATCAGCGAGATGGTCGGCTCCAGCAACACTTCATGGGGCATGTACCCGGGCCTGACGCACGGCGCGATGTCGGCCATCCACGCCCACGGCACCGAAGCCCAGAAACAGACCTACCTGAGCAAGCTCACCGCTGGCCAATGGACCGGCACCATGTGCCTTACCGAAGCCCACTGCGGCACCGACCTGGGCATCATCAAGACCCGCGCCGTGCCCCAGGCCGACGGCAGCTACGGGATCACCGGCAGCAAGATCTTTATCTCCGCCGGCGAACACGACATGAGCGAGAACATCGTCCATCTGGTCCTCGCCAAGCTGCCAGACGCGCCGGCCGGGACCAAAGGCATTTCGTTGTTCATCGTGCCCAAGTTCCTGCCCGACGCCACGGGTGAAGCCGGCGAGCGCAATGGCGTGTCCTGTGGCTCGATCGAACACAAGATGGGCATCAAGGCGTCGGCCACCTGTGTGTTGAACTTCGACGAGGCCAAGGGATTCCTGATCGGCGAGCCGAACAAAGGCCTCAATTGCATGTTCACCATGATGAACCACGCCCGGCTCGGCACCGGCATGCAGGGCCTCTGCCTGGGCGAGGCCAGCTTCCAGGGCGCCATCGGCTATGCCAACGACCGCTTGCAGATGCGTTCGCTGACCGGCCCCAAGGCCCCGGAAAAACCCGCCGACCCCATCATCGTCCACCCGGACGTGCGCCGGATGCTGCTAACCATGAAAGCCTTCAATGAAGGTAACCGGGCGCTGACGTACTTCACCGCGCAGTTGCTCGACACCGCGCACCTGAGCGCCGACGAGGCGGCTCGCCAGGAGGCCGAGGACCTGCTGGCCTTCCTCACGCCGATCTGCAAGGCCTTCATGACCGACACCGGGCTCGAGGTGACGAACCACGGCATGCAGGTGTTTGGCGGGCATGGCTTCATTCGCGAATGGGGCATGGAGCAACTGGTGCGGGACTGCCGCATTGCGCCGATCTATGAAGGCACCAACGGCATCCAGGCCCTGGACCTGCTGGGCCGCAAGGTGTTGGGCAGCCAAGGCAAGTTGTTGCGTGGGTTCACCAAGATCGTTCACACGTTCTGTGTCGCGAACGCCGAACATCCGCAGCTCAAGGATTACGTCGCGCAGCTCGACGGGCTCAACCGACAGTGGGGCGAGCTGACCACTCAGGTGGGCATGGCCGCGATGAAAAACCCGGACGAGGTGGGCGCCGCGTCCGTCGACTACCTGATGTACAGCGGTTACATCATCCTGGCCTACCTGTGGTTGCGCATGGCCTTGGTCGCCCAGTCGCATCTGGAGCGCGGCGACGGTGACGGCGATTTCTGCCGCAGCAAACTGGCGACCTGCGAGTTCTACTTCAAGCGTCTGCTGCCGCGCACTGCCGCTCATCGGGCCGCAGTCGAGGCGGGCAGCGATTGCCTGATGCAGCTGCCGGCGGAGTCGTTTGCCTTCTGAGTGGCAGCAACAGGCTTGGCGGGGGCGCTTGCGCCCGTCGAATCGTTAGTGACTAAAAATAACAATAAAGTCACACGTTGACCCTATGTGTCGTAAAAGTTGTTGAGGTACACTCCGGCCACTGCAAAAACCGTTTTCTTACGAACCAACTGTTTAGATCCTGCGAGGTTTGCCATGGCTGACTACAAAGCGCCCCTGCGCGATATGCGCTTCGTCCTCAATGAAGTGTTCGAGGTCGCAAAACTCTGGGCCGAGTTGCCGGCATTGGCCGAGACCGTCGACGCCGAAACCGTCGAAGCGATTCTCGAAGAAGCCGGCAAAGTCACCAGCAAAAGTATCGCGCCCCTCAGCCGTGCCGCAGACGAAGAAGGCTGCCATTGGGCTGACGGCACAGTCACCACGCCGGCCGGTTTCCCACAGGCCTACAAGACGTACGCTGAAGGCGGTTGGGTCGGTGTCGGCGGTGATCCGGCGTACGGCGGCATGGGCATGCCCAAGGCGGTCTCGGCCCAGGTCGAGGAAATGGTCAACTCCGCCAGCCTGTCTTTCGGCCTGTACCCGATGCTGACCGCCGGCGCCTGCCTGTCGATCAACGCCCACGCCAGCGAAGAACTGAAGGCGGCCTACCTGCCGAACATGTACGCCGGCGTCTGGGCGGGCTCCATGTGCCTGACCGAGCCGCACGCCGGTACTGACCTGGGGATCATCCGCACCAAGGCCGAACCTCAGGCGGATGGCCGCTACAAGGTCAGCGGCACGAAGATCTTCATCACCGGCGGCGAACACGACCTCACCGAAAACATCATCCACCTGGTGCTGGCCAAGTTGCCGGACGCGCCAGCGGGCCCGAAAGGCATTTCGTTGTTCCTGGTGCCCAAGTTCCTGGTCAATGCCGATGGCAGCCTGGGCGCGCGCAACGCCGCCCACTGCGGCTCGATCGAACACAAGATGGGCATCCAGGCATCCGCCACCTGCGTGATGAACTTTGACGACGCGGTCGGTTACCTGGTCGGCGAACCGAACAAGGGCCTGGCGGCGATGTTCACCATGATGAACTACGAACGCCTGGGCGTGGGTATCCAGGGCCTGGCCACCGGTGAGCGTTCCTACCAGAACGCCATCGAATACGCCCGTGACCGCCTGCAAAGCCGTTCGCCGACCGGCGCGCAGAACAAGGACAAGGCGGCCGACCCGATCATCGTTCACCCCGACGTGCGTCGGATGCTCTTGACCATGAAAGCCTCGAACGAGGGCGGCCGGGCATTCTCCACTTACGTGGCGATGCAACTGGACACCGCCAAATTCAGCGAAGACGCGGCCACCCGCAAGCGCGCCGAAGACCTGGTGGCGTTGCTGACACCGGTGGCGAAGGCGTTCCTGACCGACCTGGGCCTGGAGACCACCGTCCATGGCCAGCAGATCTTCGGCGGCCACGGCTACATTCGTGAGTGGGGCCAGGAGCAACTGGTGCGTGATGTGCGCATTACCCAGATCTACGAGGGCACCAACGGTATCCAGGCACTGGACCTGGTCGGGCGCAAGATCGTCGGCAGTGGCGGCGCGTTCTATCGCCTGTTCGCCGATGAGATCCGCCACTTCACCGCTACCGCCAGCGGCGACCTGGCCGAGTTCACCCAGCCGCTGAACGCGGCGCTCGGCACGTTGGACGAGCTGACCCAATGGCTGTTGGACCAGGCGAAAACCAACCCCAATGAAATTGGTGCTGCGTCGGTGGAATACCTCCAGGCGTTCGGTTACACCGCGTACGCCTACATGTGGGCGTTGATGGCCAAGGCCGCCCTGGGCAAGGAAGGCGAGGATGATTTCTACGCGAGCAAGCTGGGCACGGCGCGTTTCTATTTCGCCCGCCTGCTGCCGCGCATTCATTCCCTGAGCGCCAGTGTGAAGGCCGGTAGCGAATCGTTGTTCCTGCTGGACGCCGGACAGTTCTGACCCGGAGGCGATGTGTAAGCATTTGCTTACACATCGTGCTGGCGTTTTCCCTCTACCGGCGGATTGGATCCACCGTTAATCTACTTCACATGGACGTCGCGCAGGATGCGCAAAAGTTACAGCACGGACACGTAGGATTCTGCCAGGAAGGCGGAGTGAAATGGATGTCAGGGAAACAGTCTGCAAAGCCCCGCCTCGGCGGGGTTTTCTTTTGCCCGCGTTTTTATCCGGGGCTTCTTTTCGGTTGTCTCTGAACCCTGACGAGCGGTCAGGTGTCAATGAGCTATATGGCAACGTAGCCATGATCAACCAGGAGCCAACCCATGGATTTTATTCGTATCATCATCGCCATCCTGCTGCCGCCGCTGGGCGTATTCCTGCAAGTGGGCTTCGGCGGGGCTTTCTGGCTGAATATCCTGCTGACGCTGCTGGGCTACATTCCAGGCATCGTTCACGCGGTCTATATCATCGCCAAGCGCTGAACAATTTCATCGAGAACCCTGTGGGAGCGAGCTCCCACAACTTCTTCATTTCCCTAGACAACGCCGCCCATCACCTTGCGATAGAACAACCACTCATGCTCCAGCGCATGGGCCTGGTTCACCGCCTTGCGAAAACCGTGGCGTTCATCCGGATAGTAATGGGCCTCGACCGTGACGCCGTTGTCCTCCAGCGCACGGACCATATCGCGGGTCTGCTGTGGCACGACCACGGCATCCAGTTCCCCTTGAAAGAAGATCACCGGTGTGCGGATTCGATCCGCGTGTAGCAGCGGCGTGCGTGAGCGGTAGCGTTCGACGTCCCGTTGCGGGTCGCCAATCAGCCAGTCCAGATAATCGCCTTCGAACTTGTGCGTGGCGCGCGCCAGGGCGACAGGATCGCTGACGCCATAGAGGCTGGCGCCGGCCTGGAACACCTCTCGAAACGCCAGGGCGCAAAGAGCCGTGTAGCCGCCGGCGCTGCCGCCACGGATGAACGCATGCTCACCGTCGACCAGGCCCTGCTCGGCGAGGTAGGCGACCACCGCGCAGGCATCCTCGACATCCACCACCCCCCAATTCAGGTGCAAGGCTTGTCGATAGGCCCGGCCATAGCCGCTGCTGCCACGGTAATTGAGGTCGGCAACGGCGAAGCCGCGGTGGGTCCAATACTGAATGCGAGGATCGAACACCGGGTAGCAGGCCGAGGTGGGACCGCCATGGATGAACACCACCAATGGCGGCTTCTCCTGGCTGTCCATGGCCGGGTAAAAGAAGCCATGGGCCTGACCCGCACCGCTGGGGTAGCGCAACGTGCGCGGACGGCTGACCTGCGCGGCGGGCAGTGGCGCGACGCCGCCGGCCAGCACCGCGACGCCGGCACTGTGCCGCTCGATCGCGATCACCGCTGACGGTAGGGTGGGCGAGGCGGCGATGGCATAGATGAACTGCTCGTCCAGGGCCAGGCTGCGAAAGCGCGTGTAGGCGCCGGTGTAGTCCTGGCTTGCGTTCCCGCTGCAACACAGGCCCAGCCGGCCAACCCCCGCTTCGGTCCAACTCGCCAGGTAAGTGTGTTCGTCCAGCGGCAGCCAGGTGCAACCACCCATTTGCCACGGCGCCGGTGCGTGATCGGCTTGAGCGGCGGGCAGTGGTTGCAAGCCGTCGGCCGATTCGATCCAGGGCTGCCAGTAACCGCCGCGATCGGTCAGGCAGTAAAGACGATTCGAAGCATCGAAACGTGGCTGCTGGATGGACTCTTCGGCAGCATCGCCGGCCACACAGCGTGGCTCGCCCCACCCCGAGCCCTTGCGTTCGGCCAGCATCAATCGCGTGGCCGTCCAGGGCTGATGCGGCCGGCTCCATTCGATCCACGCCAGTCGCTGGCCGTCGGCGCTGACGGTCGGCGAGGCGTAGAAATCCGCGCCTTCGGCCAGCAATTGACGCTGACGGTCCGCCAGGCCGATGGCCACCAGCCGATGCCGATCGGCCTGCTGCTCCACCGCCAGTACCTGGCCGCGGGCGACGCTGAGGTCTCCATGGCGACAGTCGCCCGAGGTCAGTGCCGCGGGGCGTTCGGCCCCCAGTGCCTGGCGATAGATCTGCTGGTCGGTCTCATTGACGAACACCACGCCCTCGTCGTCCAGGCAAAACGCGCCGCCGCCGTATTCGTAGACGCGGCTGTTGGCGCTGAACCCGTCCGGGGTCAGGCATCGTGCCTGGGCGCCTTGCCAATGCCAGATCCGGCAGGCCCCGTCGCCAGGCCGGTATTCATTCCAGAACAGGCCCAGCGGGCTTACCCGCAGCTCGGCGAAGTCGGTGCCGGCGGCAACGGCCTGGGCGGCGCTGAACGGATCAGCTTTTGGCGATGAGGCGTGAGTTTCGTTCATTGCGAAAGGCCAGTTGCTCGATGGTCTGGGTGGCGTGCTCGGCGTCTTCGCGAGCCTGGAGAATCACCCCGTGATGTTCGGACTTGCTGCACACCGGGTCGGCGTTGCTGGCATCGCCCGTGAGCATGAAGGCCTGGCAGCGACAGCCACCGAAATCCTCCTCCTTTTCATCGCAGGAACGGCAGGGCTCGGGCATCCAATCGTAGCCGCGAAAGCGGTTGAAGCCGAACGAGTCGTACCAGATGTGCTGCATGCTGTGGTCGCGCACATTGGGAAACTGCACCGGCAACTGTCGGGCGCCGTGACAGGGCAAAGCGGTGCCGTCCGGGGTGACGGTCAGGAAGAGGCTGCCCCAGCCATTCATGCAGGCCTTGGGGCGTTCCTCGTAGTAGTCCGGGGTGACGAAGATCAACTTGCACGGGTGGCCTTCGGCCTCAAGCTTGGCGCGATACTCGTTGGTAATGCGCTCGGCGCGCACCAATTGTTCCCGGGTGGGCAGCAGCCCGACGCGGTTGAGCTGCGCCCAGCCGTAGAACTGGCACGTGGCGAGCTCGACGAAGTCGGCTTCCAGGGCAATGCACAGCTCGATGATGCGATCGATCCTGTCGATGTTGTGCCGGTGGGTGACGAAGTTCAGCACCATCGGATAACCGTGGGCCTTCACCGCCCGGGCCATTTCGAGTTTTTGCGCAAAGGCTTTCTTCGAGCCGGCCAGCAGGTTGTTCACCTGTTCGTCGCTGGCCTGGAAGCTGATCTGGATATGGTCCAGGCCGGCCTTCTTGAAGTCGCTGATCTTCTGCTCGGTCAAGCCGATGCCGGAGGTGATCAGGTTGGTGTAGAAGCCCAGCCTGCGGGCCTCGCCGATCAGCTCGGCCAAGTCCTGGCGTACCAGCGGCTCGCCACCGGAAAAACCCAGTTGCGCGGCGCCCATTTCCCGGGCTTCGCGAAACACCTTGAACCACTGCTCGGTGCTCAGCTCCTTGCCTTGTTCGGCGAAGTCCAGCGGGTTGGAGCAGTACGGGCATTGCAGCGGGCAGCGATAAGTCAGCTCCGCCAGCAACCACAGCGGCAGGCCGACTTCGGGTTTGGCCGGCAGGCCGCTGGCCTCAGGCAAGTTCGATCCAGTGTTCTGCACGGGCGACCTCCATGAATTGCTCGATGTCGTCACCGAGTTCCGGCACGTCCGGGAACTGTTTGGCCAGTTCGCCGATGATGGCCGCGACATCCCGCTCGCCGTCGATCAGACCGCCGATCAGCGCCGCGCTGTCGTTGAGCTTGATCATGCCTTCAGGATAGAGCAGCACGTGGCCTTTCTGTGCCGGTTCGTACTGGAAGCGATAGCCGGGACGCCAGCGAGGGGTTTTGCTGCGGTCGAAACTCATAGGGGGATTCCTGTGTGCCACACCCGTTCTCCGGTCACGCTGTGATAGGGCGGGCGATTCAATTCGTAGGCCATGCTCATGGCGTCGAGCATGCTCCAGAGGATGTCCAGTTTGAACTGGAGGATTTGCAGCATGCGCTCCTGGCCTTCGCGAGTGGTGTAGTGCTGCAGGGTAATTGCCAGCCCATGTTCGACATCGCGGCGAGCCTGGCCCAGGCGGGTGCGGAAGTACTCATAGCCGGCCGGGTCGATCCACGGGTAATGCTGTGGCCAGCTGTCCAGGCGCGACTGGTGGATCTGCGGGGCGAACAATTCGGTCAACGAGCTGCTGGCGGCTTCTTGCCAACTGGCCCGGCGGGCAAAGTTGACGTAGGCGTCCACGGCGAAGCGCACCCCCGGCAGCACCAGCTCCTGGGAGCGCAGTTGATCGGGGTCCAGGCCCACGGCCTGGCCCAGCCGTAGCCAGGCCTCGATACCGCCGTCTTCGCCGGGCGCGCCATCATGGTCGAGCAGGCGCTGGATCCACTCGCGACGGATTTCCCGGTCCGGGCAATTGGCCAGGATTGCGGCATCCTTGAGCGGGATGTTCACCTGGTAGTAAAAGCGATTCGCGACCCAGCCCTGGATCTGCTCGCGAGTGGCGCGGCCTTCATACATCGCCACGTGATACGGGTGATGGATGTGGTAATACGCACCCTTGGCACGCAGGGCCGCTTCGAACTCGGCGGGGGACAGGGGGGTGTCAGTCATTTTGATTCTCCGGGAAATGCCCGTGGGGTCTGTGGCGTCAGGGCTGGCCCCATCGTGAGCAAGCTCGCTCCCACAGTAATTCGAGTTGCATTGGATATCCGATTCACAGCAAAACCAGTGTGGGAGCGAGCTTGCTCGCGAAGGCGTCCTCTCAGCCAGCACAAGCGTTGACTGACTCACCGCAAGCTCACCTCACATTGGTTCCGCCCTTCTTACAACTCAATACTCATTCCGTCGTAAGACACTTCAATCTTTCGGCGTACAAGCTCGGCCCGCTCGGGCGAGTCTTCATCGAGGATCGGGTTGGTGTTGTTGATATGGATAAGGATCTTGCGCTGATTGGGCAGTTGTTCCAGCACCTCCAGCATCCCGCCGGGGCCGTTCTGGGCCAGGTGCCCCATCTCGCGGCCGGTGCGGGTGCCGACGCCACGGCGTTGCATCTCATCGTCGTCCCACATTGTGCCGTCCACCAGCAGGCAGTCGCTGCCGGCCATGATCTCCAGCAGCGGCCCATCGACCTTGCCCAGGCCCGGAGCGTAGAACAGCTTGCCGCCGGTGCGCAGGTCTTCGACGATCAGGCCGATGTTATCGCCCGGGTGCGGGTCGAAGCGGTGCGGTGAATAGGGCGGCGCGGCGCTGCGCAGGGGCAGTGGCGTGAAACGCAGGTTCGGGCAGGCGGCGATGGTGAAGCTCTGGTCGAGCTCGATACGATTCCAGCTCAACCCGCCGTTCCAGTGGGTCAGCATGTTGAACAGCGGGAAACCGGTGCTCAGGTCCTCATGGACCATGTCGGTGCACCACACCTGGTGCGGGCAGCCTTCGCGCAGGCTGAGCAGGCCGGTGGTGTGGTCGATCTGGCTGTCCATCAGGATGATGGCGCCAATGCCGGTGTCCCGCAGGGCCCGGCCAGGCTGCATCGGGGCGAAGCTTTGGAGTTGCGCGCGAATGTCCGGGGAAGCGTTGCACAACACCCAACTCACGCCGTCATCGGAAATCGCGATGGACGACTGGGTGCGCGCCTGGGCCCGCAGGCTGCCGTTGCGAAAACCTGCGCAATTGACGCAGTTGCAGTTCCACTGGGGGAAACCGCCGCCGGCGGCGGAACCTAGAATCTGGACAAACATGGCCACTCCATCTGCAAACCAAAATAAAAACGCCCCGGTTGACCGAGGCGTTGTGCTGCGTGCTCAAGTGCCTGCAACGATCAACGGCTGGCGAAGTACATGGTGACTTCGAAACCGATACGCAGGTCGATATATGCGGGTTTGGACCAGGACATGGGAATACTCCTTTGGTTGGGGTGAGACGGTTGGGATCTATACATATAGTCCACCTCCGTTCGGAGATGTTCAGATGCTTAGGCGACTATGTTACTAAATTAAACAATTTCCAGGCCGCGATTCTCGGAGAAAGCTCTTTGCAGCGCCGGTAACGATCAGTCCCAGCTTTGCCACGGCGAACCCCCGCCGGCCCCGTTGGCCAGGCAAAACCAGCTGCCTTCGGCATCGATCAGGCGCTGGGCGGCTGCCATCAACCGCGTCCGATCCACCTGTTGGAGAGCCTCAGGCAAGCGTTGGGGGTAATCCGACGGGTGGCCGGCCAGCCGGGCTTGCCAGAGCAGCTCGGCCGCTTGCGGAGCCGGCAGGACATCCCCCTGGAGCTGGGCAGCGAGGCTGCGTTGCGAGTTGCCCAGGGCCAGGTCCTCGGTCTGCTCGATCAAGTCCGGCAGGTCATTGAGGAACTGCTCGATATGCCCGATCAGTGTCGTGGCGCACGCATGGGGTGACTGGACGCCGAACAGCAGGCCGGTGTGCCCGTCGAGCTGTTTCAAGCCACTGAACACGCCATAGCCCAGTTGCAGGTCGACCCGCAGGCGCTGATAAAACGGCGCCTGGCACAACTGCGCCAACAGCCGCCATTCGGCCTCGTCCGACCACGTCGAAGTGGGTGCCGGACAAAACAACAACACGGCGTGTTCGTCGCCATGGGTCTGCAGGTTTTTCCATAGGCGCCGCCCTGCGGGCCATTTCAGCGGATCGGAGTCCTGGCTGCCGATGCCCGGCACCCGGGCCAGCACCGGGCCCATTGCCCCTTGAGCCACCGTTGAAAGCCCCACGGCCAGTCCATCCCACTGGGCGCTTGCCCAGAGGTCCTCATCGCGAGCCCCAATGGGCAATGGCGGTACCGATAAACGGCTGCAACACCCCGGCAGGGCCTTCAATAGGTGTCGAATCGGCATCGGCGGCGCTTCGTGTGCGGCGCGGGCCGTTGGCAGCGGCTCCCCCAGTTTCGCCAGCACATGTTCGAGCACCGACGGCATGGGCGCTTGCAGGCCCACCAGTTTCAACAGCCATTGGTGGCCGGACGGCTCGAAGGTGACGTCCACGCCGGCCTGGCGGGCATCCTCGTACAGGTCGTGCAGATGTCGGTCGAGCCTGGTCTGAAGGTCCGGCGGTGCCTGGGTGGTCAAGCGCCAGCGCAGGTACACCACGCCTTCGCGGTTGTGGTTCGCCAGCGCCGGGCTGAACGACATGGGCGAGCGCTCCCGGCGGCCCCGGGAGCGGTCCTGGGCGAAGGTGCGCAACCCGCGATGGGCGCTGGTCTGGCCGCGTATCAGGCCGGCGCGGGGCGCTTCGTCGGGTGTTTGCAGGAAGGGGTTGGGCTCGGGCAAATGCCATTCGCCGATCACATCAGTGGCCGGGTGCAATTGCCTGAGGATTTCCCTGAGCCTCGCGAGGTCGTGCTCCGTCAGGGGCACATCGAGCCCTTCGCTGTCCCAGCGAGCGAGTTGCAACGCCGAACCGGTTTCCTGACGACGCTGCAAGCGGGCGCTGAACGCGCTGCGCAACGACGCCCAGTCATCCTGGGCGGCAAAGAAACCCAGCCAATCGTGGAGTAACGCCTGGATGTCGTTCGACGCTTGATCAGCGATGAGCTTGAGTTCGAGGTGCAACAGCGCTTGCCCGGCAAATTCATGCAACACGCTGGCCTTGAGGCTGTCCGCCAGGCCACGCTGACGCAACGCTGCCAGCAGGCCGCCCGGCTTGCTGGATTCCAGCCACGTGCAGAGAAACGCCAGGGCTTGGGGCGAGGCGTCAGGAAGTTGTTCGAAGGCAAACAGCAGGTCGAGGCTGTCATTGTCGAGCTGTTGATAGTGAGGCTGGGCCGTTGCCATCAACGGCGGCGGCAGTTGCCTGCGCACCGCTTCGCCCCTTGGCAGTTGCTCACCGAATTGTTCGGCCAGCGCCATCAGCGCCTCGACGCTCTGCGGGCCCACCAGGCTCAGGCGCATTTGGCCACTCTGGTAAAACCGTTGGTAGAAGCTGTGCAAGGCCGCTTGGAATTCGGCTTGAGAAACCGCCAGGCTGTCGCGGTTGCCGGCATAAAAGCCGCGTAGCGGATGGGTCGCCGACAGCCCATTGTGCAGGGCAAGCTGTCGCTGGGCGGTCGCGTCTTGGGACCAGGCGACGAACTCAGCCTGGAGCACTTCTCGTTCGCGCAACTGATCGGCTTCATCCAGGCGCGGATGCGTAAGCATGTCCCCGAGCCGTTCAAGTCCGCCGCTGAAGGCCGCTGGGGGGACTTCGAAGAAGAAGTCGGTGGTGCGTTCGCTGGTGCGTGCGTTGACCTGACCGCCGTGCCGTTGCACGTAGGCCATCAGGTTCTCGCCGACGGGGAAACGCTGGGTACCCAGGAAGAACAGATGTTCGAGCAGATGCGCCATTCCAGGCCAGGCCAGGGGCTCGTCATGGCTGCCGGCCGCCACCCGCAGCACGGCGGCGCTGCGCTTCAGGCCAGGGACGTGACGCACGGTCACCTGCAGGCCGTTGGCCAGGGTTTCAGGAGTCAGGCGAGGGGAATCGGGGGCCGGCATGAGCGCTTCCAGGACAGAGATGCGCTCATGCTAGCGGATTAGACCGTGTCAGTGCTTGTGCAAGTCGCCGTAAAGCTCTGGGCGGCGATCGTGCAAGTAGTTGTAGGCTGTGCGAGCGTCGTCCATCACTTGCCGATCCAGTTCCCCCACGATCAAGGCCTCGTCCAACCCCGCCAACGCGGCCCGGCTGCCATCCGGCGCGGCAATGCTGCTTTGGCCGCAGTACTGCAGTTCACCCTCGTGGCCGCAGTAGTTGGCGTAGGCCACGAAACACTGGTTCTCGATGGCCCGGGCGCGCACGGTGACATCGGCGATGAAGTCATAAGGCTGCATATTGGCGGTCGGCACCAGGATCAGTTCGGCACCGGCCAGGGCCAGGCGCCGGGCGTTCTCCGGGAACTCCAGGTCGTAGCAGATCAACATGCCGAGCTTCCAGCCATTGAGCTCCACGATCGGCAGCGCATTGTCCCCGGCGCTGAACATCGCGTGATCGAGATCGCCGAACAAGTGGCTTTTGCGGTAGTTGGCCAGGCGTTCGCCCTGGGCGTCGATCAATTGCACCGCGTTGTAGATCTGCCCGTCTTCGCTGCGTTCGGGGTAGCCATAGACAATCGCCAGCCCGGCCGCCTTGGCAATGCGGCCGACCTGTTGCGCCCATTCGCCGTTATAGACCTCGGCCAATACGTTCACCGCGTCGACGCCGATGTTGTAGCCGGTCAGGAACATCTCCGGCAGCACCAGCACATCGGCGCCCCTGGCTTCCAGCGCGATCTGGTGCAGGCGTTGCAGGTTAGCGGCCGGATCCAGTGGCAACGGTGGGCATTGATAGAGGGCTACGCGCATCGACAACTCCTTTTATTCAGGCAGGGCGATCGGACCGATCTCATGGAACACATCGCCTGGCCCCGGGTTCTCGGCGTGGGTCTTTCCGCCGAAGTGCTTCATGATTCCCCACACGGCATTGAGCGAGGTCTGTACCGCGCCTTCAACCCAGGCGGGTGTCCATGAGACGTCATCGCCGGCGATAAAGATCCCGCGTTGTTCAGCCGGCATGTCGTCCTGCATGAAATGCGCGTACATGCGCTGGTTGTAGCGATAGTGGCCGGGCAGGGCGCCCTTGAAGGCACCGAGGAAATGCGGGTCGGCTTCCCAGGACACGGTGATCGGGTCGCCGATGATCCGCGCGGCGATGTCCACCTTGGGGTAGATTTTTTTCAGCGCGTCGAGGGCCAGCTTCACCCGTTTCTCCACCGGGTGCGGGAGCATTTTCAGCGCATCGCTCATCCAGGAGTAGGACAGGCAAATCACCCCCGGCTTGTCGTCGCCGTTGTCGAACAGGTACGTGCCGCGGGTCAGGCGATCGGTCAGGGTCATGCTCATCAGGTCGCGGCCGGTTTCCGGGTCCTTGTCCTTCCAGAACGGCCGGTCGACCATCACGAACGTCTTCGACGATTGCATGTAGCGGGTGCGGTCCAGGGCCATCCACATCTTCTGCGAGAACAGCGCCTCTTCGCATTCGATCTGGGTGGTCAGCAGCCAGCTCTGGCAGGTGACCAGTACGGCGGCATATTCGCGGGTGTCGCCCCAGACGTCCGTCACGCTGAAGCGATCGTCGGCGGCCTGGGCGATGCGCTTCACGCCGCTGCGCGGAGCGCCCAGGTGCAACGAACTCAGGCTGGTGCCCTGGGGCCAGTGCGCGCAGCGTTCCGGCACGTGCTTCCAGATGCCGTAGGGCACTTGCTCGACGCCACCGACGACCAGGTGCTGGTGATCGTCGCAGTTGGTCATCACCACGCGGAAAATTTCCAGCATCGAGTTGGGGAAGTCCGAATCCCAGCCACCCGTGCCGAAACCGACCTGGCCGAACACCTCGCGGTGTTGGAAAGAGAGTTTGGCGAAGGCCTTGGAAGTGGCCACGAAGTCGTAGAACGTGCGGTCATCCCACAGGGGGACGAGGGTGTTCCACAGTGCCTTTAGGCGCGGCACGTCGCGGTCGCGGATCGCCTGCTGGATCTCGCCGAAGCGCGAGCGATCCTCCAGGGCGTCGGCCCAGGCGTCCGCCACTTCCTGAAACAAGGCCGGCAGGTCGGCCATTTTCTCGGCGTAGTAGGTCTGGCCCTCGAGGTCGATGACCGTGCTGCCCGAGGCTGGGGTCAACGGGTTGGGAAACGGCTTGGTTTCCAGGCCCAGCTTGTCGACGTAGTGGTAGAACGCCGTGGAAGACACCGGGAAACGCATGCCGCCCAACTCGGCGATCACCCCTTCGGCGCCATTGAATGGTTGGGAGCGCAGCCGCCCACCCATTTTCGACGCTTCATAGACCACGGGCTTGAGGCCCAGCTTCATCAATTCGTACGCCGCCACCAGCCCGGCGATCCCGGCCCCGACAATCGCCACCTCCGCACCCAGGTTCTCGGCAGGAATGCTGCCCAGCCCCGCCGGGTGCTCGATCCAGTCGTCAAAAGCGAAAGGGAAGTCCGGCCCGAAGATAGTGATGGGTTTCTTACCGTCTGCTGGATGGCGATTGTGCTTGTTCATGGCGGACCTTGATGGGCGACTCGACGCAAAGCTCGCGTCTGAGTATAGGAAAGATGCCAGCCATTCTAGGGAGTGGGAGATACGTTAATAAGACACAATATGTCGTCATTTTTATGTGTGATGAGTCGATTTGACGTATTTGACAGTCTTAATGACAAAAATCCTTCCCGTGGGAACGAGCCTGCTCACGAAGGGCGTATGTCTGCGATGCAGGCACTGCCTGGTCTCACGCAATCACGAGCAGCCGCGCGCTCACAAGTGCGGGTTCTAGAGCGGCTGGCCCCGGTCGATCTTGCTGCTGAGGATGATCGAGGTGGTGGTCTTTTCCACGCCGTCCACGCTGCCGATCTGGTCCAGCAACTGATCCAGCTGTTCTGGCGAGTCGGTGCGCAGCCAGGCCACATAATCGAACTCGCCACTGACGGCACACAACTGCTGGACCTGGGCCATGGCGCTCAGGCGCCGTAGCACGTCCTTGCCGGAGCGCGGCTGGACCTTGATGCCGACGTAGGCCTGCAAGCCGCCATCAATCAGCCGCTGGCCGAGGCGCACGCCGTATCCGGTGATGACCTTGGTCTTTTCCAGGCGCGCCAGTCGTGAGGTCACGGTCGTCCGGGCGATGCCCAGTTGCCGGGCGAGCATGGCGACGCTTTCCCGGGCATTGATTTGCAGGGCCGCGATCAGTTGGCGGTCGATTTCGTCGAGGACGGGGGGACGGGTGTCAGCCAAGGCGGGCTCCGGCGTGGGCGTTGTGGGCGAACATGTTACAGGTTCTCTGGCTGGAAATAGCCGATGGCCGGTAATGTCAGCGCGCGCCAGGCAGGTGCCAAGTGTGTTTGCGTGGCCCTGAGCCAGATACCGTCCTGGCAGACCAGCGGTTCAACCGGCAATTGCAGCAGCGCGGCCAGCGGCAAGGACCGCACGGAGCCCGGGTCATCATCGTCCTCGGCTGCCCAATCCCGTTCGAAACACCGGACTTGCACATGATCGTTGCCGAAGCGTTCGAACAGCGGACGGTTGCCCAGCCATTGCGGGTGCACCCGCAGCGTGTGTTCCTGGACATCGAGCAGCAGCAACTGCCAGCCTCGATAGTGGCCACAAAGCTCGGTTACATCTGTCGCCATGCGGGTCAGGGCGAGATAGCGGCCTTTCGGTGACCAGATCATTGAAGGCGCCAGCTCGTTCAGCGCGCAGCCAGAGGCTGTCAGCAGGTGGCCGCCGAGCCGTGGCGAGCTGGCGCGGATCCAGCTGTCGCCGTACTCCGTTTCACTGCCGAACAGCCAGGCGGCGTCCTGGCCTCCCGGTGCGGGCTGGATAAAATCGCCGTCGGCATTGGCCACCTGGGGGCGATCCACTTGGCGCCAGGGGTCGACGCTGTGTAGCTGAGAGCCGGTCACGCGCAGCTCTACGGCGTTGTAGAACAGCCGGGATCGCTCGTCGGGATGAAAGAACGACGGATCGCTGCCGACCGGTGGCGCAGGGATGTCGAAGCGTTGCAGTGCATTGCCTTCAAGGTCCTGGCCCAGGCGGCCGGCAATCGTCGCCAGGCTCAGCACGCCATTACGGAAATCAAGCACGCGGGCCACCCACAGGGGCGGTCCTTGCAACAGGCTGCGTGCCGGCACATCGACCACCACCGCATGGGTGGCCAACGTCATTGTTTCGGCAAAAGGCAACAGCGCCAGATACCGTCCGCAGTCCGACACCCGATGATCCAGCAGCCAGCGCCCAGGCAGTTGCCAGTCACCGATCTGGCAACGATAAGCGCCCATGCCGGCGTGATTGTCGGTCAGCCAGGTCAGGTGGGCGCAGAGGCCACCCAGCAACGGCTGTGTCTCGATGAACGCGTCACCTCGTCGGCCCTCACTGTCCAACGGCAGCACGATGCTCATCCGGGTCAACTGAAACTCGGCCACCTGCACGCGACCCTGGGCATCGTGACCTGCCTGGATTTCGGTATCGCCGTGGATGCTGTCGAGGCGATAACCATGCCGGCCAAGGGACGGGCGTGGGTAATCCAGGTACGCACCTATGCGCACATGATGGGCGTCGAGACCGAGCACGTCACTCCAGTAAAAGGATGGCTCAACGTCATGCTTCACCCAAGGCGAGGGAAGGGCGCGCCAGCCCTGGTCGGCGTGCCACAACCAGTACCGGTCGCCCTCGGAACTGTCGCCCTGCTCCTGGGCCTGGCACACCAGAGCGCGCTGATCGGAGCTCCAGACAATGGCCGGATCGGCGGCCATCAACAGGCCGGAGGGCTGCTCATTGACGCTGATGGCATAGCGCGGTGACACCAGCGGCGCCAGGGGTTGGGGCAGGTCGCGAAACGCCGGAGGCAGTGAAAGCCTGCCCGTCAGGCAGTGTTGCCCGTCGGCAGAGCGGCACTCGATGGTGTGCGCGATAGCGTCCGGGTAACTGCCAGGTTCCAGCCAGAGGTCGGCGACGGGTACCAGTTCGGCAACGCGGGCGGTTTGCAGCAATTCATCGAGCCGGGCCTGGCGGGCGCCATCGTCCACCAGCGGGCTGTGGCGACCCGCCAGCCCGTTGAGGTCCAGCGTGTCCAATTCCCAGAACTCGCTGTTGTCGCAGCGATAGACCCGCCGCTGCTGGCGGTCAAGCACGACTAACCCCCAAGCCTGCCGGGACGGTGCGGTTGCCGCAAAGTAACGTCCATCCGCCGAGAACACCGCCGAAGACCCGAGACCTTGTAACAGCACACCGTCGGGGAACAGGTAGTCGCAATAGGTCGGGCCCCCCATCGCGATTTCACTGTGATTGAACGTCCGGATCGGCTCGCCCTCGGGCGTCAACTGCGGCTCGCCGCCACCCCAGGCACTCGGGCCCTTGACCGGTTCCACCACCAGGCCAAGGCGCCGCTCCCACGTGCTGACGCCCGCGAGCCCGCCGATGATCGCGGCGATCGCCGCCAGGATGCCCCACCACTCGGGCAGCGCCCTGCCCAGGCTGAAGCCCAGGCCAAACACCGCGCCAATTGTCAATCGGGCCAGGCCTCGGGCGGTCGATCGAAAGCCCAGGCGCACCGCCAGACCCATCGACACGCCGAGCAACAGCACCGTCAGCAAGGCCAACACCGGCGGCATCACCGTGACGAAAAAGGCCGGCACCACCAGGATGCCCAGTTGCCAGAACAGATCGAGAAACAGTCGGGGGAGGCTGGGGCTGGCGATGATGGACGTCTCTGGGAGGGGAGGGAGGAACGAGGCAACCACCCTCTCAAAAACGCAAAAGCCGCGCAATGCGCGGCTTTCAATTTGGTGGGCCCACACGGACTTGAACCGTGGACCAAAGGATTATGAGTCCTCTGCTCTAACCAACTGAGCTATAGGCCCTCAGTAGGCCGCGGATTATAGCGACGGTTTCTCGGCTGTGCTATCCGAATAATCCGATACGGTCACACGCAGAAACGTGGCGGCGAACTCGGCGGCGCACAGCGGCAGGCTGACGATGTAGCCCTGGATTTGTTCGCAACCTTCTTCGGTGAGGAACTGCTGTTGGGCCAGGGTCTCGACGCCCTCGGCGATGATGGTGAATTGCATGCTGCGGCCCAGGGCGATGATGGCCCGTACGATGGCGGCGTCGTGGGGGTCGTCGGGCAGGCCGCGGACGAAGGACTGGTCGATCTTGAGGATGTCCAGCGGCAGACGCTTGAGGTAGCTCAGGGAGGAATAACCGGTGCCGAAGTCGTCGATGGCCAGTTGCACGCCGAGTTTTTTCAGTTGGTGCAGCACCATCAGGGCTTCTTCAGCCTGGCTCATGATGAAGTTTTCGGTAATTTCCAGTTGCAACAGACCCGGTTCGAGCTGGTTCTCCCGCAACAATTGTTCGATGCGCCCCAGCAGGTTGGGTTGGCGTAGCTGGGCGCCGGCCAGGTTGACCGACAACGGGCCGAGGCTTTCGTAGGTGCTGTTCCATTCGCACAGTTGCCGACACGCGCGCTCCAGTACCCAATCGCCGATCTGCAGGATCATGCCGTTTTCTTCGGCCAGGGGAATGAAGTGCTCCGGCGGCACGTCGCCAAACGTCGGGTGGTACCAGCGAATCAGCGCCTCGGCCCCCACCAGTCGGTTGTCGGCGAGGCTGATTTTCGGCTGGAAGGACAGCGACAGTTCATTGCGCTCGATCGCCCGGCGCAGCTCGTGCTCCAGGGCCACGCGCTCGCTGGCCTGGGCAGTGAGGTCGCGAGTGTAGCTTTCCACCCGGTTGCGGCCCTTGGCCTTGGAGCGGTACATCGCCGCGTCGGCGTTCTTGACCAGCGTGGCAACGTCGCAACCGTCCTGTGGATAAAGACTGGTGCCGATGCTGGCGCTGATGAAGAACTCGTGTTCGCCGGCCTGGAATGGCGCGGTAAAACAGTTCAACAGCTTCTGGGCGATGTGCTCGGCGTCGCTGGGTTGCTGCAAGCCGGGCAGCAGGATGATGAACTCGTCGCCGCCCAGGCGAGCCACGGTGTCGATATCACGCAGTTGCTCGCGCAAGCGCACGGCGATGCCCTTGAGCAGTAGGTCGCCGACCGGGTGCCCGAGGCTGTCGTTGATGTGCTTGAAACGGTCCAGGTCGAGAAACAGCACCGCGCCCTGGCCGCCTTGCTCCTGCTGGCTGGTCAAGGCTGTCAGCAGGCGGCTTTCGAACAGGGTGCGATTCGGCAGGCCGGTAAGCGGGTCGTGGTGAGCCTGGTAATCAAGCCGGGCCTGGGCATGCTTGAGGCTGGAGATGTCGGCAAACACCGCCACGAAATGGGTGATCTGTTGTTCCCGGTTGCGCACCGCGCTGATGGTCAGCCAGCTGGGGTACAGCTCGCCGTTCTTGCGCCGGTTGGAGATCTCCCCCTGCCAGTGCCCCTCCGCCGTCAACTGGTGCCACATCGCGGCGTAGAACGCGCTGTCATGCAGGCCGGAAGCCAGCAGGCGCGGTGTATGGCCCAAGGCTTCGGTCTCGCTGTAGCCGGTGATTTCGGTGAAGGCGCGGTTCACGGCGCTGATGTGTTGTTGCGTATCGGTGATCAACACGCCTTCGGCGGTGCTTTCGAACACGGTGGCCGCCTGTTGCAGCTTTTCCTGCATCAAGTGGCGTTCGGTGATGTCCCGGGCGATGGTCAGCATGCAGTCTTCGTCGCCGATGGGCAGCGGTCGGCTGGACACTTCGCAGAGCCGGATCTGCCCGTCATTGCGCCGGATATGGCAACTGAAATCCCGCACGAAACCGTCGCGCTGCAACAGGTCGAGCATCTGTTTGCGTTCGTTGAGATTGACCCAGATGCCGAGGTCCAGGGTCGAGCGGTCCACCGATAAGGCACTGTTGAAGCCGGTGATGCGGCTGAAGCCTTCGTTGACCTCGATCAGCAGGCCGTCGCTTTGCCGGGACAGCAGCAAGCCATCCGGTGACGCGTGGAACGCCTTGGCAAACTTCTCTTCGGAGGTCTGCAACTGTTGCTGGGTTTCCTTCAACTGGCTGATGTCGCGCACTACCACGACCAGGGCCGGCGTGGTGTCGAGGTCAAACGGCTCGGCGGAAATCAGCCCGGTGAACGCCTGGCCGTTGCTGCGGCGGAAGGGCATCTCCAGGTTGCGGATGCTTCCGGCCTGCAGACGTTGCAACAGGCTCGGCCCCACCCCCTGGATGCCCCAGATGTCGAGGTCGGTCGCGGTCCGACCCACCACCTCGGCGGCGCTCAGGCCGATCTGCTCCTCGAAAGCGCTGTTGACCTCCAGCAGGCAGCCGTCGAGCAGGCGCGCAATCACCAGAATGTCCGGGCACTGGCGGAACACCGAGGCGAATTTCTGTTCGGACAGGCGCAAGGCTTCCTCGGTGCGCTTGGCCTCGCTGATGTCGATCATCAGCCCGCGCATCACGGGTTCATGGGCATGTTCGATCAGGCTGACGATGTCGCGCACCCACAGGCAGCGGCCGTCGGCGGTGAGTACGCGGTAATCGATGCAATGGTCGCGGCCGGCGAGCACTTCCTGGTTGCAATAGGTCTCGGCCCTGGTCAGGTCGGCCGGGTGAATGATATTGCGCCAGAACCCCGGGATCAGCCAGTGGGCGAGTGGGTAGCCCAGCAGTTCTTCGGCGTGGGGTGACACGTAGCTGTAGGTGAAGTCGCTGACCCGGGCCTCCCAGGCAATGGCCGACAGGCTTTCCACCAGTCCGCGGTAATGATATTCGCTGCTGCGCAACTCCTGCTCCAGCTCGACGCGCCGGGCGATCTCCGAGCTGAGACGACGGTTGATGCGAATCACCACCGCCAGGATGCCCACCAGGAGCAGCAGAGCCGGCAGGCCGTAGACCACCAGGTCCGACCAGAACTGGCGGTAGTCATGTACATTGCCGACCCATTTCGCCTGGATCTCGCTGACCTGGGCCGGGCTCATGTCAGCCAGGACCTTGTCCAGGATGCCCACCAGGATCTTGCTGTCCCGTGGGACGGCCATCGCCAATTGGTAGCGGTAGGGCGTTTCCCCGCTGACATAAAGGCCTTCGAGCTTGAGTTGGCGCAGGCTCCAGACGCTGGAGGCCAGGTCGCCGACCACGGCGTCCACTTCGTCGGTCGCCAGGGCTTGCAGGGCTGAGCTGACGTTGGGCAGCGCCACCAGATTCAGGTCGGGGTGATGATTGCGCAACAGCTCGTGGGGAGCGTAGTTCTCCACCACGGCGATTTTCAACCCGTACAGGTCTTCCAGTTTATGGGGTTGGGCGCCGCCGCGGTGGGCCAGGATGACAATGGGGAAGTCGAGGTAGGGACGGGTGAAGGCCAGGTAATTCTGGCGTTCGGGGGTGGACATGATGCCCGGCAGAAGGTCGATCTTGCCCTGTACGACCTGCTCCAGCACCTCCGTCCAGGTGGCCGGCTCGATCGGGACGATCTTGATGGCCAGCCGCTCGCGGAGGATGTCGACGTAGTCGGCGGCCAGGCCCTGGTAACGACCCTGGTCGTCGCGAAACTCAAACGGCGGCCAGGAGGCATCGATGCCCAGTCGCAGGTCGGGATGGTCCTTGAGCCAGCGTTGCTCCTCGTCGGTGAGCGTGAACGCGCCAGCTGTTGCGGTCCATGTCATCAATGACAACAAAAGCGCGGCCGTCAGTCTGGGCATCACTGTCTCGTCAATGGTTCGGGGAGGATGTTTCGAGTGTAGACGGCCAACAGGGCGGGGAGGGCGTAACGGAGGGTTTTTATCGACACATGGCAAAACCCCCGGCAGGGCCGGGGGTTTTGGGGGTCACTCGTCGAGGAAGGAGCGCAGATGTTCGCTTCGCGTCGGGTGGCGCAGTTTGCGCAACGCCTTGGCTTCGATCTGACGGATCCGCTCACGGGTCACATCGAACTGCTTACCGACTTCCTCAAGGGTGTGGTCGGTATTCATGTCGATGCCGAAGCGCATGCGCAGTACCTTGGCTTCACGTGCGGTGAGGCCCGAGAGTACTTCGCGGGTCGCTTCCTTGAGGCTCTCTACGGTGGCGACATCTATCGGCGACTGCATGGTGGAGTCTTCGATGAAGTCACCCAGATGGGAGTCTTCGTCATCACCGATCGGGGTTTCCATGGAGATCGGCTCTTTGGCGATCTTCAGTACCTTGCGGATCTTGTCCTCAGGCATTTCCATGCGTTCGCCCAGCTCTTCCGGCGTCGGTTCGCGACCCATTTCCTGCAGCATCTGCCGGGAAATACGGTTGAGCTTGTTGATCGTCTCGATCATGTGCACCGGGATACGGATGGTGCGGGCCTGGTCGGCGATCGAGCGAGTGATCGCCTGACGAATCCACCAGGTGGCATAGGTCGAGAACTTGTAGCCGCGACGGTATTCGAACTTGTCCACCGCTTTCATCAGGCCGATGTTGCCTTCCTGGATCAGGTCGAGGAATTGCAGGCCACGGTTGGTGTACTTCTTGGCGATGGAGATCACCAGACGCAAGTTCGCTTCAACCATCTCTTTCTTCGCACGGCGGGCCTTGGCCTCACCGATGGACATGCGACGGTTGATGTCCTTGATTTCCGCAATGCTCAGGCCGGTCTCGGTTTCCAGCGCGCTCAGTTTCTGCTGGCAACGCACGATGTCCGGTTGCAGGCGGGCAATGGCTTCGGCGTACTTGCTCTTGCCTTTGGCCAGTGCGTCGGTCCAGCTTTCGTCGACTTCGTTGCCGGGGAACTGACGCAGGAAGTCGGCACGCGGCATGCGGGCATCACGCACGCACAGCTGCATGATCGCGCGCTCTTGCTGACGCAGGCGATCCAGGGCGCTGCGAACACGCTCGACCAGGCCTTCGAATTGCTTGGGCACCAGCTTGATCGGCATGAACAGCTCGGCCAGGGCCAACAGTTCGGCAATCGCCGCCTTGTTGTTGCGACCGTGCTTCTTCAGCGCCTTGCGGGTGATTTCCATCTGGTCGGCCACAGCGCCGAAACGCTGTGCAGCGATGATCGGATCCGGACCGCTTTCGGCTTCTTCTTCGTCGTCACCGGCTTCGGCGTCTTCGTCATCGTTGTCGTCGTCGGCCTTGGCGGCTTTCGCGTCGATCGGTGGCGGTACTTCGGCGGCAGGCGGCGCGATGCCGTCGTCCGGGTCGATGTAGCCGCTCAGGACGTCGGACAGGCGACCACCTTCGGTGGTGACGCGGTTGTACTCGGAAAGAATATGGTCAACCGTGCCAGGGAAGTGCGCGATTGCGCCCATCACTTCACGGATGCCTTCTTCAATACGCTTGGCGATTTCGATCTCGCCTTCACGTGTGAGGAGTTCTACCGTACCCATTTCGCGCATGTACATGCGCACCGGGTCGGTGGTGCGACCAATGTCGGTCTCGACCGCCGCCAGCGCTGCGGCTGCTTCTTCAGCGGCCGCCTCGTCGGTATCGGCGTCGGCCAGCATAAGGGCATCCTTATCTGGCGCAACCTCGAATACGTTGATCCCCATGTCGTTGATCATGCGGATGATGTCTTCCACCTGTTCCGGATCTGAAATATCCTCCGGCAGGTGGTCGTTGACCTCCGCGTAAGTCAGGTAGCCCTGCTCACGACCCAATAGGATCAACTCTTTGATACGAGACTGCTGTTGCGCTTTTCCGGACATAACACCCTATCCACTGAAGGTCTTGGCGGGCAAAAAACAAGCCGAGGATTATACCTGAGCTGTGACCTCACGCGCCAGTTGAGGTCGGGTTTGATGCGCAAACATTGCGGCTGAGTAAGTCGCGCAATTGGTTTTTCTCTTCGCTGGTCAGCTCGCTCTGGCGAGCTTTTCGCAGAAGTTGTTCCAGGTTTCGCTCGCGTTGGCGGGCGGACAAGCTAGTAATGGTGTCGAAAAACTGTTGTTCAAGGTTGTCTCCGTCAATCAGCCACTCCTTCTCGGCCAGGGCCTTCAACAGGCGCCCCTGCTCGGTGCCGTGCCACCTCGCGATCAACTGGAAAGAGTTTAGCCTGGGGTTCTTCTGCACGGCCTCGAGAAGGGCGACCAGCAATTGCGTATTGCTGTGGTCCTCGGCGGCGAAATGCCCGGCATCCTCGACTTTTTCGGCCAGTTGCGGGTGATGCAGCAAGGTGCGCAACGCGGCCAGTGTTGGTGGTTCGACGGCGGCCGGGACCCGCGGGGCACGTGGCTGGTCGCGATCGCCACGCTTGCCGTTCTTGTCCCAGGGTTTTTTGTCCCATTTCTTGCCGCCGCTGCCGGGCTTCTTCGGCGTCCACTCCTGCTGGGGAGCGTAATCCTGCTGGGGTTGATGATAGTCGGCGAAGTCCGGCATCGCGTCGTAGTCGATGCCCGGGTCGTAGGCCGGCGGGGCCTCCTGGGGCGCGCTGTGGACCAGTTGATTGACCGCCTCGCTGTTGAGGCCGGTGATCTCGGTCAGGCGCTGGCGCATCAGGATGCGCAGGTTGGCCCCTGGCACCTTGTCGATCAGTGGCGCCGCGAGGGTGGCCATGTGGGCCTTGCCTTCGAGGGAGCGCGGGTCGGCTTCTTCTGTCAGTTGCTGGAAAAAATAATCGGCCAGCGGCTGGGCGTGCTGGTTGATCCGCGCGCGGAAGGCATCCGTACCTTCGGAACGCACCAGGGTGTCCGGGTCCTCGCCTTCGGGCAGGAACAGGAAGCGGGCACGCCGTCCGTCCTGCAGGCAGGGCAGGGTAGCCTCCAGCGCGCGCCAGGCGGCGTTACGACCGGCCTGGTCGCCGTCGAAGCAGAACAGCACGTTGGGCACGACGCGGAACAGGCGCTTCATGTGTTCTTCGCTGGTGGCCGTGCCCAGGGTCGCGACGGCGTTACGCAGGCCTTGCTGGGCCAGCGCGATCACGTCCATGTAGCCTTCGACGACGATGATTTCGTCGAGGTTGCGGTTGTTCTTGCGAGCTTCGTACAGGCCATAGAGTTCCTGGCCTTTATGGAAGACCGGGGTTTCCGGGGAGTTCAGGTACTTGGGCTTGTCGTCGCCCAGGACCCGGCCGCCAAAGGCGATGATCCGCCCGCGGGTGTCGCGGATCGGAAACATCACCCGGTCGCGGAAGCGGTCATAGCGCTTGCCGGTCTCGGCGTTTTCGATCAGCAGGCCGGCGTCGATCATGGCACGTTGCTGCAACGTGTCGCTGCTCAGGTGCTTGTACAGGTTGTCCCAGCCCGGCGGGGCAAAGCCGAGGCCAAAGTCCCGGGCGATCTCGCCGGTCAGGCCGCGTCCCTTGAGATAGTCCACCGCCGCCTTGCGCGCGGGATGGCTCTTGAGCGCCTGGCGATAGAACTCGGCCGCCGCTGTCAGCAGGGGATACAGCGGCGAATCGGTCGGTTGGCGGGGCTTGTGCTGCCGGCCGCTTTCCTCGCGAGGAATTTCCATGCCGGCGGCCTTGGCCAGTTCCTCGACGGCCTGGGGGAACTCCAGGTTGTCGTGGTCCATCAGGAAGCCGAGGGCATTGCCGCCCGCGCCACAGCCGAAGCAGTAGTAGAACTGCTTGTCGGGGCTGACGCTGAAGGACGGGGTTTTTTCCTTGTGGAACGGGCAGCAGGCCGTGTAGTTCTTGCCTGCTTTCTTCATTTGCACGCGAGAGCTGACCACATCGACGATGTCGGTGCGGTTCAGGAGGTCGTCAATAAAGCTCTGGGGAATCAGCCCGGCCATGGCGTTCTCATCATCACTGCGCGAAATAGGAGCCCGGAATCAACAGGCGTAACCGGGGCTTGGTTTGAGACACGGTAAATCGGTGGCTCGACCGGGTTGTCTGCATCATCGCTGTTGGGAAGTGTATCTGCCGAAAATCCACTGACGTTAATGGCAATCAGTATCTGACGGTTTGAATAAGTGTGCTGAGTCCGGTAACGGCCGGTCAGGCCTCGGATAGCTCATGAAGCGGGCACGCAAGCAGGTGCCTTGGGCTGATCGTCGTTAGAGGAATCAGGGTGTGCTCGTCAGTAGCCTTGGAAGGCTCGTCAGAAGAGACGTGCACCGCTGGCAAAAGAGCCAGGTCTGACGCGGTGAAGCAGGTTGTCGCGGTCGCGTCTGCGGCTTTGACGGTGAAGCATCAAGCGTTTTCCGCAAATGCCATAAGCCCGGCTTGAGGGCCGGGCTTGGCAGAAGCTTGCTACGAACGTCTGTGTATTAGTACAGACGTACGGCGCGGCGCTGTTCGCGCTGAACTTTCTTGGCGTGACGCTTAACAGCGGCTGCTGCCTTGCGCTTACGCTCAGAAGTCGGCTTCTCGTAGAATTCGCGGCTACGAACTTCAGCCAGAACACCGGCTTTTTCGCAGGAGCGCTTGAAACGACGCAGAGCTACGTCGAAGGGTTCGTTCTCTTTTACTTTGACGGCTGGCATCCAGAGCTACCTTCATTCATTACCGGGGTCAACATCCTCGCGGCAAAAGAGCACTTGAAGACGTCGGTTTTTAAGGGTTGCGGATGTTAACCCCTCAACGCTCGGAATGCAAAGCCTCTGATCGAAAACCGCTGGTCGGGGCACAACGCGGCGACTATTATGCGCGCCTTCGAATTCAGCCGCTACAAGGCGCAAACCCATGCTAGTACTGGGACTGGAAACTTCCTGCGACGAAACCGGTGTCGCCCTCTACGACAGTGAGCGCGGCCTGCTGGCCGATGCATTGTTCAGCCAGATCGACCTGCACCGCGCCTACGGCGGGGTGGTGCCCGAGCTTGCTTCGCGCGACCACGTCAAGCGCATGCTGCCCTTGATCCGCCAGGTCCTGGCCGAAGCCGATTGCGTGCCGACCGAGATCGACGCCATTGCCTACACCGCCGGCCCGGGGCTGGTGGGGGCGCTGCTGGTGGGCGCGTCCTGTGCCCAGGCGCTGGCCTTTGCCTGGGGTATTCCGGCCCTGGGCGTGCACCACATGGAAGGCCATTTGCTGGCTCCGATGCTGGAGGCGCAGCCGCCAGAGTTTCCGTTCGTCGCTTTGTTGGTATCGGGCGGTCATACGCAACTGATCCGGGTCGATGGCATCGGCCACTATGAGCTGCTCGGCGAGACCCTCGACGACGCCGCCGGCGAAGCCTTCGACAAAACCGCGAAAATGATGGGCCTCAATTACCCCGGTGGCCCGGAAATCTCCCGCCTGGCGGCCCAGGGTGTCGACGGACGTTTCGTATTCCCGCGCCCTATGTGCGACCGGCCCGGCCTCGATTTCAGTTTCAGTGGCCTGAAAACCTTTGCCCTGAACACCTGGCAGCAATGCGTCAGCGCTGGTGACGACGGCGAACAAGCCCGTTGCGACATCTCGCTGGCGTTCCAGCAGGCCGTGGTAGAGACTTTGACCATCAAGTGCAAGCGTGCCCTGAAGCAGGCCGGGCTCAAGCGGCTGGTGATCGCCGGCGGGGTGAGTGCGAACAAGGCCTTGCGCACGTCGCTGGAGAAAATGCTTGGCGACATGAAGGGCGACGTTTACTACGCCCGGCCGGAGTTCTGCACCGATAACGGCGCGATGATCGCCTTTGCCGGCTGTCAACGCCTGCAGGTCGGCCAGCAGGAAAGCCTGGCGATCAGTGTGCAGGCGCGTTGGCCGATGGAGCAGTTGTCGCCGTTGTAGGGCGTCGGGGAGGAGGGTGTGGAAGAACCCGCGGGTTTTTTCCTGCACCGCCTAGAAATGTCGTTCGCGCCCGGCGAACAGGTCGCGTAGATTGCCCCGGTGACGCCAGACGATCAGTGCCACCAGCGCTGTCATTGGCAGCAACGCGGCCGGTTCCTGCCAGGCCAGCAGCGGCAGGGTCAGCGGTGTAGCGATCAATGCCGCCAGGGAGCTGGTGCGGGTCAGGTAGAACGTCAACAGCCAAGCGCACACCGCCAGCAGGGCCGCGGGCGGGTACAGGCCCAGCAGCATGCCGGCGGCGGTGGCGACACCCTTGCCGCCGCGAAAGCGAAAATACAGCGGGAACAGGTGGCCGATCACGGCGCACACGCCGATCCAGGCCTGTTGTTGCAACGAGAGCCCTGCAAGGCTGGCAATCAGTACGGGTACAAGGCCTTTGCAGAGGTCGCCAAGCAGGGTCAGGATGGCGAGTTTGCGTCCGGCCAGGCGCAGCATGTTGGTGGCGCCGGCATTGCCTGAGCCACTCATTCGCGGATCCGGGCGACCGGTGAGGCGGCTGAGCAAAATGGCGAAGGACAGCGAGCCGAGCAGGTAGGCGAGAATCGCCAGTAACCAAAACATGCTAACTATTCCGGGCGAGGACGCCCTGATTCTAACGGCGCATTGCGCCCTTGTCGTGCTGCGGAGAAGAGTGCTTGGACAGAGTGTTTATCGAGGGCCTGGAAGTCGACACGGTAATCGGTGCCTACGACTGGGAGCGAGGCATCCGGCAGTGTCTGCGACTCGACCTGAGTTTTGCCTGGGATAACCGTCCGGCCGCCGCAGGCGATGACCTGACCCTGGCGCTCGACTACGCCAGCGTATCGTCGCGTATCCAGGCGTTTGCCGAGCAAGCCCAGTTCCAACTGGTTGAAACCTTTGCCGAACGACTGGCTCAGGCGCTCATGGACGAATTCAAGATCACCTGGCTGCGGCTGAAAGTGACCAAGCCTGGCGCCGTCCCGGCGGCCAGCGGTGTTGGCGTGGAGATCGAGCGCGGATGTCGCTGACTCAGGTTTTTCTCGGGCTCGGCAGCAATATCGAGCGTGAGACCCATTTGCGCGCCGGTCTCGAAGCCCTGGCGGGTTTTCTGGTGGATATTCATTGTTCGGCCGTGTTCGAGAGCCAGCCGGTGGGTATCAAGAGTGGGCCATTCTTCAACTTCGTCGTGTCGGCCTTCACCGATTTGCCGCTGATGGAGCTGGATCGCCGCCTCAAGTTCATCGAGGCTGACAACGGCCGTTATGCCCCCGATCGCAAGGGACTGCCGCTGGACATCGACGTGTTGCTCTATGGCGAACAGGTCGGCAACTTCGATGGCCTGGTGCTACCGCGGGCGGAAATCCTCAAGAATGCCTTTGTCCTCTGGCCCCTGTCGTTGATTGCGCCGGATCGGGTGCACCCTGGTGTCGGCAAGAGTTTCGCCACGCTGTGGGACGAAGCTCGGATCGACCAGGTACTGGCGCCGGTGGCCTTCGAATGGCGAGGGCAGCCGCTTACGCCTTCAGCCCTGCTGCGTTCCTGATAGCGTCATCGCGAGCAAACTCGCTCCCACAGCGATGGGTCGTGTCCACGGCGTTTGGCTTTGCCGCAGATTCTCTTGTGGGAGCGGGCTTGCTCGCGATGGCGGCGTACATCTGCTAGAGATTCAACTGATACACCACTTCCCTCAGCTCGCCGCGTCCTTGTACGCCTTCAACGTCCTGAGCCGCTCGCGCTTGATTGCTTCGCCCAGTTCTGGTCCCTTGAAGCCTTTTTCCAGCAAGGGCTGGACCGCCACTGCGCGAGCCGCTGCCGCCGCGCCCCGTAGATAATCAGCCTGTGGATAACTGCGCCGCTCAAACCCTTTGCGTCCTCGCGCGTCCATCTCGCAGGCCGCAATGAACTCTTCAAAGCGCTGGGGCCGACGGTACACATCAAAGCTTTGCAGCAGTTCGAGCAGCGTGGATGCCTTCAACTCCAGCGCGCGATGACCGTGGGTGTGATATTGCCCTACCAATAGCGCCAGTTCCTGGCAGTCGCGCGGCACCTTGAAGCGCTCGTTGACGGCCTTGATCAGCTTCAGCCCCTTGTGTTCATGGGCGATGTGGCGGGGCCATTCGTGTTCGGGTGTCAGGCCTTTCCCCAGGTCATGGAGCAGGCAAGCCCAGCGCACGGTCAGCGGTTGGCTGTGACGGGCGGCCTGCTCCAGCACGCCCAGGGTGTGGATGCCGGTGTCGATTTCCGGGTGATGGGCTTCGGGCTGGGGGACGCCGAACAGCGCATCGACTTCGGGCATCAAGACCTTGAGGGCGGTGCAGTCGCGCAGTACCTGGATGAACACCTGTGGCTGGTCTTCCATGAGTGCCCGGGAAATTTCCTTCCAGCTGCGCTCGGGCGTCAGCGCTTCGAGCTCTCCGGATTCGCTGAGCTGGCGCATCAGCCCGAGGGTCTGCTCCGCCACTTTGAAACCCAGCGGCGCGTACCGCGCGGCAAAGCGGGCGACGCGCAGGACACGGAGCGGATCTTCGGCGAATGCGGGGGAAACGTGGCGCAGTATGCGGGCTTCAAGGTCTTGCTGGCCGTGGTATGGATCGGTCAGGTTGCCGTGGTCATCCTCGGCCATGGCGTTGATCGTCAAGTCCCTGCGGATCAGGTCTTCTTCGAGGGTGACCTCGGGACTGGCATGGAACACGAAGCCGCCGTAGCCCCGGCCGCTCTTGCGTTCAGTGCGGGCAAGGGCGTATTCCTCGCCCGTCTTCGGGTCGAGGAATACCGGAAAATCGGCTCCCACGGGGCGAAACCCCCTGGCGAGCATTTCATCGGCAGTGGCCCCTACCACGACTCGGTCGACGTCAGTGACGGGAATGCCCAGCAAGCGGTCGCGCACTGCGCCGCCGACTTTGTAGATCTGCATAAAAAACCTCCGTTGGCCCGACAGGATAACCCTTTACGTCGGACTTCCGGAGGTGAAAACGGGATCAGAGATGGACGACGGCCAGGTCCAGGCGGCCGTAGTCCCCTTCGCCTTGTTCGTTGCGGGGCGGCACATGGTGGGTTTTCATCACTTGGTCGCCCTGCAGGGTTTCCAGGTGAATGTCGAAGCCCCAGAGGCGATGCAAGTGCTTGAGCACCTCGTCGGTGGAATCGCCCAACGGTTTGCGGTTGTGGGCCTGGTGTCGCAGGGTCAGGGAGCGATCGCCACGGCGGTCGATGCTGTAGATCTGCACATTGGGCTCGCGATTGCCCAGATTGTATTGCGCCGCCAGGGTTTCGCGGATGATGCGATAGCCGCTTTCGTCGTGGATGGCCGGCACCAGCAGGTCGTCCTTCTGGTCGTCATCGAGGATGCTGAACAGCTTCAGGTCGCGGATCACCTTGGGCGACAGGTACTGCAGGATGAAGCTTTCGTCCTTGAAGCTGCTCATGGCGAACTTGATCGTCGATAGCCAGTCCGAGCCGGCGATTTCGGGGAACCAGCGGCGATCCTCTTCGGTAGGGTCCTCGCACATGCGCCGGATATCGCGGTACATGGCAAAGCCCAAGGCGTAAGGGTTGATGCCGCTGTAGTACGGGCTGTCGAAACCGGGCTGGAACACCACGCTGGTGTGGGACGTCAGGAACTCCATCATGAAGCCGTCGGTGACCAGGCCTTCATCGTACAGGTCGTTCATCAGCGTGTAGTGCCAGAAGGTCGCCCAGCCTTCGTTCATGACCTGGGTCTGGCGTTGTGGATAAAAGTACTGGGCGATCTTGCGCACGATGCGCACGATTTCCCGCTGCCACGGCTCCAGCAGCGGCGCGTGTTTTTCAATGAAATAGAGGATGTTCTCCTGAGGCTCTGCTGGGAACCGCGCGTTGTCCTTCTCGTTGTACTTGTCCGCGCCCTTGGGAATGGTGCGCCACAGATCGTTGATCTGCTTCTGCAAGTGCTCTTCGCGATCCTTCTGGCGCCGGCGCTCTTCTTCGGCGGAAATCGGATACGGGCGCTTGTAGCGGTCGACGCCGTAGTTCATCAGGGCGTGGCAGGAATCCAGCAGGTCTTCGACGGCATCGATGCCGTGGCGCTCCTCGCATTGCATGATGTACTGCTTGGCAAACACCAGGTAATCGATAATGGAGCTGGCGTCGGTCCAGGTGCGGAACAGGTAGTTGCCCTTGAAGAAGCTGTTGTGCCCGTAGCAGGCGTGGGCGACCACCAACGCCTGCATGCAGATGGTGTTTTCTTCCATCAGGTAGGCGATGCACGGGTCGGAGTTGATCACGATTTCATAGGCCAACCCCATCTGGCCTCGGCTGTAGGACTTCTCGGTGCTGAGGAAATGCTTGCCGTAGGACCAGTGGTGATAACCCAGCGGCATGCCGACCGACGCGTAGGCGTCCATCATCTGCTCGGCGGTGATCACCTCGATCTGGTTCGGGTAGGTGTCGAGGGCATAGCGGTCCGCGATACGGCTGATTTCGCGGTCGTAGGCCTGGATCAGCTCGAACGTCCATTCGGAGCCGGTGGAGATGGGCTGGCGCTTCTGCTCTTTTTTGGCGGTCATGTCACTAACCTGCGCTGGAAGAGTTCACGGAAGACCGGGTAGATATCCCCGGCCGAGACCAGTTGCTGTTGGGCAAATGTGTCGGAAAACGCTTCGGCAATCCGTTCGTATTCATACCACAAGGCCTGGTGTTCCCGTGGTGTGATTTCCACATAGGTGTAGTACTGGACGAACGGCATGATCTGGTTGATCAGGATGTCGCGGCAGATCGGCGAATCGTCGTTCCAGTTGTCGCCGTCCGACGCCTGGGCCGCGTAGATGTTCCACTCGTTGGCCGGGTAGCGTTCGGCCATGATTTCCTGCATCAGCTTCAGGGCGCTGGAAACGATGGTGCCGCCGGTTTCCCTGGAATAGAAGAATTCTTCCTCGTCGACTTCCCGGGCGCTGGTGTGGTGGCGGATGAACACTACGTCGATCTTGTCGTAGTTGCGCTTCAGGAACAGGTACAACAGGATGAAGAAACGCTTGGCGATGTCCTTGGTGGCCTGGGTCATGGAACCGGACACGTCCATCAGGCAGAACATCACCGCCTTGGAGCTGGGATTGGGCTGTTTCACCAGCAGGTTGTACTTGAGGTCGAAGGTGTCGAGGAACGGCACGCGGTGGATGCGCGCACTGAGTTTTTCGATTTCCGCTTCCAGGTCCTGGATGTCACCGAAGTTGTCCGGCTCCTCGCGCTTCAGGCGGGCCAGCTCTTCCTTGGCTTCGCGCAGCTTGGCGCGGCTGCTGCCCGACAGTGCGATGCGCCGGGCGTGGGCGGAGCGCAGGGTGCGGATGATGTTGATGCGTGATGGGTTGCCTTCGTTGCTGATACCGGCGCGCACGGTCTTGAAGGTGTCGGTGCCGGTCAGGTTGCGCTTGACCAGGTTGGGCAGTTCCAGGTCCTCGAACATGAACTCCAGGAATTCCTCCTGGGTGATCTGGAACACGAACTCATCCATGCCTTCGCCGGAGTTCCCCGCCTTGCCGGGCCCCTTGCCACCGCCGCCGCCCTGTGGCCTGGGGATGTGCTCGCCGCTGGTGAATTCCTTGTTGCCGGGGTGCACGACGGTCTGCTTGCCACCACGGCCGTGGTGAAGCACCGGTTCATCGATGTCGCGACCGGGAATGCTGATCTGCTCGCCGTGTTCCATGTCGGTAATGGAACGCCGGCTGACCGCCTCTTCGACGGCCTTCTTGATGTGGTCACGGTAGCGCCGCAGAAACCGCTGGCGGTTTACCGTGCTCTTGTTCTTGCCATTAAGGCGTCGGTCGATCACATAGCTCATGGGGCCCTCCGGGCAGCTTCAAGTGATGAGCTACAAGCTTCAAGTAGAAGCAGTTACCCGGTTGCCAGGGCTAACGCGCTTCTCCTTGCAGCTTGTAGCTTGTGGCTTGCAGCTGTTTTACTGCGATTTGCGGACCCGCAGGTACCACTCGGAGAGCAGCCGTACCTGTTTGTCGGTGTAGCCACGTTCGACCATGCGTGTGACGAAGTCGTTGTGTTTTTGCTGGTCCTCCTTGCTGGCCTTGGCGTTGAAGCTGATGACCGGCAGCAAGTCCTCGGTGTTGGAGAACATTTTCTTCTCGATAACCACCCGCAGCTTCTCATAGCTGAGCCAGGTGGGGTTCTTGCCATTGTTGTTGGCCCGGGCGCGCAGTACGAAGTTGACGATTTCGTTGCGGAAATCCTTCGGATTGCTGATGCCGGCCGGTTTTTCGATTTTCTCCAGCTCCTCGTTCAGGGCGACGCGATTGAGGATCTCGCCGGTTTCCGGGTCGCGATATTCCTGGTCCTGGATCCAGAAGTCCGCGTACAGCACATAGCGGTCGAAGATGTTCTGGCCATACTCGCTGTAGGACTCCAGGTATGCGGTCTGGATTTCCTTGCCGATGAACTCGATGTAGCGCGGCGCCAGGTATTCCTTGAGGAAGCGCAGGTAGCGCTCGCGGGTTTCGGCCTGGAACTGTTCCTGTTCGATCTGCTGTTCCAGCACGTACAGCAGGTGGACCGGGTTGGCGGCGATCTCATGGGGATCGAAGTTGAAGACCTTGGAGAGGATCTTGAACGCGAAGCGCGTGGAGAGCCCGTTCATCCCTTCGTCGACGCCCGCATTGTCGCGGTATTCCTGGATCGACTTGGCCTTTGGATCGGTGTCCTTGAGGTTTTCACCGTCGTACACGCGCATCTTGGAGTAGATGTTGGAGTTCTCCGGTTCCTTGAGGCGCGACAGCACCGTGAACTGGGCCAGCATCTTCAAGGTGTCGGGGGCGCAATGGGCCTTGGACAGCGAGCTGTTGAACAGCAGCTTGTCGTAGATCTTCACCTCATCGGTTACTCGCAGGCAGTACGGCACCTTGACGATGTAGATCCGGTCGATGAAGGCCTCGTTGTTCTTGTTGTTGCGGAAGGTGTGCCATTCCGATTCGTTGGAGTGGGCCAGCAGGATGCCGGTAAACGGAATCGCCCCCAGGCCCTCGGTGCTGTTGTAGTTGCCTTCCTGGGTGGCGGTGAGCAGCGGGTGCAGGACCTTGATGGGCGCCTTGAACATCTCGACGAATTCCATCAGGCCCTGGTTGGCCCGGCACAATGCGCCCGAGTAGCTGTAGGCGTCGGCGTCGTTCTGCGGGAATTCTTCCAGCTTGCGGATATCGACCTTGCCGACCAACGCCGAAATGTCCTGGTTGTTTTCATCGCCCGGCTCGGTCTTGGCCACCGCGATCTGGTTAAGGATCGAGGGGTAGAGCTTGACCACCCGGAACTGGCTGATGTCACCGCCGAATTCGGCCAGGCGCTTGGTGGCCCATGGCGACATGATGGTATTGAGGTAGCGGCGTGGGATGCCGAAGTCTTCCTCGAGGATGGCGCCGTCCTCGGTGGCATTGAACAGCCCCAGGGGCGATTCGAACACCGGCGAGCCTTTGATGGCGTAGAAGGGCACCTTTTCCATCAATTGCTTGAGTTTCTCGGCCAGGGACGATTTACCGCCACCTACGGGGCCGAGCAGGTAAAGAATCTGTTTCTTCTCTTCCAGGCCTTGGGCGGCGTGGCGGAAATAGGACACGATCTGCTCGATGCATTCTTCCATCCCGTGGAAGTCTGCAAAGGCTGGATAGCGGCGAATCACCTTGTTGGAGAAGATTCGCGAGAGCCTCGAGTTGGTCGAGGTGTCCAGCAGTTCCGGTTCTCCGATTGCCAGCAACAGACGCTCCGCAGCCGATACGTAGGCGCTGCGGTCCTGCTTGCAGAGTTCGAGGTATTCCTGCAGCGAGTATTCCTCCTGCCGCGTGGACTCGAAACGTTGCTGGAAGTGGCTAAAAATACTCATGACGTCACCTCGCTCGATACGTGGAGCCGGTGTCGGATCAATCAGTCGTTGCTGGACAGCCGCTGGGAACCCAGTGGCCGTTTACCCCCCAGAATGCTTCCAGGCATGCAGGCTCCCTGAAAGCTTACTCCCGATTACCCGTGCGCCGGTGTACCGGCTCTCCCCTGTTTTGGATGGCCTGAGGCTAAGGATAGTTCGGAATGGGAAAGGTAAAGGCGCAATACGTAATTAGTTATGGCCGACCGTTCGTCCGCCACCGCTCAAGCCCGCGGATCACGCGGGCTCTGGCGACATAAAAAATTATTCGTGGGTGTCTTGTGTCGTTTCTGTCGGAAAAGTCGCACGCCACAACTCGAAACCACCGTCCAGGCTGTAGACGTCACTGAAGCCCTGGCTGACCAGATAGGCGGCTGCGCTCTGGCTGGAGTTGCCGTGGTAGCAGACCACCACGGTCGGCGCGTCGAGGTCGGCGCCGCGGATGAAGTCGGCGATGGAATGGTTGTCCAGATGCCGGGAGCCGCTGATGTGCAGCGCGGCAAAGGTGGCAGGGTCACGGACATCGACGACCACCGCGCCTTGCTCGCGCAAGGCCTGGGCCTGTTCCGGGGGGATGCGTTTGAATTCGGTCATGGGGGACTCCTGTGGCCCGATCCGGCGCTGGTCATGGGGCCGCGCCGGCTGGCTGTGATGCGGTGGTCGGAAGGTGGGTTGTGGCGTGGCCCTGATCGTCGCAATCGCAACGCAGTTGTTCGCCGGTGTCGACATTCATCAGGGTCATTGCGCCGCCCCATACGCACCCTGTATCGAGCGCGTAGACGCCGGGTTCGTCGCATTGGCCTTCCAGCGCCGCCCAGTGACCGAAGATTATCTTCAGGTTCCGGGTCTTGCGCGTCTTGTGCTTGAACCAGGGCGCGTAGCCGGGAGGCGCCGTCTCGATGCCTTCCTTGCCCTTGAGGTCGAGCTTGCCTTCGGCGGTGCAGAACCGCATGCGGGTGAAGTAGTTGGTGATGACCCGCAGGCGGGCCGCTCCGGTGAGATCGTTGTCCCACTTGACCGGCTCGTTGCCGTACATGCCGTCGAGGTAGGGGCCGAACAGGTTGTCGTCGCGCAACGCTTGCTCGACTTCGGCGGCGCACTTGAGCGCCTTGCGCAGGGACCACTGGGGCGCAAGCCCGGCATGGACCAACGCCAGGTTGCGCTGCTCGTCATAATGCATGAGCTTTTGCAGGCGCAGCCACTCCAGCAATTCGACGCAATCGGGCGCTGCGAGTATTTCGTCCAGGGTGTCGGATTTTTTCAGCCGCTCGATGTTCTGCCAGGCCGCCAGCAAGTGCAGGTCGTGGTTGCCGAGCACGCACACCAGCGACTGGCGGATGCTGTAGAGAAAGCGCAGTGTTTCGAGCGATTGCGGGCCGCGGTTGACCAGGTCACCCACCAGCCACAGCGTGTCTTTCTGGGGGTCGAACGCAACCCGTTCCAGCAGGCACTTGAGCGGGTCGAGGCAACCTTGCAGGTCACCCACCGCATAAGTGGCCATCAGTGCAGGGCTCCGGGCACCGCCAGGCGAAAGGGCTTGATGATGGCATCGAAGCGCTGGCCGTCTTCGGCGAGCATCTGGTAGGTGCCTTGCATGGTGCCGACGCGAGTCGTCATCACGGTGCCGCTGCTGTAGTTGTGGCTCTTGCCGGCGTCGATCAGCGGTTGCTGGCCGACCACGCCCTCGCCACGGACTTCCTCGACATGGCCGTCGCCGTCGGTGATGACCCAGTGCCGCGACAGCAGCCTGGCCGGTAGCGAGCCGTTATTGCGCACGGTGATGGTGTAGGCGAAGGCAAAACGGTTGTGCTCGGGTTGCGATTGTTCTGCCAGGAAGCGGGTGGTGACGCTGACGTCGACCTGATAACGAGGATCGGACATGCAAGAGGCCTTAAAAACGAAGCGGGACGCGGGCGTGACTGAGGGGATCAGTCTAGGCCAAGTATCGGGTAGTAGGCCAGAGCGACGTCCCACCCGATAGCGCTCATCCTCCGTTAGCTGGCATCGGCTTTGGAGGCGACCTGTTCGCTGAGCTTGTCGGCAAGGCGCACGAAAGCCGCCAGGTCCAACTGCTCGGGCCGCAGGCTGCCGTCGACACCGGCGGCTTCGATCTCGGCGCTGCTGAGCAACAGTTTCAAGGTATTGCGCAGGGTTTTGCGGCGCTGGTTGAACGCTTCGCGCACCACCCGCTCAAGCAGGCGATGGTCCTTGGCCGGGTGCGGCAGGACAGCGTGCGGGACCAGGCGGACAATGGCCGAGTCGACTTTCGGCGGCGGGTTGAATGCCCCTGGGCCGACGTTGAACAGGTGTTCGACCCGGCAATGGTACTGGACCATGATCGACAGGCGACCCCAATCGCCACCGCCAGGCCCTGCGGCCAGGCGCTCGACCACTTCTTTCTGCAGCATGAAGTGCATGTCGCGGATCAGGCCGGCGTTGCTCAGCAGGTGGAAGATCAGCGGTGTGGAGATGTTGTATGGCAGGTTACCCACCACCCGCAGGCTGTTCGGCGCGGCGTTCAGGCTGTTGAAGTCGAACTTCAGCGCGTCGCCCTGGTGCAGGCTGAAATTGCTCTTGCCGGCGAACTGCTGGTTGAGGATCGGCACCAGGTCCTTGTCCAGTTCCACCACGTCGAGTTGCGCGCCGCTGCCCAGCAGGCCTTCGGTCAGGGCGCCCTGGCCCGGGCCGATTTCCAGCATGCGATCGTCGGGCTTGGCATTGATGGAGCGCAGGATGCGATCGATCACGCCGGCGTCGTGCAGGAAGTTCTGGCCGAAGCGCTTGCGCGCGCGGTGTTGGTATTGCTCGGTCATAAATGGGTCTCGGCCATCTGGTAGGCGGTTTCCAGCGCGACTTGCAGGCTGCCGGTGTCGATCTTGCCGCTGCCGGCCAGGTCCAGGGCGGTGCCGTGGTCCACGGAGGTGCGGATGATCGGCAAGCCCAGGGTCACGTTGACCGCAGCGCCGAAGCCTTTGTACTTCAGCACCGGCAGGCCCTGGTCGTGGTACATCGCCAGCACTGCGTCGCAGTGCTCCAGATATTTGGGGGTAAACAGAGTGTCGGCCGGCAGCGGGCCATGCAGATTCATGCCCTCGCTGCGCAGGCGTTCCAATGTGGGTTCTATGATGTCGATTTCTTCACGACCCAGGTGTCCGCCTTCGCCGGCGTGGGGGTTGAGCCCGCAGACGAGGATGCGTGGCCGGGCGATGCCGAATTTTTCCTGCAGGTCAGCGTGCAGGATGCGTGTGACCCGCTCCAGGCGTTCGGCGGTGATGGCGTCGGCGATGTCCCGCAGGGGCAGGTGAGTGGTCACCAGGGCCACGCGCAGGCCGCGGGTCGCGAGCATCATCACCACTTGCGCGGTGTGGGTCAGGTCCGCCAAAAATTCGGTATGGCCGGAAAAGGCGATGCCTGATTCGTTGATCACGCCCTTGTGCACCGGGGCCGTGATCATGCCGGCGAAATCCCCGTCCAGGCAGCCTTGGCCGGCGCGGGTCAGGGTTTGCAGGACGAAGGCGGCGTTGGCTTTTTCCAACTGGCCGGTGATGACCGGGGCACCCAGCGGCGTGTCCCAGACATACAGGCTGTTGGCGGGCGCCGGGACGTCCGGCCAGGCCTGCGGCGTCACCGGCAACAGGTCGATGACCACCCCCAGTTGCGCGGCCCGCTCAAGGAGCAGGTCGCGGCTGGTGATGGCAATCAGGGGGTGTGGCTGGGGCTGCGAGGCGAGCAGCAGGCACAGGTCGGGACCGATGCCGGCAGGCTCGCCGGGGGTCAGCGCGAAACGCTTGGGTTTCACTGCGCTGCCTGGTCTGCACCAGGGAGTTTGATCTCGACATAGGCTTCGTCGCGAATCTGACGCAGCCAGGTTTGCAGCTCTTCGTCGTATTTGCGGTTGCGCAGCACAGTCATTGCCTGCTGTTCACGGGCCTGGGTGGTGCTGTCGGTGGCGCGGCGGCCAAGGACTTCCAGAACGTGCCAGCCATAGGGGCTCTTGAACGGCTTGGACAGTTGGCCTTGCGGCGTCTCGGCCATGACCTGGCGGAACTCGGGCACCAGGGCATTCGGATCGACCCAGTTGAGGTCGCCGCCATTGAGGGCCGAACCCGGGTCTTCCGAGAAGCTCTTGGCCAGCTCGGCGAAGTCTTCGCCCGCTTCGATGCGGTCGTAGAGTTTCTCCGCCAGACGCTTGGTCTCGGCTTCGCTGCGAATCTCGCTTGGCTTGATCAGGATGTGGCGGACATGCACTTCGTCACGAACCTGGGTGCCGCCACCGCGTTTTTCCAACACCTTGAGGATGATGAAACCGCCGGGCGTACGTGCTGGCTGGGTGATGTCGCCGACGGCCATGGCGCTCAGCTCACGGTCGAACGGTGGTGGCAGTTGAGCAGGCTTGCGCCAGCCCATGTCGCCGCCTTCCAGGGCGTTTTCGCTGCCGGAGCGAGCGACGGCCATCTGGCCGAAGTCAGCGCCTTGCTTGAGTTGCTGGTAAACGTCCATGGCCTGGCGGTAAGCACTCTGAATGGCTTCGGAGTTGGCGCTTTCCGGGGTCGGGATCAGGATGTTGGCCAGGTGCAGTTCTTCGGAAAGCTGCATCTTGCCCAGGTCGGAGGCGAGGAAGTTCTTCACTTCCTGCTCGGACACCTGGATGCGCTCGGCCACGCGGCGCTGGCGCACGCGGCTGATGATCATCTCGCGACGGATCTGGTCGCGGGCGTCCTCGTAGGAGAGACCGTCACGGGCCAGGGCGGCGCGGAATTGCTCCAGGCTCATGTTGTTGCGCTGGGCAATGGTGCCGACGGCCTGGTTCAGCTCTTCATCGGTGATGCGGATACCGGAGCGTTCGCCGATCTGCAGTTGCAGGTTCTCGACGATCAGGCGCTCCAGCACTTGTTGGTCCAACACGCCCGGAGGCGGCAGGCCGCCACCGCGCTTGGCGATGGTTTGCTGTACTTCATTGACGCGTTGGTCCAGTTGGCTCTGCATGACCACGTCGTTGTCGACGATGGCCACCACTTTGTCGATGGATTGAACCGCGGCGTTGGCCGCGGTACCCAGGAACAGTGCGCCCAGCATCAGCGGGCGCAGACAATCAGAAAGCTTGGTCTTCACGTTCACGATAACCTTGGATGCCTTTGTCGAGGAAGCTCTCTACCTTGGCGCCGGTGAGGCCGCCGAGTCCCTTCAGAACAATTTGGAGGAAGACGCCGTGGTCGCCTTTTTCGTTTTCAGGGGCAGCTTGACTGAATTCTTCATAGTCGACCCAGTAACGGTTGATCAGGCGCAGTTTCCAGCAGCAGTTGTCGTATTCGAAACCACCAAAGGCTTCCAGGGTACGATTGCGGTTGTAGTCATACTGCCAACGGCTGATCGCGTTCCACTGCGGCACGATCGGCCAGATGACCGAGAAGTCGTGCTGCTTGATCTTGTAGTAGTCCTTCACGTAGCCAGGTTGGCCTGGCGTGCCGTAGTCGCCGCCGCCCACGGACCACTGACCGGTGTTCTGGTCGTAGCGGATCTGGTCGTTACGATAACGGTAACCGGCGTTGATGACCTTGTTCGGGTTGTCTTCCGGCTGGTAGTGGAACATCGCACTGCCCGAGCGAGGGCTGTGGGTGTCCGGGTCCCAGTTGTAGTCGGCCGTGGTGCGCCAGTCGCGGTTCCAGCGGTATTCGTATTCCAGGGCGTAAGGCGAAACGCTGGAATGAGCATCTTCACGCGTCCTGAAGTCGATGCCCGGCAGCTGGACCTCGCGATCCTTGAAGTAGAAGGCCTGGCCGACGCTGATGCGTTGACGCTCGAAGCCGTCTTCCTGGATCCAGCGGTTGGTCACGCCCAGGGACAACTTGTTCTCGTCGCCGACACGGTCGGAGCCGGTGAAGCGGTTGTCCCGGAACAGCGACGAGTAGTTGAAGGTGCTTTCGCTGGTGTCGAAGACTGGAATGTCGCTCTGATCCTTCTCCGGCACATAGAGGTAGAACAGACGCGGTTCCAGGGTCTGGCGGTAGTTCTTGCCGAACCACTGGGTATCGCGGTCGAAGTACAGGCCGCTGTCGATGCTGGCGATTGGCACGGCACGGCTTTGGTTGCGGCTATAGGTGCCGTTCAGACGGTCGCCTTCGGCAGTTTGCGCGGCGATATCCGCCTTGCCGCGATTGTCCAGGTCCAGGTCATACTGGGTGTATTGGTACTTGAGCGATGGCTTTATGTACCCGTAGCTTGCGTTCATTGGCAGGCTGATGACAGGGGCCAGGTTCATCCGATCGCCGTTGGCGCGGGCCAATCCTCGGACGTTTGTGTCCAGGAATGGATCGGTGGTGCCGTCCTCGTTCGTGTAGTCCCCAGTCCGCAAGTCACGATCAAAGCGCACGAATTCCGTGTTGTAAGCGAAATCCAAGCCGCCCGGATGCTGCGGCAGTGCACCATTGAAGGTGATCTGCGGCAGGCGATCGTACGGTGTGATGTTCGAGATCGTGGCCATCTGATAGGCCTGGACATTCAAACGTGCCGTATACGTGTCACCCCGGTAGCTGACAGCGCCCTGCTGGTTCACGTAGTCCCGGGACTCGACACCGATCTGGTCGCTCTGCAAATCCTGGAAGTAGTAGGGGTCGCTGAGTTTGGTGTAGTCGACTTCAGTCGCTATGCGCGAATCCAGACCACCCTTGTGCTGCCAGTTGTACATGTAGCGGGTCTTGCTGTAGTCGGTCTGCTTGCTGCGATCGTCGTCTTCGTCGTTGAGGTAGGCGGCACCGAACTGACCTTCGCTGGACTTGGTCAGGTAGCGGAATTCGCCTTCCATCAACAGGCCGCGCTTGCTCATGTAGCGCGGGTACAACGTGGCGTCGTAGTTCGGCGCCAGGTTGAAGTAGTACGGGGTGACCAGCAGGAAGCCGGTGTCGCTGCCGCTGCCGATGGTTGGCGGCAGGAAGCCGGACTGGCGACGGTCGTCGATCGGGAAGTAGATGTACGGCGTGTACAGGACCGGGAAGTCCTTGACCCGCAGGGTCACGTTGGTCGCGGTACCGAAGCCGGTGGCCGGGTTCAGGGTGATGTTGTTGCCCTTGAGCGTCCAGGCGTTGCTGTTCGGTTCACACGTGGTGTACGTGCCGTCCTTGAGGCGGATGATCGCGTTCTCGGCGCGCTTGGCGTACAGGGCGTTACCGCGGATGCGTGACTTGTGCATCACGTATTCGGCGTTGTCGACCTTGGCTTCGCCGGTGTCCAACTGCACATCGGCGTGGTCGCCGACGATCAGTGCACCGTTGTCGCGAACACGCACATTGCCGCTCAGCTCGCCACGGTTCTCGGCCTGGTACAGGCTGGCCTCGTCGGCCTCGACCTGCATGCTGCCCTGGCGCATGACCACGTCACCGGCCAGGGTCGCCACTTGCTGTTCCTGCTCATAGCGGGAGGCCTTGGCGCCGAGGAAGGTCGGGGCGTCGCTCTTGGCGGTCTTGTCGTTCATGCCAGGGCGAGACGGTTCGATATAGGCGCCGGAGCAATAAGGGCCGGTTTCAGCCAATTGCGCCGGGGTGAGGTTCTCCCGTGGAACCCAATCCAGGTGGCTGTAGTCTTCACTGCGCGACTTCAGGCCGCGGCCCTTGGCTTCGGTGACAAGCATCGGTTTCTCACCGGCCTGTTCGACCGAGCCGCTTTCGGCCGGCGCGTCGCTGCTGGAAGAAACGGCGCTGCCGTCATGCACGGGACGCGGCGGCAAGGCCGCGGCCGGTGTCTTCGGTGCACAGTCCCAGGCACCCGAAGCGGAGACGGAGCAGTCATACTGCTGCGCCGCGACGACGAATGAAGAGGCCAGGGGTTGCAGGGCCAGCAGACTGCCGGTGACCAGCAACGGAAATTTTTTACGAAACGCGGGGGATTTCAATGCCATCTTATTAGTCCGGGCTTCCTGCGTGCCATCTGCCCGCGGTGTGGGCCGCACGCCTCTCGATGGTCTGAAAAAGATGCTGGATAATAAAGCATGACCCGCTTGACGGCTAGCGCCGTCGGAGACCCTTGCAATGCCCGACCAAGATGTACGCCTGCAACACCTTAAAGTTTGGCTCGATGAACAACTGCCGATCCTTTTTGCCCGCGAGGGCTGGGGCGCCGTACCCCCGGCCACGTTGACCGCGGCCAGCAGCGACGCGAGTTTCCGGCGTTATTTCCGCTGGGAAGGCGAGGGCCGCAGCCTGATCGTGATGGACGCGCCACCGCCCCAGGAAAACTGCAAACCGTTCGTGGATATCGCGTTTTTGCTGGCGAAATCCGGCATTAACGTGCCAAAAATTTATGCCGAAGACCTCGAACGTGGCTTTCTTTTGCTCAATGACCTGGGCAATCAGACCTACCTGGATGTGATCAACGGCGAAAATGCCGACGATTTATTCCGCGATGCCCTGCAGGCTTTGTTGGCTTTCCAGCAACTGCCCATGGTGGCGCCCCTGCCGAGCTACGACGTCGCCTTGCTGCGTCGCGAGCTGGAGCTGTTCCCCGAGTGGTACGTCAAGCGTGAGCTGGGCATCGAGTTCGATGGCGCCCAGCAGCAGCTCTGGCAGCAAGCCAGCGACCTGCTGATCGACAGCGCACTGGCCCAGCCAAAGGTGCTGGTGCATCGCGACTACATGCCACGCAACCTGATGCTCAGTACGCCGAATCCCGGTGTGCTGGACTTCCAGGATGCGGTCTACGGCCCCGTCACCTACGACGTGACCTGCCTGTTCAAGGATGCCTTCCTCAGTTGGCCCGAGGCACGCGTGCGCGGTTGGCTGCAAGACTACTGGCAGCAGGCCGGTGCCCTGGGCATCCCGGTTCAGCCGCAGCTCGAGGATTTCCTGCGGGCCAGCGACCTGATGGGCGTTCAGCGTCATCTCAAGGTGATCGGGATCTTCGCGCGCATCTGCCACCGTGACGGCAAGCCCCGTTACCTGGGCGATGTGCCGCGCTTCTTCGCTTATATAGAAGCCGTCGTTGCCCGGCGTCCCGAGCTGACTCCCCTGGCCGAGTTGCTCGGCAGCCTGCGTCCATCGGCTGGAGCTACGGCATGAAGGCGATGATCCTGGCGGCGGGCAAGGGCGAGCGCATGCGCCCCCTGACGCTCACCACCCCCAAGCCACTGATTCGCGCGGGCGGCGTGCCCCTGATCGAATACCACCTGCGGGCCCTGGCGAAGGCCGGGTTCACCGACATCGTGATCAATCACGCCTGGCTCGGCGAGCAGATCGAGGATCACCTGGGAGACGGTGCTCGCTTTGGCCTGAGCATCCGTTACTCGCCTGAAGGTGAACCGCTGGAGACCGGCGGCGGTATCTTGCGTGCGATGCCGTTGTTGGGCGAAGACGCGTTTGTGGTGGTCAATGGTGACGTCTGGACCGACTACGATTTCAGCTCCTTGCGCAAGCCGCTCGAAGGGCTGGCGCACCTGGTGCTGGTGGACAACCCCGCGCATCACCCGGAAGGCGATTTCATTCTGATCGATGGAAAGGTTCAGGATGAGGGCGCCGCTGCCGACAAACTGACCTACAGCGGCATCGCGGTCCTGCATCCGGCACTGTTCGACGGTTGCACGGAGGGCGCATTCAGGCTGGCACCCCTGCTGCGCAAGGCCATGGCCGAGGGGCGCGTCAGTGGGGAGCGCCTGCAAGGGCATTGGGTCGATGTCGGTACTCACGAACGTTTGGCGCAGGTCGAAACCTTGATAGAAGCGAGCGGTTGATATGTGGTGGCCAGGGACTCTGATTGGAGCCGGGGCGGGCTTTGCCATAGCCAGCATTCCGGGGGCCATGCTCGGCGCGTTGCTGGGGCAGGCGCTGGACCGGCGCCTGAACCTGCACGACTGGGCGCAGGTGCGCGAGCGGTTGGGCGGACGTCCGGCGCTGCGCAACGATGAGCTGTTGTTTGTCTTGCTGGGCCGGTTGGCCAAAAGCGATGGACGCGTGGTCGATGGCCATATCCAGCAGGCTCGCCAGGAGATGCGCTCGCTGGATTTGAGTGAGCCGGCGCAGCGCCGGGCCATCGCGGCATTCAACCGTGGCAAGTCGCAAAACGTCCCGTTGCGCGGCTACCTGCGGCGCCTGGCTGTCCAGCCCCATGCGGCCGAGGGTGTGTTGCGCGCGTGCTGGCGGATGGTCTGGGCGGACGGTCGCGCGGGTGAAAGCGAGCGTGAACTGATTGACCGTTGGGGCAAGTGGCTAGGCTGGACGCCGCAGCAGGTCAAGGCGCTGGCGGCGGATTACGAGCCGCAGAAACTGTCGCTGCCCACAAGCGGCGTGACGTATCAGGAGGCGCTGCGCCTGCTGGGGGTTTCGGCCACCAGCGAACCGTCGCAGATCAAACGGGCCTACCGACGCCTGCTCAGTCGCCACCACCCGGACAAGATCGCCGGCAGCGGGGCCACGCCGTTGCAGGTGCGTGAAGCGACCGAGAAGACCCGGGAGCTGCACAACGCTTATCGGCTGATCCGGGAACGACGGGATTTTCGCTAGGCTATGTACGAAATAGCTTGAAACTTGGTTATGCGGCGTTAAAAACCGGCTCGGAATGCTCATTGACAACCAGTCAACTGCGCTTCCTCACCGGTTTTTGCCTTGCCTAACCTGCGTTTCAAACTATTTCGTACACAGCCTAGTTCCGCAGGATCGGTGACGGCCCCATGACGAGGGCGCTCGCTCTCTCGTCATGGACTAAAGGCTTCTATTGCCCCGCATTTTGCGGATTCAACCAACCGCGTACCCGACGAAACAGCTGCTCCTGGTCTGCCGAGAAATTGGGCAGCGCCTTGAGGGCCACCTGGCTGAAGGTCGAGTCTTTCAAGCGCTTGCTCGCCTGCAGACGCTCCAGCGCCGCGTTGCGGTCCAGCGGCTTATCCATGTAGAAGAGGTCGGCGGTCGCCAGTTTCAAGGTCGGTGTCAGTTCGGCCAGGCCAGGCTTGGCGGCGACTGGCGCCTGGGCGGCCACCATCACGAAGCGCTCGACTTGCGGCGGCTGCCGTTCATTCAGGTAACGCGCAGCCCAATAGGCCCCCGTGCCATGGCCCAGCAGCACGATGTGGCGTGCACTCTGCTGTTCGGCGAAGGCCAGGGCGGCATCGATGCGGGCGAAGATGCGCTCGGCATCGGCTTTGGCGTGCTCTTCACCGGTTTCGGCGACGGCCGGATCCGCCGCGTCGGCTTCGCCCCCGGCCACTTGTTCGATCGGTGCCGCCGTGGTGGCATCCGGTGCTGCGGCGGCAGTGTCCGCCGGTTTGATGTCCGGGGGTGTTTGCACCACGCGTGGAGCGATCACGTCGCTTTGCAGGTCGGGGAGGGTGATACTCAGGCTGCTCCAGGCTACATCGGGCAGTTTCTTGCGCAACGGGCCGATGACTTGCGGCCAGTCAGCCGTTTCTCCAGCGCCGGGGACCAAGATGACCGCGCCCTTCGGGTCGCTGCTGTTGGCCGGTTTCCAGAGGGCCAGGAAGGTGTCGCTGCCGGCTTGCAGTTGCTGCTGTTCCTGGGACGGTACCTTTCGTTCCAGGGCGCTGGCTTCTTCCTGGCTACGCTCGAGCAGGGGTTGGCGCTCGGCGGGCTTCTCGGCCGGTTGCTCCGCAGCGGCGGGGGCCGGTTCGCTGGCCTGTGCAGAAAAGGACCCCGGCAGGATCAGCGACAGGCACAATGCTGGCAAGGCCAGGCGGTAAACAGAGGGCATCGGATATTCCATGACCAGAAGTAGTTCCGGCAGCCTAATGGGTTGGTCAGTATTTGTCAGTGCATGAGACTTCGATGATGCGTTTTTGCTGCCTGTGGGTTATCGGCTGTTTATGGCTTCCCTTGATGGCGTGGGCCGCGCCCGCGCCGCCCACGCACGGGGTCGCGCTCAATGCGCAGCAGCGCCAATGGCTGGCGCAACATCCGCAACTGCAAGTCGGCCTGGTGTTGCAGGCGCCCTATGCGCAATACGACCGGCGCCTGCAACGCTTGTCCGGCACCAACGTCGAGCTGATGCAGTGGCTGGGCAAGGCGTTGAACGTGGAACTCACCTGGCGCAACTTCCAGGACACCGCACAGCTGGAGGCGGCGCTGCGCGACGGCGAGGTGGATGTCGCGCCTGGCCTCACCCAGTCCCCGAGCGGGCTTCGGCTCTGGCAGTTTTCCGATCCTTACATGCGTGTGCCGCAACTGATCGTCGGTGAACAGAAAGGCGCCGAGGGCGTGGAACTGGAAAAGCTCGACGCTCAGGTTCGCGTGGCGGTGCGCATGCCCAGTGCCACCGCGGATTACTTGCGCAGCACCTACCCGATGTTGAATCTTCAAGGCGTGCCGGTGGAGCGCGAGGCCCTGCAATTGTTGCTCAGCCAACAGGCCCGCTACGCCGTGGTCGACGAGGCGCAGTTGGGCCGGCTGATGGTGGAGCCGGAATTCGCCGGGTTGGTGGTGGTCGGCGACATCGGCTTGCCGCAGTTGCTGCGCGTGGCCACGCGCCGGGACTGGCCGGAACTGGCCGAGATCATCGACAGCGGCTTGCAGGCGATTCCGGCCAAGGAGCTGGAGCAACTGCACAGTCGCTGGCTCAAACCCAAGTACCCGCGCCTGACCGAGACGCCGGGCTTCTGGCAGAACCTCACCCTGCTGATGCTGGCCTTGTCATTGAGCTGCATCGCCATCGTCTTCTGGCAGCGCCGCCAGCAACGGGCGTTGGAGCGGCGACTGCGGGCCGCGCGCGAGGACATCGCCCAGCGAGCCGCCAGCGAGGAGGCCTTGCGCCTGACGCAGTTTTCCATTGACCAGAGCACGGTCGGCATCCTCTGGGTCAATTGGGACAGCCACGTGCGCTATGCCAACCGCGCCGCCGAAACCATGCTCGGCTATGCCCCCGGCGCCATCATCGACCGCCCCTTGATCGACTTCGAGCCGGGCCTGCACATGGATCGCTGGCTGAACCTGTGGAAGCGTGCCCGTGCCAGCGAGGACGGGCCGCAGAGTTTCGAGACCGAATGCGTGCGCGCCGACGGCAGTATTCTGCCGGCCGACGTGTCGTTGAGCTTTTTGCGCTTTCGCGACGCCGAATACCTGGTGGTCTACCTCAACGACGTGACCGAGCGTCGACGCGCGCTGGCGGCCTTGCGTGAAAGCGAGGCGCGCTTGCAAGGCATCGCCGCCAATGTACCGGGCCTGGTGTTTCGCCTGGAACGGGCGCCGGGCAGCGGCCAGATCGATTTTGCCTACATCAGCGAGGGCAGCGAGAGCCTGGTGGGGTATTCCCCCGCGACCCTTGCCCGCAGTGACACCGGGCTGCGCAGCCTGGTGCATCCGCAGGACAAGGCCAGTTACCACCGCACTCAGGACCAGGCGCTGGACAGCGACAGCGACTGGTCGTGGCAGGGCCGCATCCTGACCCGCGAAGGCCAGGAGCGCTGGGCCGAGATCAAGGCGATCACCCGGCGGCTGGAAGATGGCGCCTACGTCTGGGACGGCATTGTCTGGGACATCACCGACAGCAAGCGCATCGAGTTGGAGCTGGCCAGCTCCCGGGAGCAGTTGCGCGAGTTGTCGGCGCACCTGGAAAGCGTGCGGGAAGAGGAAAAGGCCCGCATCGCCCGGGAAGTCCATGACGAATTAGGCCAGATGTTGACGGTGTTGAAGCTGGAAACTTCCATGTGTGAACTGGCCTACGCGCAACTGGACCCAGGCCTTCAGGAGCGACTCAACAGCATGAAGCGCCTGATCGCCCAGTTGTTCCAGCTGGTGCGGGACGTGGCGACGGCGTTGCGTCCGCCGATCCTCGACGCGGGCATCGCCTCGGCCATCGAATGGCAGGCCCGGCGCTTCGAGGCCCGTACGCAGATTCCGTGCCTGGTGCAGGTGCCGGACAATCTGCCACCCCTGAGCGATGCCAAGGCCATTGGCCTGTTCCGGATTCTCCAGGAGGCGCTGACCAACGTGATGCGCCATGCCCAGGCGCATACCGTGGAACTGACGCTGGTGCGCGAGGGCGATGAATTGTGTCTGACCGTCAGCGACGACGGTGTAGGATTCATCGCAGCGGCAGGTCGGCCGACATCCTTTGGCCTGGTCGGCATGCGTGAACGGGTGCTGATCATGGGCGGGCGGTTGTCCCTGGAAAGCCACCCGGGGGAGGGGACTACACTGGCGGTATGGGTGCCGTTGGAGGAGGCCTGATGGTTTGGGTTGCCTGGGCTGACACTATCGCGAGCAAGCTCGCTCCCACATTGATTGAGGTGTACACAAACCTTGTGGGAGCGAGCTCGCTCGCGATGAGATCCTGAATCTGGAGAAGAATGTGATCCGTGTACTGGTAGCCGAAGACCACACCATCGTCCGTGAAGGCATCAAGCAGTTGATCGGCCTGGCGAAGGACCTGGTGGTGGTGGGTGAGGCGAGCAATGGCGAGCAACTGCTCGATATCCTGCGCCAGGTGCCTTGCGAGGTCGTGCTGCTGGATATTTCCATGCCGGGCGTCAATGGCCTGGAGGCGATCCCGCGGATCCGTGCGCTGAACAATCCACCCGCGATCCTGATGCTGTCGATGCACGACGAGGCGCAAATGGCCGCTCGCGCCCTGAAAGTCGGCGCCGCGGGCTACGCGACCAAGGACAGCGACCCGGCCTTGCTGCTCATGGCGATTCGCAAGGTGGCGGCCGGCGGCCGCTACATAGACCCGGAACTGGCGGACCGGATGGTTTTCGAAGTCGGCCTGACCGACACGCGCCCGTTGCACTCACTGCTGTCGGAGCGCGAATTTTCTGTGTTCGAGCGCCTGGCCCAAGGCGCAAACGTCAATGACATCGCCCAACAACTGGCCCTGAGCAGCAAGACCATCAGCACCCACAAGGCGCGGCTGATGCAGAAACTCAACATCACTTCCCTGGCCGAGCTGGTGAAGTACGCCATGGAGCACAAGTTGCTCTAGACCTCACCGGACGCCCCTGTGGGAGCGGGCTTGCTCGCGAAAGCGTCAGCCTGCTCGACACGGCTATCGACTGATGCACCGCCTTCGCGATGTAGAAACGGACACATCCTTTACAATTGAAACCGGGGACATCCTTTACGTTTCTGTTGGCTTGAAAGGCGGCTTTCGCCGCTTTTCAGCCTACCTAAAAGGTAGCTGCAGAGGTAAACATCCCACACATCATCGTCCACTTCTTTGAGTCCTAGCGCCTCACCGGCCAGAGATTCGCTGACGAAAATCATCTTGCCTTTCCATTTCATCGACCCGTTCTGCCTAACCATGCGGATCGTCATGTCCGCCGCGTACTCGGCCTCAGGCACGCGCCCATCGTACTGCCGCTTTGATGGCTCATAGAGGTCCGCAGGAACTTTCATCTCTAGGGCCTTGTGAGGGCGCACGTAATTGAATTCCTGTCGAAACTGTTCGAATGCCAGCTGTTGCTCCACCAGGTTACGTTCAGGTGCATGAAGCAAAGCAGCCTTGAGTGTTCGATGCATGCGTTCGTGACGGCCATTCTGGTCAGGCCGCCCCGGCTGGATTCGCTCCGGATAGATCCCCAAACGTATCCACCACGCGGCCAGACTGGATATGCGTGAGATGCCGGTAGAGGCAAAAGGAGAGCCGTTATCTGTGCGGATTACGTCAGGTAAACCGTACTCCCGAAACGCCCAGTCAAATCCTTCGCGGGCACCGGCAACGCTGCCTTGTGCTCTGCACAGCAATAGAAATCGGCTGACGTGATCGGTAATGGTCAGAGGGTAACAACGTTGGCCGTTCTGAAGCGCGAAGTCACCTTTGAAGTCTGCGGCCCATGTCTGATTAGGCCCAGTGGCGTCACGCAGCGGATTTTTTCCTGCTGGCGGTCGATTGAGGAAACGGCGCTTTTGCACCAGACCTGCTCGCTTAAGCCACTCGCCTGCCGTGCTGACTGTGGGCCAAGACAGGTCTGGATGGTCGATCTTAAGGTTATGCACCAACTTCTCAGGCCCCCAGCTGTGATGCTCGCGCTTGTACGCGATCAGCAGCTCAAGTACCTCGTCGCTGATTTTGAAAGGGCTCGTATGCGGGCGCCGTGACAGCTCCTTTAGCCCATCAATGCCGTGCGCCTCGTAGCGTGCAAGCCATTTGTCCAAAGTGGGTCGGCTGAGCCCGTAGTGACGGGCCAGCTCGCTCTTGGAGTAGCTGCCTTGCAGCCAGTCGCCTATGAGTTTGATTCGTTGATCCATCGGGGACTCTCGATTCCAGGGCATGGTCAGGCACCTCCTGACCGTATTTATGCACCTGTAAACGATGTCTCCGGTTTAAAACGTAAAGGATGTCCCCGGTTTCTACCCGGGCAAGCCCGCTCCCACAATGGGTTGTGGCGAACACTAATCCTGCGGCCAACCCGAATAACTGTGGGAGCGGGCTTGCTCGCGAAGGGGCCGGTACATCCAACATCGTTGCAAGCTGACCCTCCGCTTTCGCGGGCAAGCCCGCTCCCACAATGGGTTGTGGCGAACACTAATCCTGCGGCCAACCCGAATAACTGTGGGAGCGGGCTTGCTCGCGAAGGGGCCGGTACATCCAACATCGTTGCAAGCTGCCCCTCCGCTTTCGCGGGCAAGCCCGCTCCCACAATGGGTTGTGGCGAACACTAATCCTGCGGCCAACCCGAATAACTGTGGGAGCGGGCTTGCCCGCGAAGGGGCCGGTACGTCCAACATCGTTGCAAGCTGCCCCTCCGCTTTCGCGGGCAAGCCCGCTCCCACAATGGGTTGTGGCGAACACTAATCCTGCGCCCACCCCGCTCCCGCAGTCTTCAGAATGCCAACTGGAGGGTTTGCTGGCCTTCGAGGCTGAGCAGGAACTGTTTGGCGGCCAGGCCGCCGGCGAAACCGGTCAGGCTGCCGGAGCTGCCGATGACGCGGTGGCAGGGGGCGATGATCGAGATCGGGTTGCGCCCGTTGGCCGCGCCCACCGCCCGCACCGCAGTCGGTTGGCCGATCTGGATGGCGATGTCGCGGTAGCTGCGGGTCTGGCCGAAGGGGATGGTCAGCAATGCCTGCCAGACCCGGATCTGGAAGTCGGTGCCGGCAAAATCCAGTTCCAGCTCGAAACGGCTGCGCTGGCCGGCGAAATACTCCGCCAGTTGGCGCTCGGTTTCCTTGAGGGTCGGGTGCTGGCTGTCCTCTTCCAGCGGCCCCAGGCGTACCCGGTTGAGCCGCTCGCTCTCCCACAGGATGGCCGCCAGCTTGCGCTCACGGGCGACGAGGGTCAGTTGGCCGACGGGGGATGGGATGGTTTTGTAGAGGGGTGGCATTGAACATTCCTTATCATGGACCGAGCGCTGTCGTGGCGAGGGAGCTTGCTCCCGCTGGGCTGCGCAGCAGCCCCGAGCAATAGCCTGGCACATCGCGCCTGCAGGTTTCAGGGTCGCTTCGCAACCCAACGGGAGCAAGCTCCCTCGCCACAGATGTTTGCGCGAGTCCGTACCTCATTCACCCCAACAACCCCAACGCCTTCGCCCGCGCCACCGCCTGGGTGCGGCGCTCGACGCCGAGTTTACTGTTGATGTGGCTGGCGTGGGTCTTCACCGTGTGCAGCGAAATAAACAATTGCTCGCTGATTTCCTGGTTCGAGCAGCCCTGGGCGATCAATTGCAGCACCGCGCGCTCGCGGCTGCTGAGGGTCTCGACCGGTGTCGAAGGCTCGGCCGGCAGGGCCACCGCCGACGGCAGGCGTTCGAGCAATTGTTCGCGCACAGGGCCGGGGGCGGCGTGCAGCAGTTGTTCACGCAGCCATTCACGGTGCTCGCCCAGCAGCCATTCGAAGGGCTGCAAGACACCGCCGGCAGCCGCTTCGAACGCCTGGGCCAGGGCGCGCCGCGCTTCGGATTCGCGGCCAAGCTCAAGCAACAGGGCGACTTTCTGGTTGAGCGCCATCACACTGAGCATTTGCCGGCCGGTCTGCTGACCCTGTTCGAGCAAGGCATTGAGCCGTCCCTCGGCGAGCATCGGCTGGCCACGGATGGATTCGAGCAGCGCCTGTTGCAGCTCGACATGCAGCGGCAGTTGCGGATGGAACTCCGGTGGCGCGGCCGCCCGCTCGCCGGTGTAGGTCTGCCCCAGCCGCGACAGCCAGGCCTCGGCCAGGTCGGTGCGGCCCTGGGCGAGCCAGAGTTCGCATTTGACCAGGGTGATCATCGCCAGGTAGTAGATCGGGGGCACGTCCCAGATGTGCATCAGGCGCTCGGCTTCGGCCAGTTCGGCGAAGGCCCGGGCGAACTCGCCGTTGTTGCCTTCGATCCGCGCGATCACACAATGACCGAGCAGCACGCTGATGTCGCGACAGGCCCGGGCTTCGGTCAGGCCGGCCTGCAACCGCGTCAACCCAGCCTGGGGTTGCATGCGCAAGGTCAGCAGGAAACCTTCGTACAGGGTCAGCCGCGCCCGCACCGCGTAAAGCCGTTGCGGCGACAGCGCGTGCAAGCGTTGCAGGCCTTGATGCACTTCATCCAGCGCCCGCTGGATCTCACCGCGGGCTTGCAGGACCCTGGCGCGATCGTAATGGGCCAGGGCCTCGAACAGCGGGTTGCCGACCCGTTGCGCCAGCTCCAGGGAATCGCGATTCAAGGCACGGGCGCGCCACAGGTCGCCGTCGGCAATCGCCAGGTTCGACAAGGTGGACAGGCACATCAGGCGTTGGCCATAGCGCTTTTGCGGCAGGCTTTCCAGCGCTTCGCTGCAATAGCGCACAGTGGCTTCGCGATCGCCGCGGCCACGGGCAACGATCCCGCTCAAGGCCAGCCATTGGGCGAGCATGGATTTCTGCGCGGTGGCCGACGGTGCCGGCAGGAACCGGCTCAGGTGCGCCGCCAACTCTTCGGCGGCGTCCAGTTGGCAGGCCAGCCCCAGCGCCCAGCTGTAGAGCACGATCAGTCGCGGGGTGCTGATGAGCAGGCTGTCGGGCAGGTCCATTTTCCAGCGCAACAACATGCCGACGTTCTGCTCGGCCAGCAGTTGCTCCTCCGAGAGGTTCTGCACCAGGTTCGCCGCCACGTCCAGGTGCCCGGCCCGCAGGGCCTGCTCCACCGCTTCGTCGATCAGGCCCTGGGCATTGAACCAGCGACAGGCGCGCAGGTGCAGGGTCGCGGCCGGGACCATGGCCGGCGCACTGGGACGGCTGCGCAGCAGGTCGGAAAACAGGTGGTGATAGCGGTACCAATGACCGTGCTCGTCCAGCGGCACTAGGAACACCTGGTGGGACGCCAGGTAGCGCAGGATCTCGGCGCTGTCGTGAGCCTCGCGCACCGCGTCGCACAACGCGCTGCAAAAGCGCTCCTGGGGGGCGGTGTCGTAGAGAAATGCCTGCACCTCGGCCGGCAGGCAGTCGATGACTTCTTCGAGCAGGTAATCGCGGATCAGCCCTTCCCCGCCGTGCAGGGACTGCGGCAGCAGGCCTTCGGTGCCGGCCTCGGCGGCGGCCTCGGCGGCGGCCAGCAGCCAGAAACGCAACCCGGCCACCCAACCTTCGCTGCGCTGGATGAGATTGTCCAACGCCTCGCCGCGCAACGAACTGCTGTGATGCTGGAGCAGGGTCTGGGCTTCTTCATGGGTCAGGCGCAGGTCCTGTTCGCTCAGTTCGAGCAGTTGCCGCGACAGGCGCAGGCGCGCCAGGTGCCAGTCCGGCCGCTGGCGGCTGGTGACGAGCACCAACAGGCCTTCGGGCAGATGGTTGAGGAAAAATTGCAGGCAACGATCCAGCACCGGCCCTTGGGCCAGGTGATAGTCATCGAGTACCAGCAGCAATGGGTCGCGCGCTGAAAGATGGCTGGACAGCTCGTCCAGCAGGCCATCGAGCCACTCTTCAAAGGCAAAGGGTTGATGCCGCTGGCGCATCTTCAACAGCCCCAGCGCCCGACGGCCCAACTGCGGGAAGAATGCCTGGAGCCCTTCGAGCAGCCGCTCCAGGAAACGCCCCGGGTCGTTATCCCGGGCGCTCAACCCCAGCCAGAGGCTTTGCCAATGGGCCGGCAGGCTCTGGCAGAACTCCACCGCCAGGGAGCTTTTGCCGAACCCCGCCGGGGCGCTCACCAACAACAGCCGGCCGCCAAGCCCCGCACTCAAACGCTCGCACAACCGCGGCCGCACGACGTGGCCATCGGGCAAGGGCGGGCGGTAGAAACGCCCGTCCTGGACCGCGATGGCTGCGCGGGCAGAATCCGGAAGTGAAGACAAATCAGTCATGGCCGACTCTTGTTGAAAGGCGGATGGCGGCGTTGCAGATGTCCGCAGACTAGCGGTAAACGAGGAGGTATTGAAGGGAGTGCTACAAATGGCTACAAAAAGACTACAAGTCGATTCGCCCTGAAAAACGCGCCAGACATCCCTTCCGTGGCGAGGGAGCTTGCTCCCGCTGGACCGCGAAGCAAAGTGCTCAGGTGCCAGCTAAACAAGGCGGGTTGCCTTGGAGTTGCTGCGCAACCCAGCGGGAGCAGCGCCCTCGCCACAGGACTTTGTGTTCGGGAAAAAAACGCCCCGAACCAGGTCGGGGCGTTTCTTCGAGGATGCGGCCTCGGGTAAAGCGGTTTTAGCGAATGCCGTCCTGACGCAGTGCGTTCGGGGTGAAGTCGGCCGTGCTGGCGGTGAAACCAAAGTCGTAGGCCTGTTTCTCTTCGTTCTTCATACCCAGCGCCAGGTAGCGGCCGGACTGCAGGTCGTAGAGGGTTTCCAGGGCATACCACGGCACTTGCTTGTCGTAGTAGTTCTCGGCATGGGCCTCGGCCACGCGCCACAGTTGGCCACGACCGTCGTAATGGTCGATGACCGCGGCTTGCCAGGTGTCTTCGTCGATGAAGAAGTCACGCTTGGCGTAGATGTGGCGCTGGCCTTCCTTCAGGGTCGCGGTCACGTGCCAGACACGGCGCAGCTCGTAGCGGGTCAGGTCCTGGTTGATGTGGCCAGCCTTGAGGATGTCGGCGTACTTGAGTTGCGGCGAATCGATCTTGTAGCTGTTGGCGGCGATATACAGCTCTTTCTTGCCTTCCAGCTTCCAGTCGTAGCGATCCGGCGCGCCGTTGTACATGTCCAGGTTGTCGGAGGTACGCAGGCCGTCGGCGGCGGTACCCGGGCCGTCGTAGGACACTTGCGGGGCACGGCGCACACGGCGCTGACCAGCGTTGTAGACCCACGCCGAACGCGGTTCCTTCACCTGGTCGAGGGTTTCGTGCACCAGCAGCACACCACCGGCCAGGCGCGCCGGCGCGGTCACTTGCTGCTTGAAGTAGAACAGGATGTTGCCAGGGTTGGCCGGATCGAAATCCTTCATCTTGTCGCGGAACACGAACTGGTCGCGGAAGTACACCAGGCTGTACGAACCGTTGGGCTGTGGGGTGGCCTGGGTGACCAGGCGCGTTACGCTGCCGCCACGATAGCGCGTGATGTGGTTCCAGATGACTTCCACGCCGCTCTGGGGAATCGGGAACGGCACCGCCGTCTCGAAGTTTTCCAAGCCGTTACCGCCGGAGACCAGCTTGGTGTTGACCGCGTTTTTCTTGATGGAGGCGAACACCTCGTCCGGCACGGTGGCACCGCGATGGGTCGGATAGACCGGCATCTTGAAGGTTTCCGGGTAACGCTTGAACATCGCGTACTGACCCGGCGCGAGCTTGTCCTTGTACTGGTCGACGTTCTGCGCGGTGATGGTGAACAGCGGTTTTTCACTGGCATATGGGTCGGCGAGGAAGCCCTTGCTGTCCACGGAACCGGCATTCTTGGCCATGGGTTTCCAGGCCGAGATCGAGCCGTCGGCATTGCCGGCCATCTCGGCGCCCATCGGCGTCAGGCTCTTGCCAAGTTTATCGGCCTCGGCCGCGGGTACTGCCGCCATGACGCTGGCGGCCAGCAGGGATAACCCCAGAACACCGGCCTGCATCAGATTCTTTGTTATTTTCATAGTGTGTCGTCCTGAAATACGGTGCTTAGAAGGTCACGCCGACGCTGAGCGCCAGGAAGTCACGATCGTCCACGGTGCTGAAGTCGCCACCAAAGAAGTTGGTGTAGGCCAGGCTGGCGTTGTAGGTGTTCTGGTACTCGGCATCGAGCCCGAGGCTGACGGCTTTGCGGCCTTCCTCGAAGTTGCCGCCAGGGCCTGGCGAGTAGCCTTTGACGTCATGGGACCAGGCCACGTTGGGCTTGAGGTTCACGCCAGCGAACACGTCCGGGTATTCCCAGATGGCGCGAGCGCGGTAGCCCCAGGAGGTGGAGGTGGTGAAGCCGTCGTTGTCGCAGTTGCTGTTGACGTTGCCGACGGTTTGGCCGCCACCTGCGGCGGTAGCGCCGTTGAGCCTGTTACAGGCTCCGTCGGGCAGTTGACCCGGACCAAAGACAGGGTCCCGCCCATAGCGAACGTCCGACTTGCTTTCCAAGCCTCCAACATGAGTAACGCCGACTTCACCTACCAGCGTGAGACGACTGGCGCCCATGACCTGATCCAAGAAGTGGGTAAAGGTGGTCTGGAACTGAGTGATTTCCTTGCGGCGATAACCATGCAGATCCTGGCCTGGCACACCCGTGAGCAGCGACGCATTGCCCAACGTAGGACCACCGAGCGGGCGAACGCCGGCGAACAGGATATCGGTGGTGCTCAATTGCACCGGTGCATTTGGGCGATAGCTCAATTCACCGCTCCACGCCGTACCGGTAGGCAGCGTCGTGGAGAAGCTCAGGCCGTAAAGGCGAATGTCTTCCGGATATTCGACGAAATATTGCGAGTTGCCTGCAACCAGCAGAGGCGCCAGTCCGGCAAACGGAGGGGGCAATCCTGCAGCGATGTTGTAGACCGACTGCGAGGCACCCGTGGCACTGAAAATCGGCGCACGACTGTGGTAGTTCATGAAGTAGGCACCGAACTCGGTGTCCAGCGGCTCGAACATGTACTTCAACGAAGCGCCCCACTGACCACTGTCACGGGCGTCGCGATCCGGCCCGCGGCGTACCAGTACGCCTTCTTCGTTGACGTCGACACCCAGTGCGGCCGCTGGGCCCAACGCGGCGGCTGGGAGCGTGGAACGCTTGCTCAGCACCCGCAGGTTATCGGTACACCCATCAGCAATCACATCCGGCTGGGAGAAGAACGTACCGCAGTTGTCCACCACGGTCTGGTCCCACTCCAACTGGTAGAAGGCTTCGGCCGAGAGGTTGTCGGTCAGGCTCTGGGACACGTAGAACATGTTGACCGGGATCAGGCCTTCCTTGATCTCGGCACCAGGACGACGGAACGCGGACACGTCGACCGGGTTGATGGAGTTGATGCCACCCTGGATGAAGGTACTTTCACCCCAACTGACCACCTGCTTGCCCAGGCGAACCGAGCCCGGTTGATCGGCAATGGCGTAGTTGTGGTAGACGAATGCGTCGAGGATCTGTCCGCCGGAGGACTTGGCGCCTTCCTTGCGGTTGTTGTCGCTGATGTCCTTGTACAGGCGGCTTTCGTCCTTGAGTTCGAAGTCGTACCAGTACTTGCCACGTACGAACACGCCGGTATCGCCGTATTTCAGCTCCAGGTCATGGATGCCCTTGAAGATCTTCGAGAAGGTTTCCCCACGCTTGAAGTTCAGGTGGCCGTCATCGGAGGTCTGGGACAGGCCCTTGCCGCCGTTGTTGACGCCGATCAGGTCCTTGTTGGGCTTGGCCGTGGACCAGCTCGCGCCGACCGACAGGGACGAGTCGAACTGGCCTTCGATTTCACCGATGTTGAAGCTGACGCCGAAGGCTGGCCCGGCGAGCGAAGAGGCGAGACTGACCGCCAGAGGCAATTTTGCCCGGCGCCAGAACGTGGTTGCTGAGGTCATCGACGCTACTCCATTGCATTATTGTTATGGCAGTGGTTATCCAGGAACACCCCAACGGCTGGGAGCGGCAGCGTCCCGACATCCGTCGAAGTCGCATCACCCTTTCGTGCGTGCGCCCCGTTCCTGAAAAATCCGTCAACGGACTATAGCCAGCAGGTAGTACGGCTTGATCCCTCTAAAGTGTGATTTGCAGCCCCGACCACTCTGGAACAGTCCTTTCGCCAGGCCGACAGGTGTCGGCACGGCAAGGATGGCTGAAATTTGCGGTTTGACAAGGCAAGCGCTTGCTTGGTGGGGCTGCCGTGCCCTTTCGGGCACGGTAAAAAGGCTCAAAGCGTCGAGAGGAAAGTGCTGTTGTTGCTCTGCCATTCGGTGATATCGACGCGGATGCGCTTCTTGTCGAGCTTGCCGACGCTGGTCTTGGGAATTTCAGTAACAAGAGCGATCTGGCTCGGGATCGCCCACTTGCTCAAGTGCCCCAGTTCGACGAACGGCTTGAGGTGTTCCTTGAGCTCGCGCGCCCCGATCTGATGCCCTTCGCGAATCACCAGCAAGGCAAACGGACGCTCGCCCCACTGTGGATCGGGGACGCCGACGACTGCTACTTCGCGTACCGCCACGTGACGGCTGATGAGGTCTTCCAGGTCCAGGGACGAGATCCATTCGCCACCGGTCTTGATCACGTCCTTGATCCGATCGCGGATGTCGATCACGCCCATGCTGTCGAGCGTGGCGACGTCACCGGTGTGCAGCCAGCCGCCCGCCCAGAGCTCGGCGCCCTTCTGCGGCTCGTTGAAGTAGCCTTCGGTGAGCCACGGCGCACGCAGCACCAGTTCGCCCTGGGTCTCGCCGTCGGCAGGCAGGAAGCGGCCCTCGGCATCGATAATCGCCGCCTCCACCAGCGGCCCCGGCACGCCGGCCTTGATCCGGTAGGTGGTGCGCTCGTCCTCGCTGCCCGCGAGCAATTCTGCGTTGAGGTGCGCGCAGGAAACCAGCGGGCCGGTTTCCGACATGCCATAGGCGGCGGTGAGCTGGATCCCCCTGGCCTTGGCCGTTTCGTAGAGGCTGCGGTTCAGGGCGCTGCCACCGATGACGATTTTCCAACCGCCGAAATCGGTGCCCTGGGCGCCCTTGGCGTTGAGGAGCATCTGCAGGATGGTCGGCACGCAATGGGAAAAGGTGACCTTTTCCTTGCGCCACAGCTGCACGAGGAGTTCAGGGTCGTAGCGGCCCGGATAGACCTGCTTGAGGCCGAGCATGGTCGCCACGTACGGCAGCCCCCAGGCATGTACATGGAACATCGGCGTGATCGGCATGTAGACGTCATTGGTGCCCAGCAACCGCACGCTGTCGATGGACCCCATGATGGTCGCCACGCCCATGGTGTGCAGCACCAGTTGCCGGTGGGTGAAGTACACCCCCTTGGGGTTGCCGGTGGTGCCGGTGGTGTAGAACGTGGTGGCGACGGAGTTTTCGTCGAAGTCCTGGAAGTCATGGGTGGGGCTGGCGGCGGCCAGCAACTGCTCGTACTCGCCCACCAGGTTCGGCAGCTCGGCGGTTTTTTCCGGCAGGTCGGTGAGCAGCAGGGTCTTCTCGACCGTGGTCAGTTGCCCGGCAATGGCCTGGTACAGGCCGACGAACTCGCTGTTGACCAGCACGAAGCGGTCCTCGGCGTGGTTCATGGTGTAGAGGATCTGCTCCGGCGACAGACGCACGTTGATGGTGTGGATCACGGCCCCGATCATCGGGATGGCGAACATGCACTCCAAGTAGCGATGGCTGTCCCAGTCCATCACCGCCACGGTATCGCCCGCCTTGACCCCGGCCTCGGTCAGGACATTGGCCAGGCGCGCGACCCGTTCGATCAGCGTCGGGTAGCTGTAGCGCAACTGGTCACGGTAGATGATCTCGCGGGTTTTCTCATAACGGGCACCGGACATCAGCAGTCGTTTGATCAGCAACGGATATTGATAAGCGCCTTCGGCTGGGGGAATAACGCGAGTCTGCAACATGGGAGTCCCTTTTCTGACTGCACGGTCTTGGCTGGAGGTAAGCACTCTAGAGGGCTTATACACCGACCAAATCAGCCAAAGGAATGATTTGATCGGGCCATGAATGCTAGCCTTGAGCCAGCTAGCACTCGGTTCCCGGGCCATTTGTACTAAACCTTGTCAGAACGGTCTTCAAAGGCGAGCATATGTCATCCGCTTTGTTACAAAACCCCATGGACGAATAAAGATTGCCGCCTGGCCATTACGGAGAACAATGAGCACTGAACTAGCGCCTCCCCAGGCCACCGCGTCGCAAACGCTGCCGCTGGTTTCAATCGTGGCGCCTTGCTATAACGCCGAGAAGTACCTGGAAGAGGCCATTCACAGCATCTTCGCGCAGGATTACCCGAACTACGAAGTCATCGTGGTCGACGACGGCTCGACCGACAACAGCCTTGCCATGCTCCGGCAGTTGCAGCAGACCTATGACTTCCAGCTCTATTCCCAGGCGAACCAAGGCGTCAGCGCCGCACTCAACCATGGCCTGAAATACGCCAGGGGCGCGTATGTGTCGACGCCGGACCTCGATGACGTGATGTTGCCGCACTCGTTGCGCGTGCGCGCCGACTACCTCGACCATCATCCCGAGACGGGGTGTGTCGGCGCGCTGATCATCTACATGAACAGCAACGGCCAGGCCATCAAGGAACAACGCCGCACCACCACCCGGGTCTACACCTTCGACGACATCCTGCGCGAGGCGGTGGTGATTGGCGCGCCAACGGCGCTGTACCGCATGAGCGCCCTGCGCAGCGCCGACTTCTATGACCCGTTGCTGCGGGTCCAGGACTTCCAGATCACCCTGCGCATCGCGCACCAGGGCTATGAAGTCCACGAGTTGCCCGTCACGGTCACGCGTTATCGACGCCACCCCGACAACCTGTCGCGAAAGTACAAGTTGATGCTCGAAGCGGACCTGGCGGCCATCGCCCCCTATCGTGATCATCCCGAGTACGAATCAGCCCGCATCGTGCTGATTCACAAGGCACTGAAGTACGCCGTGGTGGAAGACAAGAAAGACGCCTGGAAACTGCTGCGCAGCATTCCATGGCGTCACTGGAACAAGACCAGCCTGCGGCGTTTCCGGCGGCTGCTGCTGTCACGCTCGACCGTGAGGTCCGGTTCGTGAAGTTTTTGCAGAAGCTCAAGGAGCGCAGGACCCGCAAGTACCTCAAGCGCCTGGAAAAGCTCGAAAGGGCCCCGGAGAAAATCCGCCTGCGCTACCCCCGGTATCAAGTCGGCGTCGGCACTTATGGCATCCCCGAGGTGACCGAGTTCGGCGACGACACGGTGCTCAAGATCGGCGCCTACACCTCCATCGCCAACGGTGTGAAGATCCTTCTGGGGGGTGGGCATCGCATGGACTGGGTCAGTACGTTTCCATTCCCGCTGATGATCGACGAGGCCAGGCACATTCCCGGCAGCAACCCGACCAAGGGTGACGTGGTGATTGGCAGCGACTGCTGGATCTGCGCCGAAACGATGATTCTCTCCGGCGTGACCATCGGCCACGGCGCTGTCGTGGCCGCCGGTGCCGTGGTGACGCGCGATGTCGAGCCCTACGCCGTTGTCGGCGGCAACCCTTGTCGGTTCATCCGCTGGCGCTTCGAGGAACCGGTGCGCCAGGCCCTGCTGGCGTCAGCCTGGTGGGAGTGGCCATTGGAGGAGGTCAAGGCCATCTCGCCCTTGCTGTGCAGCGACGACCTCGAAGCATTCCTGGACTACGCCCGCCGACGCCAGGCCTGATGGGCAGATCACCCCGGGCATGAACCCGGGGCATTCAGCGGCTCAATGCATTTCGGTGAAGGCCAGTTTCACGCCAATGGCGACGAGCACCGCGCCCATGGTGCGGTCGAACCAGTGGCCCATGCGCGCGAAACCGGCACGCACCCGTTGCTGGCTGAACAACATGGCCACCAGGCAGAACCACACCGCGGTCGCGACCGCCAGGTACACGCCATAGCCGGCCTGGACCGCCAGCGGCGTGTGCGGGTTGATCACCACGGTGAACAGCGACAGGAAGAACAGCGTGGCCTTGGGGTTCAGGCCATTGGTGATGAAGCCTGCGGTAAACGCCCCGCGAGCGCTGCGCTCGCCGACTTCCTTGTGCAGGTTTTCCTCGGTGGGCTTGGCCGGTTTCGCCCGCAACGCCTTGAAGCCGATGTACAGCAGGTACGCGGCGGCGGCCCATTTCAGCGCGTTGAACAGCACGATCGATTGCGACACGATCAGGCCGATGCCCAGCAACGAGTAGCCCACGTGCAGGAAGATCGCCGTGCCCACGCCCAGGGCCGTCCAGGTCCCGGCGCGCCGGCCGTGGGTCACGCTTTCACGCACCACCACGGCAAAGTCCGGCCCGGGACTGGCGACGGCCAGCAGGTGGATCAGGGCGACGGTGAGAAACTCGGTGAGGTACATGGGGGCTCCTTGGCGGCCATTCTCGTTAAGTGGAACATCGTGGCGAAACAGCTTTGTGGCGAGGGAGCTTGCTCCCGCTGGGCTGCGAAGCGGCCCCAGGAAGCCTGCGAGTGCTGCGCACTCGAACGGGAGCAAGCTCCCTCGCCACGGTCCGCTTCCTTGCCAGACATGCCCGGCGTCATGCCACAACGCATCTGATAGGCTCGCCACATTACGCCTTCGGTTCCAGACATAAAAGGTACAGCTGATGACAAACACCGCCCGCGCCGTTTTCCTCGATCACCCGTCCCTGGACCTCGGCGACCTGGACCTGGAGCCGCTGCGCAACTGCTTCCACACGTTGCAGTTGTTCGCCCGCACCTCGCCGGAGCAGGTGGCCGAACGGCTCAAGGGCGCCACCGTGGCGATCACCAACAAAGTGGTGATCGACGCGGCCGCGATGGCCGCCAACCCCGGATTGAAGCTGATCCTGATCAGCGCCACCGGCACCAACAATGTCGACCTGGTGGCTGCCCGCAACCATGGCATCACCGTGTGCAATTGCCAGGGCTACGGCACGCCGTCGGTGGCCCAACACACGATCATGCTGTTGCTGAACCTGGCGACACGATTGGCCGACTACCAGAAAGCGGTTGGTGCAGGACGCTGGCAGCAGGCTTCGCAGTTCTGCCTGCTGGACTACCCGATCGTCGAGCTGCAAGGCAAGACCCTGGGTCTGCTGGGCCACGGTGAACTGGGCAGCGCCGTCGGGCGGCTGGCCGAAGCTTTCGGCATGCGCGTACTGCTGGGGCAGATTCCCGGACGCCCGGCCCGTCCAGACCGCCTGGCGCTTGACCAGTTGCTGCCGCAGGTCGATGCCCTGACCCTGCACTGCCCGCTCAACGAACACACGCGAAACCTTATCGGAGCCCGCGAACTGGCCCAACTCAAACCCGGCGCCTTCGTGGTCAACACCGCCCGCGGTGGCCTGATCGACGAACAGGCCCTGGCCGAGGCGCTGCGCAGCGGCCACCTGGGCGGTGCCGCTACCGACGTGCTGAGCGTGGAGCCGCCAAGCCAGGGCAACCCCCTGCTGGCGAGCGACATCCCGCGCTTGATTGTCACCCCGCACAATGCCTGGGGCAGCCGCGAGGCGCGGCAGCGGATCGTTGGGCAAATGTGCGAAAACGCCCAGGGCTTTTTCAGCGGTACAGCGCGACGGGTCGTCAGTTGATAAACTGCCGCACTTTTTTCAAGGAGCAGACCATGGACCCGCGCAGTGAAGTACTGCTTCGTCAGGCCGAGTTATTCCAGGGCTCGGTGCTGCTGGCCGGCTTGCCCGCCGACGACCTGCTCGGCCGCCTGCCCGACGCCCACGGCTGGTGCTGGCACGCTGGCGATCAGGCGGCGCTGGACGCGCGTTTCCCACAGCGCAGCCACTTTGGCGTCACCGTGCCCGAACGCGGGTTCGACACTGCCGTGGTGTTCCTGCCCAAGGCCAAGGACCTCACCGACTACATCCTCAACGCCGTGGCGGCGCGCCTGGCCGGCCGCGAGGTGTACCTGGTCGGGGAAAAACGCAGCGGCATCGAAGGCGCGTCCAAGCAGCTCAACCCCTTTGGCAAGCCGCGCAAGCTCGACAGCGCGCGGCATTGCCAGTTGTGGCAGGTCACCGTGGCCAACGCCCCCGAGGCCAAGCCTCTGGAAAGCCTGGCCCAGACCTACGAATTGCCCTTGGCCGAAGGCCCACTGACCGTCGTCAGCCTGCCCGGCGTGTTCAGCCACGGTCGCCTGGATCGCGGCAGTGCACTACTGCTCGAACACCTGGACAAACTGCCCGGCGGCCATTTGCTGGACTTCGGCTGCGGCGCCGGCGTGCTCGGGGCGGTGGTCAAGCGGCGCTATCCGCACAACACCGTCACGATGCTGGACGTGGACGCCTTCGCCGCCGCCAGCAGTCGCCTGACCCTGGCGGCCAACGGCCTGGACGCCGAGGTGCTGACCGGTGACGGGATCGACGCCGCGCCAATGGGCTTGAACGCGATCCTGAGCAACCCGCCGTTCCACGTCGGCGTGCACACCGATTACTTCGCCACGGAAAACCTGCTGCGAAAAGCCGCGAAACACCTGAAAAACGGCGGCGAACTGCGACTGGTCGCCAACAGTTTCCTCAAGTACCAGCCACTGATCGAAGAGCACTTGGGTGCCTGCTCAATCAAGGCCGAGGGCCAAGGGTTCCGCATCTACCAGGCCAGGCGCGGCTGAGGCTTTTTGGAAAACAACGCTTGCCCTATCGGATTTGCCTAGGCAGAATCCGCTCCGTCCTAGGGGAGTAGTCTCCCGCGAGCGCCCTGCTCGCCCGGCATACGTCAACACACTTGGTCAGCAGACCATGGCGTATGCGGCCCAAGCGTCCACGCAGATGGTCGCTGGGTTTGACAAGACCTATGACACGCACACCTTACCCGGGGCGGGAAGGCTGTACGTGTCATAGCCGTGTCGACCCGCCCCTTTAGGAACTACCTGATGCTGGACTCATTTCTCGTACCTACCGCCATCGTTGCGTTGGCCGAAATCGGCGACAAGACGCAATTGCTCGCGCTCATCCTCGCGGCACGCTTTCGCAAACCCTGGCCGATCATCGCCGGCATCATCGCGGCAACGCTCGCCAACCATGCGGCCGCCGGGGCCGTGGGGGCCTGGGTGGGCAGTATCTTCTCGGATGCGGTCTTGCACTGGATCCTGGCGGCCAGTTTCGCGGCCACGGCGCTGTGGACCCTGGTCCCGGACAAGCTGGACGACGAGGAAACCACCACCGCCCGCACGTTCGGCCCATTCCTGACCACGCTGATCGCGTTCTTCCTGGCGGAAATCGGTGACAAGACGCAGATCGCCACGGTAATGCTCGCTGCGCAGTACCCGGAGCTGTGGCTGGTGATCATCGGGACCACCCTGGGCATGCTGATTGCCAACGTGCCGGTGGTACTGGCCGGCAACTTCGCGGCCGAGAAACTGCCCCTGAACCTGATCCGCCGCCTGGCCGCCTCGGCCTTCTTCGTCCTGGCGGTTGTCGCGGTGTACAAGGCGATGCAGAGCAGCGGGTGGGTTTAAAGAGGCGTTGAGGCGAGGGAGCTTGCTCCCTCGCCTCAAAAGCACATCAGCGCATCGCGCGGGTTACTTCTTGGCCTGTTGGTAAAGCGGCATCACCTTCGGAATGGCCGCCTGCAACGAAGCGATCCGGCTGCTGGACGCCGGGTGCGTGCTCATGAACTCCGGCGGCGCGCCTTCCGAGGCCTTGCTCATCTTGTTCCACAAGGTGATCGCGGCGTTCGGGTTGTAACCGGCGCGGGCGGCGAGTTCAAGGCCGATCAGGTCGGCTTCGTTCTCGTTGGCGCGACTGTTGGGCAAGGTCATGCCATAGTTGGCCACGGTGTCGGCCAGCGCCAGGCTGTCCTGGCCCAGGCCGAACAAGGCACCGGCGCCCTGCTTGGCCATCTCGATGCCGTAGGCCTTGGACATCGCCTCACGACCGTGCTCGCGCAGGGCGTGGGCGATTTCATGGCCCATGACCGCAGCGATTTCATCGTCGGTCAGTTGCAGCGAATCGATCAGCCCGGTGTAGAAGATGATCTTGCCGCCAGGCCCGCAGTTGGCGTTGAGCTCGTCGCTCTTGATCAGGTTCACTTCCCACTTCCATTGCGCCGAGTCCGGACGGAACACCGGCGCCTGGGCGATCAGTCGGCTGGCAATGGCCTGCACGCGCTTGGCTTCATTGCTGGTCTTGTCCAACGCACCCTGGGTGCTCGCCTCGCCCACTGTCTTCTGGTAGGACTGGGCATACATCTGGTTGACCTCGTCGGTCGACAACATGCTGAACATGTACTGCTTGCGCTCCACGCCCACGGCTCCGCCGCTGGTGGTATTCACCGATTGGCAACCGGCGAGCAGAAGGCCCGCGCCCAGTACACTCACCATCAATGTCTTGTGCATATAAGAAGCTCCCTGGAAACGTGGGCGTATCCTAGGCGGTGATTTGTATCGGCGCCAGATACATCACGACGGATTACAATTTTTCGCACAGCACCCCACCCTGTCCATTTGCGACACTCACCCCTCCAAAACAGTCATCCGACGAACAGCGCCTTATGCCGGGGCGGCCAAACGCCGATACAGGTTCCAGACGTCATCCTGCGTCCGGAGCCTTTATGAAATTCAAATCGATCCAGTTTTCCGTGGCGGCCCTGGCGGGTGCCATCGTTCTCAGCGTGGTCGGCGCCCTGGTGCTGTACGCGTTGTTTGCGGGTGCCCGCACCCAGGAGATGGTGCAACAGCGGACCAAGGCGCAATTCGAACAGCTCATCGAACAGCGCCTCAGCGCCCTGGCCCGAACCCAGGCCAGCTTGATCCAACGGGAACTGGAGGCGCCGCTGCAACTGGCCAAGGGCCTTGCCACCACCAACGCCCTGATGGGCATGAAGGGCGCGGACGGTAACCCGTCCTTGAAGGTGCCCCGCGAGCAGATGATCAGCCTGCTGCGCGAAACCGTGGTGCGCAATCCCAAGGTCTTGGGCGCCTACATCGCCTGGGAACCGAACGCCATCGATCACGACGACGCCAACTACGCGAACAGCCAGGTGGTGGGCATGGAAACCAACGGGCGCTTCCTGCCCTGGTGGTTTCGCAACCAGGACGGCACCCTCGGCCTGGAAAAACTCGCCGACGTGACCGACCAGAAACTGCTCTCCACCGGCATCCGCGCCAGTGAGTACTACCTGTGCTCCCAGGACAGCCGCAAGGCCTGCGTGATCGACCCGGCGCCCTACCGGGTTGGCGACACCATGACCATGCTCGCCTCGTTCATCGAACCGATTCTCATCGACGGCAAGTTCCAGGGCATTGTCGGGGCCGACCTGTCGGTGAACTTCATCCAGGACATGCTCGTGGCCGCCGACGGCAAGCTGTACGACGGCGCCGGGGAAATGGCCCTGCTCTCGAGCAACAACCGCTTCGTGGCCTTCACCAAGGACCCGAGCAAGCTCGGAGAGAAAGCCAGCGACCTGCTCGACGCCAGCGAACTGGACAACCTGGGCAAGCTCGGCAACGGCGAAGTGCGCTACGACGTCGATGAAGAACACGGGCATATCGAGGTGTACATGCCATTCGGCATTGGCGAAACCAACGCGCGTTGGACGCTGATGCTGCAACTGCCGCTGAACGCGGTGATGGCCGACCTGCAAGCGTTGCAGAACGACCTCGACCACCAGCGCCAGGCGGATATTTTCGGCATGGCGATGGTGGGCCTGGTGATCGCCGGGATCGGCTTGCTGGTGATCTGGCTGGTGGGCCATGGCATTGCCCGACCGCTCAAGCAAATGGTGGCGATGCTCGATGACATCGCTCAGGGCGAAGGCGACCTGACCCGTCGCCTGGTGAGCGACCGCGCCGATGAGCTGGGCTCGATCGCCAAGGGCTTCAACACCTTCCTGAGCAAGTTGCAGGGGATGATCACCCAGGTGGTGACCTCGGTGCAGAGCGTCAGCGATTCGTCGGAACACACCGCCGACATCGCCATCCGCACCAACCAGGGCGTGCACAAGCAAATGTCGGAGATCGACCAGGTGGCCACCGCCGTACAGGAAATGACCGCCACCGCCCAGGACGTGGCCCGCAATGCGACCCAGGCCGCGCAGGCCGCCAGCCACGCCGACCAGGCCGCCAGCCAGGGCATGCAGATTGTCCAGGACACCTCCACGGCCATTGGGGCCCTGGCAACGGAAATCGGCAAGGCCGTAAGCGTGGTGCAGGCCCTGGCCAAGGACAGCGAGAACATCAACGCGATCCTCACCGCCATTCGCGGGATCGCCGAGCAGACCAACCTGCTCGCCCTCAACGCGGCCATCGAGGCGGCCCGTGCCGGTGAACAGGGACGCGGCTTCGCCGTGGTGGCCGATGAGGTGCGTAACCTGGCACAGAAGACGCAACAGGCCACCGAAGAAATCCAGGCGATGATCCAACAGTTGCAACAAGGCACCCGGGATGTGGTGCGGGTGATGGAAGACAGCCAGCACCGTACCGATGAAAGCGTGCAGCACGCGGCGAAGGCGGCCCAGGCCCTGGAGACGATCACCCAGGCGGTGTCGGTGATCAACGACATGAACACCCAGATCGCCAGCGCCGCGGAGGAACAGAGCGCCGTGGCCGATGACATCAACCGCAATGTGATCAACATCGGCCAGGTGGCGAATGAAGTCGCAAGCGGCGCGGACGAGTCCAGCGCCGCCAGCGCCGGGCTGACCAAGTTGGCGGAGCAGCAGCGGCGCTTGATCAATCAGTTCAGGGTTTGACACAGAAGCCCTGTGGCAGCGGGCCTGCCCGCGAATGCGCTGGTTCAGCTTGCAAAGATGTTGGATGTACCGGCCCCTTCGCGGACAAGCCCGCTCCCACAGTCATTCGGTTGGCCGCAGGATTAGTGTTCGCCACAAACCATTGTGGGAGCGGGCTTGCCCGCGAAGGCGACGTGTCAGGCGATACTTCTTTGCCTGTTAGACCGCTTTCGCGAGCAAGCCCGCTCCCACAAAGGGTTGGCTCGTGAAGAGGCCAGCCAATACACCAATGCCCTCAAGCCGGCGTCAGGCACTCCGGCCCATTGAGCTTCGGGTCATTGACCATGTTGGCCAGCACCCGCTCGCGCAAGGCGGCCGGTTCGCTGGCCAGCAGCCCTTGCAAGGCATGCAATGGCGTCTCGGGGTCTAGCCACTGGCGCTGGCCTTCTTCGTCCAGAATCAGTGGCCGGCGCTGCCCCGCCGCCGGCTGGGTGATGACCGCCGTGCTCAGCCACACTTGCTCCTGCACCGGATACGCCTCCCAGATCGCGGCGAAGAACAACGACGACCCTTCGCCCGGGGTCAACCAGTACGGGCGCTTGCGCGTGCCGCCGCGCCATTCATAAAAGCCGTTGGCCGGCAGCAGGCAACGCCGCAGGCGCAAGGCCTCGCGGAACATCGGTTGCTCGGCCACGGTTTCGGCCCGAGCATGGGCCGGGGTGCGGGACAGGTCGGTCAGCCACGGCGGCGTCAGCCCCCAGCGTGCCCGGGCCAGTTCCCGCTGGCCGTCGGCGCCGACACGCAGCATCAGCACCGAATCGTTGGGCGATATATTCCATTGGGCCTTCTGGTCGGCCGGAAAGCCGGGCAAGGCCGCGAAAGCGGGGTTCCAGCGAAACAGGGCATAACGTCCACACATGGGGCAACACAACTCTTGATCAAACGGCCGCCAGCCTAACAGACCAGCGTGCCGGGGTAGCTCTGCGGCTCATCGCCGGGCACGGGCATCGCCGCATTGTACGCAACGATCAACTCCCGGGCGTATTGCGCCTGCTCGTCCTCCACCGCCAGCCCCAGCAAGCCTTGCATCGGCAACTCACCGACGCCGCCCACCAGGTCGCGGCCCACCAGATGCGCGGTGATGCCCTCGCTGGCGAGCATGCCTTGCAGCAGCTCGCCCTCCATCAGGTTTTCCAGCTCGTAGATGCGTTGCATGGGCGCGCCCCTCAGTCGTTTTCGGCGTGGACCTCAAGATGCCACTCCTCGCCATGCACCTGCAGGACAAAGGTGACCGGCCGACAACAGACCTGACAGTCCTCGATGTAGTTCTGGTCCCCACCCGACAGGTCCACGGACGTCTCGATCTCTTCACCACAATAGGGGCAATCATAAAGAGCAGTTTCCAGCATCGCGGGTCTCCCAGGTGACTTGTGCGTATAATCGCCGGTCTGTTTGCAGGGCTATTTTCGCCTGGCTTGTCTGCCAGGCCGTGCCCCATCGTTTTTTGAGCGAACCTTTACTTACCCTAGCCGTTTCCAACAAGAGAGCATGATGGGCGAATTCGATGCCATCCGACCTTACGACGACAGCGAAGTCCCAGCGGTGCTGGCACGGCTGCTCGGCGACAAGGCGTTTCTAGATATCCTCACCCACTTCCGCTTCCCGCGCCTGGCCGGCGCATTAGGCTGGATGCTCAAACCCCTTATAGCGCAAAGATTGCGTCGTGAGTTCGCCGGTGTGAGCTCCGTCGCCACTTTGCAGGACAAGGTAGAGTTCTACGTCGACCACACCATCGAGCGCGCCACCGACGGCGTGACCTATACCGGCGTGGAGCAATTCAAGTCCGGCAGCGCCTACCTGTTCATCGCCAACCACCGCGACATCGTGATGGACCCGGCCTTCGTCAACTACGCCGTGTACCACGCCGGCCTGCCGACACCGCGCATCGCCATTGGCGACAACCTGCTGCAAAAACCGTTCGTCAGCGACCTGATGCGCCTGAACAAGAGTTTCATCGTGCACCGCTCCCTCACCGGACGCCGGAAAAAACTGGCGGCCTACCAGTTGCTGTCGGCCTACATCAACCACTCGATCCGCAACGACTGCGCCTCGATCTGGATCGCCCAGGCCGAAGGCCGGGCCAAGGACGGCGACGACCGCACCGAGTCGGCGATCCTCAAGATGTTCCACATGAGCCGCAAGGACGAGCCGTTCGGCGAGGTGATCCAGTCGCTGAACCTCACGCCGGTGTCCATCAGCTACGAATATGACCCGTGCGACCAGGCCAAGGCCCGCGAGCTGTACATCCGCGCCACCACCGGCACCTACACCAAGGCGCCCGGCGAGGACGACGTGAGCATTGCCAAGGGCATCACCGGCTACAAGGGCCGGGTGCATGTGAACTTCGCCGCGCCCATCACCGAATACTTCGAGGACACCAAGCAATTGGCCGTGGAAATGGACCGGCAGATTCTCGGCGGCTATCGGTTGTTCCCGGTGCACTACCTGGCCTACGCCCAATGGGCTGACGCCGACCCGCAATTGCAGGTGCCGACGGCGGCCGAGGTGTTTGGTGCCGAGGAACTGGCCAAGGCCGAGCAAGAGTGGCAACGCCGACTGGACGCTTGCCCGGAGGACTACCGACCGTTCCTGGTGCTGCAATACGCGACGCCGGTGCGCAATCAGTATCGGGTCAAGGCGGGGTTGGCGTTGTAAGGCGGAGCGTGTCTCGGCCTCAGGAGAAGCGCCATACCTGTGGCGAGGGGATTTATCCCCGCTGGGCTGCGCAGCAGCCCCCAGGATTGTTTGCTTATCCAAGCCTGGCGAGTGCTCCGCACTCGAACGGGGATAAATCCCCTCGCCACAGACAACGCCTACATCAATAACCTGATCAGTGAATCTGCGTGCTGATCCACGACACCAGCAACGCCAGCGCCAGGCAACCGAAACCGAACCGGTAGAAGAACCGGTTCATGCGCTGGGTCGCCAGGTCCAGCAGCGCCTCGAAGCGCTCCTCACCGTTTCCGCTGCGTGCTTGCAGGCAGGCTCGGGCCCGCTGCTCACGGCGGCGCGTCGCATGCAGCACCCAACCGCCCGGGCAGGCGAACAGCAACGCGAGCAGGTTGATCAGTTTGGCGGGGTGGGCAGCGAACAGCGAAAACAGATGCAGCGACATCACGAACCTCAAACGGAAATACGGACAGGACACGTCCGGGACCTACGAACAGGGCGCGGATTCTACCGAAAGCCTGCCGCCCTGGGCGGTTTTTTCCGACCTGTGGGGGCAAGGTCCGGGCGACCGATTAATTTGCCCCGTCACGGTTTCGTCATCTGGATAAGCCACCCTGTCGCCCTTCAAACCAGCCCGGACCCCATCATGCTTCACGCCGAAAACCAGGACCGCCTCTACCTCATCAGCCCCAGCGACGAACAGCAGAACCTCGTCGACAGCCTGTCCTTCAATGTGCAGGACCGACACTGGCTGGTGTATTGCGCCCTCGGCGGCCACCAGCACGCCGACCTGCCCGAGACCGACCTGCTGACCGGGATCAGTGTGCTGGAGTTGTATTCACAGGCGGCATGAAATCGCTCCTGCAAAAACACCTGTGGGAGCGAGCTTGCTCGCGATAGCGTCCGCACACCAACACATCTGTTGACTGACAGGCCGCTATCGCGAGCAAGCTCGCTCCCACATTGGGGATGGTTGACTTTTACTCAGCCAGCACCTGGCCAATGGTCGGGTCCTTGAACAGACGCGTCAGGGCATCGCTCAACACATCGCTGACCAGCTTGGTGTTGGTGTCCTGGTTGGGCGCCATGCCGAAGCGCTGGTCCAGCGACGCACCGTAGCGACCGCTGTAGCGGCGGTTGGCATTCTGCACGTCGGAGCGGAAGGTCGCGCCGATGGTGGCTTCGGTCACGTACATGCCTTCCTTGGGCGACTGGTACTTGAGTTCGGCCAGGGTCACGGTCAGTTGCGGCGCGTTCAAAGCGTTCGCGGTCGGGGTGAAGCCGAGCAGGCGGACAGCGGCTTCAGCCTGGGCCTGCAGCTTGGGCAGGATTTGCGCGCCCTGCACCGTGATCACGCTGGTTTCCGGGTACAGCCCGCCACGGGTGCCGAGGGTCGGCGACGGACGACCGTCCACTACCCGTACCACCACCGGCTGGCCACGTCCTACGGGCGCCAGTTGGGCGTTGAGCTTGGGCTCGGGGTTGAGTTGTTGCGGGCTGTGGGCGCAGCCGACGAGGGTCAGACTGGCCACGGCGATCAAACCGAACAACAGGCGTTGCAACATGCGCTTCTCTCCAGAATCGGGCACGAACAGGCCGGCAGTATAGCGGTGCGCTCGGCCTCGGAACTAGCACCGCACGATGAATACTCAAATGTCTGACACGGGCCGGTAACCGCGGTTCCTGTCACCCCATTGTCACGGTCCTTACACCGCCATGTCATGGCCCGCTGTCAGGCTTGCCTCAAGCTCCCTGACCCGGTATCCGATCATGCGCTTGCTCATTTCCCTGTTCACACCGCGCCCTCATCACCGCAGCTTCGCCCTGCTGGACCGCAACGGCCTTTGCCAGGCGTTCAAGCAATGCAGCCTGCAACCCATGGGCGAAGGTTGGGTGGAAATCGAAGAGATCCGCCTCAACTGGCTGCACCAGCCACTGCCCGCCAGCGCCCGCGTGCAACCGGTGCGCGCTCGCGCACGCAACCGACAACTGTTGACCATCTGACCGGACGGCTAATAAAAGTCATTAATCACGACCATTTCCCTGCGTTTCTTCGATACAATCTCCCCCCGATTATAAGGACGTCTCCTGATCGGGCCCCGCAACGCCGCTGATGCGCAGGTATTGGCACCCCGCACCGCCCACAGAGAGCCGCCCACACAGATCGAGTGAAGCTGGCGCGCTTGCTGTTTCTCAAGCCATTGACCACTTTTCGCGCATCTGCAGAGCTGTCATTACGCTCGGTCACTGAGCTGTCTGCCCGTTTTGCCTGTCATGTAATACATGGGGGCAACCAAACCGGGCGCGGTGCCAGGCTGGGACAGCCCTTTTTTGAGGTTCACGTCTTCAAAAGAGCGTGAAAAAACGGGTTTTCACAACTTCACAAGAGTGTGGCGAGCAAATGAAGAGTTTTGCGTCTGAACAAGCACCATTAGCGTCTGAAACAGCCCAACGATACAGGACCGGATATCGCTCAAGAACCGCTGCCTGAAGCCTGTCCGCTACGGATTTGGTTGCGCTAACGGATGTCTCGGCCATAAGTCGAATTGCCTGCCCGGCGCTTAAATGAGTTCATGTGACTCTGTAAGGCCAGGCTGCATGCATCCGCAGTAGTTGCGAAAAATTGCGAAGATTCGGACATGGCGATCCTGGCCATGGGTACCTGGGGCACCACCACCTGCCCCGCCAATCCTGGCCGCTATGCCGACAATTTGGTGCTGCAGATTTTGGAGACGCGTTAAATGGCGCATAACGAAGCAGTCGATGTAGTTCTGGTAGGGGCCGGCATCATGAGTGCCACCCTGGCCGTACTGCTCAAGGAGCTCGACCCCGCGATCTCGCTGGAAGTCGTCGAGCTGATGGATTCCGGTGCCGCGGAGAGTTCCAACCCCTGGAACAACGCCGGTACCGGCCACGCCGGGCTGTGTGAGCTCAACTACACGCCCCAGGCAGCCGATGGCAGTGTCGACATCAAGAAAGCCGTGCACATCAACACCCAGTTCGAGGTGTCGAAGCAGTTCTGGACGTACCTGACCAAAAAGGGCACGTTCGGTTCTTCCAAGTCGTTCATCGCCCCGGTACCGCACCTGAGCTTCGTCCAGGGTGAAAAAGGCGTGTCGTTTCTCAAGAAGCGCTTCGAGCTGCTGAGCAAGCACCATGCCTTCGCCGACATGGAATACACCGAGGACAAGGCCGTGATGGCCGAGTGGATGCCGCTGATGATGCCGGGCCGGCCAGCCGATGAGGTCATCGCCGCCACCCGCGTCATGAACGGCACCGACGTCAACTTCGGCGCCCTGACCAACCAGTTGCTCAAGCACCTGACCAGCGCACCGGACACCCAGGTCAAGTATTGCAAGCGCGTCACCGGCCTCAAGCGCAAGGGCAGTGGCTGGACCGTGAGCATCAAGGACGTCAATTCCGGCAGCACCCGCGAAGTCGACGCCAAGTTCGTCTTCCTGGGCGCCGGCGGCGCGGCCTTGCCGCTGCTGCAAGCCTCGGGCATCGAGGAAAGCAAGGGCTTCGGCGGCTTCCCGGTCAGCGGCCAGTGGCTGCGCTGCGACAACCCGGACGTGGTCAAGCACCACCAGGCCAAGGTCTACAGCCAGGCCGCGGTCGGCTCGCCGCCCATGTCGGTGCCGCACCTGGACACCCGCGTGGTCGATGGCAAGAAATCCCTGCTGTTCGGGCCCTACGCCGGCTTCACCACCAAGTTCCTCAAGCACGGTTCGATCATGGACCTGCCGCTGTCGGTACGGGCCGGCAACATCGGTCCGATGCTGGCCGTGGCCCGCGACAACATGGACCTGACCAAGTACTTGATCAGCGAAGTGATGCAATCCATGGAACAACGCCTGGAATCGCTGCGGCGCTTCTACCCCGAGGCGAAAGCCGAGGACTGGCGCCTGGAAGTGGCCGGCCAGCGGGTGCAGATCATCAAGAAAGACCCGAAGAAAGGCGGCATCCTGCAGTTCGGCACCGAGCTGGTGGCGGCCAAGGACGGCACCCTCGCCGCCCTGCTCGGCGCATCGCCAGGTGCTTCGGTGACCGTTTCGATCATGCTGGAACTGATCGAGCGCTGCTTCCCGGACAAGGCCAAGGGCGAGTGGGCCACCAAGCTCGCGGAAATCTTCCCGGCCCGGGAAAAAGTGCTGGAAACCGACGCGGCGCTGTATCGCAAGATCAACGCGCAGAACAACGTCGCGCTGGAGCTGGTCGAGCAAAGCAGCGAGACCCAAAGCTACGCTTGAGGCTCGCCCCATAAAAAACGCCCCGTTCTCCATGAGAGCGGGGCGTTTTTTATGGGTGACGTTTTGTGGCGAGGGCGCTTGCTCCCGCTGGCCTGCGAAGCAGGCCCATGATCAATCAGCCACGCGCCTTCTCGATCAATTCGATGTATTCCTCGGCGTTGCGCTGGTCCTGGACCAATGCCACGAAGTCGTTGCCGTGCTCATCCTTGCCATGGAGGTCGTAGCCGGCTTCGACGAAGAAGGTCAGGAACCGCTCGAAATCATCGACCCGCAGGCCACGGTAGCCCTTGATCAGTTTGTGCAGCGACGGCGAAGTGGCATCGACCGGTTCGAAATTGAGGAACAGCTTGATCTGTTCGTCGCCAATCTCGTCACCAATCACCTGTTTCTTGTCTTTACGCATTGCCGGCTCCAACTCGCACGATTCACGGGGCGGGCAGTTTACCCCCGGCAGGCCCCGAGGCTCAACGCGAGCGTTCGGCCCCGGTGTGCAGATCAGCCCAGATGTGGCCATTGGCGTAGGTGAGGAACTGCACATACACGGTGTTGTTGCGCAGCAGATCGATGACCACCCGGTATTGGGCCTGTGGATAAGTCAGGGTGAGGGTCTTGCTGGCCTCGTCGAAAACCGGCTTCTTCAGGCTTTTGCTTTCGCCGTCGAAGTTGAGGATCACCTGGTTGAGGCTGGCGCCCTTATTCAGTGGCTTGCCCTTGAGGCGCACCAGCAAGGGTGAAGTGACCGGGATCGGCTGTTGATTGGATTGACGCTGATTGCCCAGCACCACCGAATAGTCGGTGACCTGCAGCAATTGCTGCTGTTCGGGCTGTTCCTGGCGCGCCACCAGGTCGTCGGGGGGCAGGAACTGGCTGTGCATTGGTGCGGCCATCGCCGTCAAAGGCAGGCTGGATATCAGCAGTACAGCGGCGCAACGGCGAATCGAGACAGGCATGGCAAGCTCCGGGGTCTTGGCCGGGCACTCTAGCATGAGCCTGGACGGTAAAAATAACGATCCAGATCAATACATCCGCGCAACGAGCACGGCATACTCAAAGAGCCATCAGCCCCGGTCTAGCGGTGCATGCCTTTGTGGCGAGGGCCAGTGCCAGCCCCCTTGCGAGGAGTATTCATGTCTTTCTCCGCCCCACCATTGTTTGCCGCCTGGCGCCAGAGCTGGCAGGCCGGTTATACCCTTGCGCGCCTGCGCGGCGACCTGGTGGCCGGGCTGACCGTCGGGATCATCGCCATCCCCCTGGCCATGGCCCTGGCGATCGCCGTTGGCGTGCCTCCGCAGCATGGCCTGTACACCGTGCTGGTGGCGGCGCCGCTGATTGCCCTCACCGGTGGCTCGCGCTTCAACGTGAGCGGGCCGACGGCGGCGTTCGTGGTGATCCTGTTGCCCATCACCCAGCAATACGGCCTGGGCGGCTTGCTGTTGTGCACGATGCTGGCTGGCCTGATCCTGATCGCCCTGGGCCTGATGCGGGCCGGACGGCTGATCCAGTACATTCCCTACCCGGTCATCCTGGGCTTTACCGCCGGGATCGGCGTGGTCATCGCCACGTTGCAACTCAAGGACCTGCTGGGCCTGAGCAACGTCGGCCAGGCCCGGCACTACATGGAACAGCTCGGCGAACTGCTCATCGCCCTGCCCGGCGCCCGCCTGGGCGATAGCCTGATCGGCGTCACCTGTCTGGCGCTCCTGATCATCTGGCCGCGCTGGGTGCCGAAAGTCCCCGGGCATCTGGTCGCTTTGCTGGTGGGCGCACTGCTGGGGCTGGCGATGGAGCGCTGGGGCTTGCCGGTCGCGACACTGGGCGAACGCTTCGGTTACGTGGTGGAAGGCGTCACCTACCCGGGCATCCCACCGTTTCTGCCAAGCTTCGACTGGCCCTGGCATCTGCCGGACGGCCAGGGCCACCCCCTGAACCTTTCCTATGACCTGATCCGCCAGTTGCTGGGCCCCGCCTTCGCCATCGCCATGCTCGGCGCCATCGAGTCACTGCTGTGCGCCGTGGTGGCGGACGGCATGACCGGCAGCAAGCACGACCCCAATGCCGAGCTGATAGGCCAAGGCCTGGGCAATCTGGTGGCGCCGCTGTTCGGCGGCATCACCGCCACCGCCGCGATTGCCCGCAGCGCCACCAATGTGCGCAGCGGCGCGTCGTCACCGTTGGCCGCGATCATCCACAGCCTGGTGGTGCTGCTGGCGATGGTGCTGCTGGCACCGCTGTTCAGCTACTTGCCCATGGCCGCGCTGGCGGCATTGCTGGTCATGGTTGCCTGGAACATGAGCGAAGCCGGGCATGTGCTGCACACCCTGCGCATCGCCCCGCGCAGCGACGTGCTGGTGCTGCTGACCTGCCTGGGCCTGACGGTGCTGTTCGACATGGTGCTGGCCGTCGCGGTCGGTCTGTTGCTGGCCGCCGGGTTGTTCATCAAGCGCATGAGTGAACTGACCGACAGCGCCGAACTGCCCCGCCACTTCCACCAGGCGTTGCAAGACATGCCCGAGCATGTGCGCTGCTATGGCATCCGCGGGCCGCTGTTCTTCGGCGCCGCCGAAAAAGCCCTGGATGTGCTACGCCGTTTCGACCCGGGGGTTCGGGTGGTGATCGTGGAGATGAGTGCCGTGCCGATGCTGGACATGACCGCGCTGGCCGCGTTTGAAAACATCCTGAAGGATTACCGCAAGCGAGGCATCGGCCTGATCCTGGTGGCGACCGCGCCGCGGGTACGCCTGAAACTGCGCCGCGCCGGCATCCATCGCGAGCAGCGCCAACTGGCTTATGTGAAAACGCTGGAGCAAGCGCGGATCAAGAGTGAGCGCTGGCTGCAAGCCCACTGCGCCTGACCTGTGGCGAAGGGGGCCGCTTCGCAGCCCAGCGGGAGCAAGCTCCCTCGCCACGAAAGCAAGCTCACACAAAACTCCTGTGGCGAGGGGATTTATCCCCGTTGGACTGCGCAGCAGGCCCAAAAAAGATCAATGCGGTCTGCCTGACACCCCCAGGCTTCAGTTCCAGGGGGCCGCTTCGCAGCCCAGCGGGGATAAATCCCCTCGCCACAAAAGCACTCGCCACAGCCCCCTCTTTTGCCTTGTTGGATAATGGGCAACCACACCGTGGCGAGGGAGCTTGCTCCCGCTGGACTGCGCAGCAGGCCCAAAAAGATCAATGCGGTCTGACTGACACACCCAGGCGTCAGTTCCAGGGGGGCCGCTTCGCAGCCCAGCGGGAGCAAGCTCCCTCGCCACGAAAACAAGCTCACACAAAACTCCTGTGGCGAGGGGATTTATCCCCGTTGGACTGCGTAGCAGGCCCAAAAAAGATCAATGCGGTGTGCCTGACACACCCAGGCGCCTGCTCCAGGGGGGGCCGCTTCGCAGCCCTGCGGGAGCAAGCTCCCTCGCCACGAAAGCAAGCTCACACAAAACTCCTGTGGCGAGGGGATTTATCCCCGTTGGACTGCGCAGCAGGCCCAAAAAAGATCAATGCGGTGTGCCTGACACACCCAGGCGCCTGCTCCAGGAGGGGCCGCTTCGCAGCCCAGCGGGAGCAAGCTCCCTCGCCACAGAACCTCCGCAGGCAATGCGGTGTGCCTGACACACCCAGGCGCCTGCTCCAGGAGGGGCCGCTTCGCAGCCCAGCGGGAGCAAGCTCCCTCGCCACAGAACCTCCGCAGCCGGTGCCCGATGCGGTGCTCAGTCGAACTGCGCCCGCATCCATGCCTGGTACTCAGCCACGCCCGGCTCGCCCTCGCGGGGTGCCCAGTGGGCCAGTTCGCCGTCGCCCACCGGGCGGTAGGGACCGGCCTTGCATTCGAACATCAGGCTGTCGGCTTCCAGCACCACCAGGCCGTGATACACGCCAACCGGCAGGTCGACGCCCAGGCAATCGCCGCCGGCCTGCAGGATGCGCTTGTCCACCACCGCACCGTCTTCATCGAAGATCAACACCCCCAGCCGCCCTTTAAGCACCAGCAGGGTTTCCGCCTTGTCGGCACTCAGGTGGCGGTGCGGAGGGATGTACGTCGAAGGCTGCAAGCCTACCGCCATGCGATGGCAAGGTTCGTCCATCTGATGAAAGTTGTGGTGCTGCCGCCCACGCGCGCTGGCGGCGGCTTTCCCGGCCACTTCATCAAACAACGCTTGATCCAGGAAGCTCGGCCGGGTCATCGATTACATCCCCTTGACCGCAAAAATACCGTTCGCGTTGCGCCAGTAGCCTTTGTAGTCCATGCCGTAACCGAAGATGTAGCGGTCGATGCACGGCAGGCCGACGAAATCGGCCTTCAGGTCCGGACGGGCCTTGCGGTCGTGGTCCTTGTCGATCAGCACAGCGGTGTGCACCGCACGGGCGCCGGCATGCTTGCAGAAGTCGATGATGGCGCCGAGGGTGTGACCTTCGTCGAGAATGTCGTCGATGATCAGCACGTCGCGGTCGATGAACGAGACTTCCGGCTTGGCCTTCCAGAACAGGTCGCCGCCGCTGGTCTCGTTGCGATAACGGGTGGCGTGCAGGTAGGACGCCTCCAGCGGGAAGTTCAGGTAGGTCAGCAGCTTGCCGGAGAAAATCAGCCCGCCGTTCATGACGCAGAACACCACCGGGTTGGACTCGGCCAGTTGCTGGTTGATCTGCGCGCCGACACGGGCGATCGCCGCTTCGACTTCGGCTTCGGTGTACAGGCAGTCAGCCTCTCGCATGATTTGACGGATATGCTCGAGATCAGCGGACATGGCGCTCTCCAAGGGGGTTGAGGGGGCGGGAGGTTCAGAAAAGCGGGCAAAGGTACGCATCCCGTCCGGCCAGATCAAGCGTTTGTGGACTAACGTTCTGTATTGTCTATAGGACAACACCCTCGGATAGATTAATCTAGGCCGGTTTTTTTGCCCGCCGCCGGAGCCTTCCCCATGCCCATCCTCGAGATCCGCCATCCGCTGATCAGACACAAACTCGGCCTGATGCGCCGCGCCGACATTAGCACGAAGAACTTCCGGGAGCTTGCCCAGGAAGTCGGTGCCCTGCTCACCTACGAAGCCACCAAGGACCTGCCCCTGGAGTCCTATGAAATCGACGGTTGGGCCGGCAAGGTCCAGGTCGAGAAAATCGCCGGCAAGAAAATCACCGTGGTGCCGATCCTGCGCGCCGGTATCGGCATGCTCGAGGGCGTGCTGAGCCTGATCCCGGGCGCCAAGGTCAGCGCCGTGGGCGTGGCGCGCAATGAAGAAACGTTGCAGGCCCACACCTACCTGGAAAAACTGGTACCGGAAATCGACGAACGCCTGGCCATGATCATCGACCCGATGCTCGCCACCGGCAGTTCCATGGTCGCCACCATCGACCTGCTGAAAAAAGCCGGTTGCCGGGACATTCGCGCGATGGTGCTGGTGGCCGCGCCCGAAGGCATCCAGGCCGTGCAGGATGCGCACCCCGACGTGACCATCTACACCGCGTCCATCGACCACAAGCTCAATGAACATGGCTACATCATCCCGGGCCTGGGCGATGCCGGCGACAAGATCTTCGGCACCAAGCAGAAGGACGCCTGAGCATGCAGGATGAGTTCAACGATCCGCTCTGGCGCCAGGTACTGTCCGGCGCGCAGATGCTGTTCGTCGCCTTCGGCGCGCTGGTGCTGATGCCATTGATCACCGGGCTGGATCCGAACGTGGCGCTGTTCACCGCGGGCCTGGGCACGATCCTGTTCCAGGTCGTCACCGGGCGCCAGGTGCCGGTGTTCCTGGCGTCGAGCTTTGCCTTCATCACCCCGATCATCCTTGCCAAGGGCCAGTTCGGCCTGGCGGCGACCATGGGCGGTGTGATGGCGGCCGGCTTCGTCTACACCTTCCTGGGCCTGGCGGTGAAGATCAAGGGCACCGGCTTCATCGACCGCCTGCTACCGCCGGTGGTCATCGGTCCGGTGATCATTTCCATTGGCCTGGCGATGGCGCCGATTGCCGCGAACATGGCGATGGGCAAGGCCGGCGACGGCACCGAACTGATCCACTACCAGACGGCGATGATGATTTCGATGCCCGCCCTGCTCACCACCCTGGTCGTCGCGGTGTTCGGCAAAGGCATCTTCCGCCTGGTGCCGATCATTTCCGGCGTGCTGGTGGGCTTTGCCATGGCCTTTTTCTTTGGTGTCGTGGACACCGCGAAAATCGCCGCCGCGCCTTGGTTCGCCCTGCCGAACTTCACCGCGCCGGCGTTCAACTGGCAGGCGATCCTGTTCATCGTCCCGGTGGCCCTGGCGCCGGCCATCGAGCACATCGGCGGCGTGATCGCCGTGGGCAGCGTGACCGGTCGCGACTACCTGAAAAAGCCAGGCCTGCATCGCACCCTGTTCGGTGACGGCATCGCCACCACCGCAGCCGGCCTCTTCGGCGGCCCGCCCAACACCACCTACGCCGAAGTCACCGGCGCGGTGATGCTGACCAAGAACTACAACCCGAAGATCATGACCTGGGCGGCCATCTTCGCCATCAGCCTGGCGTTCATCGGCAAGTTCGGCGCACTGCTGCAAAGCATCCCGGTGCCGGTGATGGGCGGGATCCTCTGCCTGTTGTTCGGTTCGATTGCGGCGGTGGGCATGAACACGCTGATCCGCCACAAGATCGACCTGGGCGAAGCGCGTAACCTGGTGATCGTGTCGGTGACCCTGGTATTCGGCATCGGCGGCGTGCTGGTGGGCACCGGCACCGGCCCGGACGACTTCGGCCTCAAAGGCATCGCGCTGTGCGCGGTGGTGGCGATTGCGCTGAACCTGCTGCTGCCGGGCAATGACGGCTGGAAGCACAAGAAACCGGATGAGCCGCTGATCTGATAGATGTGCTGTCGGGTCGGGCCTCTTCGCGAGCAAGCCCGCTCCCACAGTGGACCTCGGGTGTACACACATTCTGTGACCATCCAACATCCACTGTGGAAGCGGGCTTGCTCGCGAAAGCGCCCTTGAATTTTATAGCGCCATCGGCGCCCGCTCACACAGAGTGCTCAATGCCTTCGCCCACTGCGGATCGTCATTGAGGCAGGGCACCAGCACCAACTCCTCCCCACCCGCCTCGCGGAATTGCTCGCGCCCACGATCACCGATCTCTTCCAAAGTCTCGATGCAATCGGCCACGAACGCCGGGCACATCACCAGCACTTTCTTCACGCCACTTTTGGCCAGTTCTTCCAGGCGCGCTTCGGTGTAGGGTTCGATCCACTTGGCGCGGCCAAGGCGGGACTGGAACGACACGGACCACCGCCCTTGCTTGAGCCCCATCTGCTGGGCAAACAGCTCGGCAGTGCGGATGCACTGGGCGCGGTAGCAGGTCGCAATGACCTCCGGTGGAGCGTTCTTGCAGCAGTCGGCGTCCTTGAAGCAATGAAACCCCGTCGGGTCGAGCTTGGTCAGGTGCCGCTCCGGCAAGCCGTGGAAACTCAACAGCAGATGATCGTGATCCTGCATCAGGTAAGGCTTGGCGCTGGCGACCAGGGCGTCGAGGTATTCCGGCTGGTCGTAGAACGGCTGCAAGACCGAGAACTGCACGTTGAGCTTGTTTTCCCGCACCACTCGCCTGGCTTCCTCGACCACCGTGGTGACAGTGCTGTCGGCGAACTGCGGATACAACGGCGCCAACGTGATCTTCTGGTGCCCCTGGCTCGCCAGGCGCACCAGCGTCGACTCGATGGACGGCTCGCCGTACCGCATCGCCAGTTCCACCGGGCCTTGGGTCCACTGGGCGGTCATGGCTCGTTGCAGGCGGCGGCTGAGCACCACCAGCGGCGAGCCCTCGTCCCACCAGATCGATGCGTAGGCGTGCGCCGACTGCTCGGGGCGCTTGACCAGGATCAGCGACACCAGCAAGCGGCGCACCGGCCACGGCAGGTCGATGACATATGGGTCCATCAGGAATTGATTGAGGTAACGGCGCACATCGGCCACCGAGGTGGAAGCAGGCGAACCCAGATTAACCAGCAGCAACGCGTGATCGGTCATGCAACGTCCTATTTCAAAGGCGGCTGGACAAGTCATCCAGGGCCGCGGGTAAATCGGTGAAGCGGAATGTGAAACCTGCCGCCTGCAATCGGGCCGGCGTGGCGCGCTGCCCGCCCAGCAACAGCAATGACAACTCCCCCAGCATGACTTTCAACGCAAGCTCCGGCATCGGCACCACGGCTGGCCGGTGCAACGCGCGACCCAGGGCCTTGGCGAAATCGCGATTGCGCACCGGGTTCGGCGCGCAGGCATTATAAGGACCGCTGGCGTCGTCCTGGTGCAGAAGAAAATCAATCAGGGCGATTTGATCGTCGATATGAATCCATGGCATCCACTGCCTACCATTGCCGATTCGCCCGCCCAGCGCCAGTTTGAACGGCAGCGACAGCCGCGACAAAAGGCCGCCCTCGGCGGACAGCACCAGGCCGGTCCGCACCAGCACCACGCGCAGGCCCAGGGCCTCGGCACGTTGCGCGGTTTCTTCCCAGGCGATGCACAACTGGCTGGCGAAATCCTCGCTCACCGGCCCGCAAGCCTCGGTCAACTCGCGTTCGCCACCATCGCCATACCAGCCCACGGCGGAACCGGACACCAGCACCCGCGGTTTCTGCTCGCAACGTTCCAGCCACGCCAGCAATACTTCGGTCAGGGTGATGCGACTGCTCCACAGCAACATCTTGCGCTTGTGGGTCCAGGGACGGTCGCCAATCGGCGCACCGGCCAGGTTCACCACGGCGTCCACGGGCTCGACGATGTCATCGAGCCGGGCGATGCCCTTGACCTGCGCCCCGCAGATTTTCGCCACCTCTTCGGGGCGACGACTCCAGACCGTCAAGCGATGCCCCTGTCCCAACCACAGGCGGCAGAGCTGACGCCCGATCAAACCAGTACCGCCGGTCAGCAATATGTGCATGAGATGTTCCTCGCATCGCGTTTTACCCAGCCCACTAGTCTATTTTTATAAGCAGGGATTTTTCGTATCGGACAGGGTCTGTGTTTAACAATAGGACAACCTATCCGAACGCGAACGGTAAAACTTATACCAAAAACCCGAATTGTACAGGTTTAAACGACGGCGTAGTCTGTACAGAAAAGGTAAACGAGGCCCTCATGACTGTACCTATCGCAATCATCGGCACCGGCATCGCCGGACTCTCAGCCGCCCAGGCCCTGACGGAGGCCGGGCACATCGTTCAACTCTTCGATAAAAGCCATGGCAGCGGCGGACGCATGTCCAGCAAGCGCAGCGACGCCGGCGCGCTGGACATGGGCGCCCAGTACTTCACCGCCCGCGACCGGCGCTTCGTCACGGAAGTGCAGCGCTGGCAAGCCAACGGCTGGGCCGCGGAATGGAACCCGCAACTCTACAATTTCCAAGGCGGGCAACTGAGCCCCTCGCCGGACGAGCAGACCCGCTGGGTCGGCACGCCCCGTATGAGCGCCATTACCCGGGCCCTGCTCGGCACGCTGCAAGTGCAGTTTTCCTGCCGGATCACCGAGGTGTATCGCGGCCAGGAACATTGGCATCTGCAGGACGCCGAAGGCTTCACCCACGGCCCCTTCGGCCAGGTGGTGATCGCCACCCCGGCGCCCCAGGCCACCGCACTGCTAGCGGCCGTACCGAAGCTGGCCGGCGTGGCGGCCGGCGTGAAAATGGACCCGACCTGGGCGGTGGCCCTGGCCTTCGAAACGCCGCTGGACACCCCCATGGAAGGCTGCTTCGTACAAGACAGCCCCCTCGACTGGCTGGCCCGCAACCGCAGTAAACCGGGGCGCGACAGCACGCTCGACACCTGGGTGCTGCACGCCACCAGCGACTGGAGTCGGCAACACATCGACCTGTCCAAGGAAGCCGTGATCGAGCACCTGCACGGCGCCTTCGCCGAACTGTTGCACAGCGCCATGCCCGCCCCGCACTTCAGCGTGGCCCACCGCTGGCTCTACGCCCGCCCCGCCGGCAGCCATGAATGGGGCGCCCTGGCCGATGCCGACCTGGGCCTGTACGTGTGCGGCGACTGGTGCCTGTCCGGCCGGGTCGAAGGGGCCTGGCTCAGCGGCCAGGAAGCCGCCCGTCGCTTGCACGCCAGCCTGCAGTAAACCGCCTCACCCGCCCTGCTCGCTGCTGTCGAAACGGACAGCAGCTCCTCTTTGAAAAAACATCGCCCATGCCCGCCTGCTCGCGAAAGCGGTTCTCAAGCCGATAATGCTGTTGGCAGGTCCACGCTATCGCGAGCTCGCTCGCACACGTACGAAGACGCCTGGCTGCCCTCAGGTCGGCAAAACCGTTTGACTTGTACAACTTCACCTCTATGATGAAACATATTGTACAAATTTCATTACCTGTACAAGATTATGTCATCCGAGGTGCCCATGCCCAACGAAGCCGTCGCCAAACCAAAAATCGCCATCAGTGCCTGCCTCATGGGCGCCGAAGTGCGCTACAACGGCGGGCACAAGCAATCGTCGTTGTGCAGTCGCACCCTGGTCGATTACTTCGATTTCGTGCCGGTGTGCCCCGAAGTCGCCATCGGCCTGGGCATCCCCCGTGAGCCTATCCGCCTGGTAGGCAACCCCACAGCGCCAAATGCGGTGGGCACGGTCAATCGCGAGCTCGACGTCACGCAACCGCTGGCCGATTACGGGCGGCAGATGGCCGGGGAGCTGGATGACATCTGCGGCTACATCTTCATGCAGAAATCCCCATCCTGCGGCTTGGAACGGGTCAAGGTCTACGCCCCCAACGGGGCGCCTCAGGACGGTGGCGGGCGCGGTGTCTACGCCCAGGCCTTCTGCGAACGCCATCCCGACTTGCCGGTGGAAGAAGACGGTCGCCTCAACGACCCCGTGCTGCGGGAGAACTTCCTCACACGGGTGTTCGCCTATGCCGCCTGGCAGCCCTTGCGTCGCCGGGGCCTGACCCGCCGCGACCTGATCGACTTCCATTCGCGCCACAAATACCTGCTGATGGCCCACAACCCGGCGCAATACAAAGCCCTGGGCAATTGGCTGGGCAACATGGGCAAGGAAGACCCCGATGAACTGGGCCGACGTTACTTCAGCGCGCTGATGAGCGCCCTGAAAAAATGCGCCACCCGCCGCACCCACACCAACGTGCTGCAACACCTGAGCGGTTACCTCAAGCGGGCCATCGGCACGGAGGACAAACAGGAGGTGCAGCACCTCATCGGGCAGTATCGCCTCGGCATCGTGCCCCTGGTGGTGCCGCTGACCCTGCTCAAGCATCACTTGCGCCTGCATCCCGACCCGTACCTGGCGCAGCAGGTCTACCTGCAACCGCACCCGGAAAACCTCAGCCTGCGAAACGCCATCTGATGAAGCGCCCAACCGATTCCAGTGCCAGCGAAGACCTCGGGACGGATTTCGCCGAAGCCTTGGCGCAAGGCTGGCTGCCGATCCGTGAAGTCGCCCGGCAAACCGGCGTCAACGCCGTCACGTTGCGTGCCTGGGAGCGTCGCTACGGCTTGATCGTGCCGCACCGCACACCCAAGGGCCACCGACTGTTCAACGCCGAGCATGTCCAGCAGATCCAGAGCATCCTCACCTGGATCAACCGCGGCGTGGCCGTCAGCAAGATCAAGCCCTTGCTCGACACCCCGCAGCCGGCCGTCGAACCGTTGGAAAACGACTGGCAACGCCAGCGTCACGCCCTGGTGCAGGCGGTGACGCAACTGGCCGAGCGGCAGATCGACGACCTGGTCAACCAGGCCATGGCCCTCTACCCGCCCCGGACCGTGTGCGAGCAATTGCTGTTGCCGTTATTGGCCGACCTGCAGTTGCGCTGGCAGGGCCAGTTCGGGGCGCAGTTGGAACGGGTCTTCCTGCACTCGTGGCTGCGCAGCAAATTCGGCAGCCGCATCTACCACAACAACCGCCAGTTGCGCGGCGCGCCGTTGCTGTTGGTCAACCATTCGGACCAGGTCCTGGAGCCGCACCTGTGGCTCACCGCCTGGCTTGTCAGCAGCGCCGATTGCCCGGTGGAAGTGTTCGACGGTCCGATCCCGCCAGGCGAACTGGCCCTGGCGGTCGAGCGCCTCGGGGCTCGCGGCGTGCTGCTGTACGCCAGCAACGCCATCAACCTGTCGCAACTGCCCCGGCTGCTGGTCGGTGTCGCCTGCCCGATCATCATTGCCGGCCCGGCCGCTTCGATTCACCACGCGCGGTTATCCACCGGTGTGTCGGCGATCGACGTGGCCTGGGCCGAAGACCCGCTATCGGCCTACCACGAACTGAGCCGCCGAGAACTTCTTTGAATGGAAAACAACATGCAATTGATCTGGCTACGCAGTGACCTGCGTCTGCGCGACAACACCGCCCTGGCGGCCGCCGCAGCCAAGGGCCCCGTTGTAGCGGTGTACCTGCTGAGCCCAGAGCAATGGCGCGCCCATGACGATGCCCCGTGCAAGATCGATTTCTGGCTGCGCAACCTCGCGTCGCTGAGCGCAAGCCTGGACAACCTGAACATTCCCTTGCTGATCCGCACCGCTGCGCACTGGGACCAGGCGCCGCAGGTGCTGCTCACGCTGTGCCGGGAATTGAAGATCAGCGCCGTTCACGTCAACGAGGAATACGGCCTGAACGAAACCCGGCGCGACGCCGAGGTCGCCCAGGCCCTGGCCGGGGAAGGCATCGACTTCCACAGCCACCTCGACCAGGTGCTGTTCAAGCCCGGCAGCGTACTGACCAAGACCGGCAATTACTTTCAGGTGTTCAGCCAGTTCCGCAAGGTGTGCTACAGCCGTCTGCACTTTTCGCTGCCGGGCCTGGTGCCTGCACCGGTCCGCCAGGCCCCCACCGGCATTGCCAGTGACCCGGTGCCGACGCACGTCGAAGGCTTCGAGCGTCCCGGCCAGGCGCTGAGGGCACTCTGGCCCGCCGGTGAGCAGGAAGCCCGGCGGCGCCTCGATACGTTCGTCGACCAGCAGATCGACTATTACCAAAGCGAGCGGGACTTTCCCGCCAAATCCGGCACCAGCCAACTGTCGGCCTACCTGGTGGCCGGCGTGGTTTCGCCGCGCCAGTGCCTGCACGCTGCGTTGCAAGCCAACCGGGGCGAGTTCGAGAGCGGCAGCGCCGGCGCGGTCACCTGGATCAATGAACTGCTCTGGCGCGAGTTCTATAAACATATCCTGGTGGGCTACCCACGCGTCTCCCGCCATCGCGCGTTTCGTCTGGAAACCGAAGCCTTGGCCTGGCGCGACGCCCCGCAGGAACTGGCCGCCTGGAAGCAGGCCCGCACCGGCCTGCCGATCATTGACGCGGCCATGCGCCAATTGCTGGAAACCGGCTGGATGCACAACCGCTTGCGCATGGTCGTCGCCATGTTCCTGACCAAGAACCTGCTGATCGACTGGCGTGAAGGCGAGCGCTTCTTCATGCAGCACCTGATCGACGGCGACTTGGCGGCCAACAACGGCGGCTGGCAGTGGAGCGCGTCCACCGGCACGGATGCGTCCCCCTGGTTCCGCATCTTCAACCCGTTGAGCCAGTCGGAGAAGTTCGACTCTGAAGGGCGGTTCATCAAGCACTGGCTGCCGCAACTGAACGATCTGGACAACCAGCAGGTCCATAACCCAAACCGCCGGAACGGGGGCGATCTGTTCAGCGCGGTGGACTATCCCGCGCCAATCGTCGATCTTGGCCAGTCCCGCGCGCGGGCCCTGGCAGCGTTCAAGAACCTGCCGAAAAGGCAGGACACTGCCGTTTAGCCGCTGTGCGATTAGCGAACATAAATAATTGGCGTAAACAGTGTTTATTTAGGGCCCAGGCTTATAGTCTTACTAATCACATGGACTTCACGCGAGACCCCCTATCAACCAGCACGCGGCCTTTCGAAAAAAGGAGTATGGAATGGATCGAAGTTCGCTCCCTCGGTATTGGTTGACCGGTGCCGGCAACGGCATTGGCGCTGCATTGGCCGAAGCGATACTCGAAACCGGCGCCCGCGTGGCAGTCAGTGCCTGCTCGGCACAAGCGTGCGAAGCCCTTTCGGCCCGTTATCCAGGACAAGTCCTCGCCGTGCCCGGCAACCTCAGTGACAGCCAGACCGTACGCGAGATCGGCGAGACAATCGCCCGGCAATGGGGCGCCCTGGACCGGGTGATCCTAAACGCCGGGACCGCCGAATACGTCCACGGGCAGCCCTTGGAACAGACGATGATCGAGCACATCGTGCGCAGCAACCTGCTGGCCGCCAGCTTCTGCATCGAGACGGCCCGGCCATTGCTGGGCGCTGGCAGCGATCCGCATCTGGTGGGCCTTACCAGCCCCGTGACCTACCTGACGTCCTTGCAAGCCGCCGGTGGCAGTTCGTTGCGCGAACTGTTCGAGACGGCTCGCCAGACATTGGTCGCCGAGGGGACCGACGTGACGCTGGTCACTCCAGGGGTCGACAGTGCGTCACTGAGCGTCGACGACTGTTTCCCCAAGCCGGCCCATTGGTCGGCAGGCGATGCCGCGACCTACCTGCTCGGTCAATTGGCAGAACGCCCGGCCGAAGTGACACTCTCGGTCTCGTCCGTGTCGTCACTCTGGCCGCTATCGACTGCCGCCAACGACCGTCAGGCCCAGGCCGCCCCCGGGGACTCGACGAACCGGTCGCCGATCAAGGGTCAACCCTGAGCACCCCGGTTGCCTTACACTGCGCGCATGAAAACCATCCCCCTCCATGACATCGCCACACCCGCCGTCACGTGTTCGACGTGTGCGGCATGCTGCTGCCAGTTGGAAGTGATGCTGATCACTGACACCGGGGTGCCGGAGCGTTTCATCGACACCGATGATTGGGGCGGGGAAGTTATGCGGCGGCTCGACGACGGCTGGTGCGCAGCCTTGGACCGCGACAGCATGATGTGCACGATCTACGAGAAACGCCCACTGATCTGCCGCGAGTTCGAGATGGGCGCACCGGAGTGCATTGAAGAGCGCAAGGCAATTGCGACGGCGTATCGCTAGGACAGACTTATCTGCAATAAACCTGTGGCAGCGGGCCTGCCCGCGAAGAGGATTCGCCAGGCACCCTGACGGTGCCTGATTCAACCTCTTCGCGAGCAAGCTCGCGTCCACAGTGAGGGTCTTGCGGTATGACGTTACAGCGGCATTGTGTAGTGAAGCGCGAAGCTTTCCACACCGTCGTTGGTCGACTTGATGCCAGCGTTGGAGTAATGCGTGGCGCGAATGCCCACTTCATGCCCGCCATTGAAGCGCAGGCCGAGGCCGATACGGTCTTCAAACTGGAATGCCGTGCCGAGCTTGTTGCTCTCCACTTCAGTGTTGGCAAACAACGCAACGCCGACACCTGCCTCGATGTAAGGCTTCACATTTTCACCGGCGAATTCATAAACGAATACCGGCGAGAACGACAGGCTGTGGTTGCTGGAAGTCTCGTCACCTTCCCAATAGGTGTAGGCACCGCTCCAGTAGCCGGTCAGACGGCCGACATCGCTCTGCAACCAGCTTTTATCCCAATCGAATTGCATCCCCAAACGATACGTCATGGTCGAATCGCTGGTCTGGCCAATGCCAAACTCCACGCCAGCCGCCTGTGCGGTGTAGGTGTGCCCCAGTAGTGCAGCCGCAAGCGCGGCAAAGCAGAATAAGCGCTTCATTAGAAACATCCTTTTCCGAACAGACTTAGTAGTTAGTTTTTTGTTACAAACAGACAAAGCTATAGAAATCCGCGCTGAAGCAGAAGTTCAGCACTTTTTACAGAATTTTCACATTTTCTTACAGGCCGAAGCTTCGCACAACGCCAGACGATTGCCATAGCATTGGTAGGATTTTTCCTAAATGTGTCGGGTCTGCGCTACTCCAGAATTGAGTTTCGCTGGGCGGCCCTTCGGCCAGCAGCGCCCGATCCGCCAGCAGGCGCTGGAGCTGACGGGCCACGGCGGCACCGGTGTCGATCAGGCTGATGTGCGGCGCAATCATTTCCTGGAGCAGCGGCTTGAGGAATGGATAGTGGGTGCAGCCCAGGATCAATGTGTCGCATCCGGCGGCGAGCAACGGCTCGACGTAGTGTTGCAACAGTTGACGCAGGGCCGGGCTGTGCAAGTCCCCCGCCTCGATCATTTCCACCAGCCCCGGGCACGGCTGGGTGATGACCCGCACATCGGCGGCAAAGCGGTCGAGCAGCGCCGCGAACTTGGCGCTCTGCAAGGTGCCCGTGGTGGCCAGCACACCGACGATGCCGCTGCGGGTGGCGGCCGCCGCCGGCTTGACCGCCGGCTCCATGCCAACGATGGGCCACTGCGGGAAGTCGCGACGCAGGTCGGCCACCGCCGCCACCGTTGCAGTGTTGCAGGCCACCACCAGTGCCTTCGCGCCTTGGCCCAGGAGAAAGTCCGCAATGACCGCGCAGCGCTGGCGAATGTATTCCGGGCTCTTCTCGCCGTAGGGAATATGCCCACAGTCGCCAACGTAGAGCAGGGATTCATTGGGCAACAGCCGCCGGATCTCCCCCAGCACCGAGAGCCCGCCAACACCGGAGTCCATCACGCCGACCGGCGCTTCACTCATGACGGCCACCGCAGACGCTGCAACCGGGATCGCGCTTGACCCGCAGTTCGCGAAACCGCGAGCCCAGGGCATCGATCAGCAGCAAGCGACCCACCAGCGGCTCGCCAAAGCCCACCAGCAGCTTCAAGGCTTCAAGGGCCTGCAGGCTGCCGACCAGCCCGACCAGGGGCCCCAGCACCCCGGCTTCGCTGCACGTCAGCTCGGCCTCGCTGCCGTGGCCGTAGAGGCAGTGGTAGCAAGGGCTTTCGGCGCGCCGTGGGTCGAAGACCGACAACTGCCCTTCCAGGCGAATCGCCGCGCCGCTCACCAGGGGCTTGCCTGCCGCGACACAGGCGGCGTTCACCGCTTCGCGGGTGGAAAAATTGTCGGAGCAGTCGAGCACCAGATCCACGGTCGCGACCGCGGCGGCCAGGCTGTCGGCATCCATCGCTGCCCGGTGCGGCACCAATCGAACCTCGGGATTGATCGCCGCCAGGCGCCGCATCGCCGAGTCGACCTTGCCCAGACCGACGCTGTCGGTGTCGTGGATGACCTGGCGTTGCAGGTTGGTCAGGTCAACCGTGTCGAAATCCGCCAAGTGCAGTTCGCCAACGCCGGCGGCCGCCAGGTACAGCGCCACCGGTGCGCCGAGACCGCCAAGGCCGACGATCAATACACGGCTCTGCTTGAGGCGCAACTGACCGTCGATGTCGACGTGTTGCAGCAGGATCTGCCGGCTGTAGCGCAATAATTCCTGATCGTTCAGCACGGCAGGCACCCCAGGCTGATGCGTTCATGGCCGCCCAGGTCCTTGCGGCTGTGGACCTCGCGCAAGCCTTGGGCCTGCAACAGGTCTCGCACCGCCGCGGCCTGGTCGTACCCATGCTCGAGCATCAGCCAGCCGCCGGGTTCGAGATGGGCCGGTGCCTGGGCAATGATGTCGCGCAGGTCATCCAGCCCGTCCTGGCCGGCCACCAGCGCACTGGCCGGCTCGAAACGCACGTCGCCTTCGGCCAGGTGCGGATCGGTGGCGGCAATGTAGGGGGGGTTGCTGATGATCAGCCCGAACCGCTCGCCTTCCAGCGCACTGAACCAGTGGCTGCTCAGCACCGTGACGTTGCGCAGGTCCAGGCGCTGGCGATTGCGCTCGGCCAGGGCCACGGCCTCCAGCACCCGGTCTACCGCCGTCACCTGCCAGGCCGGGCGCTCGCTGGCCAATGCCAGGGCGATGGCGCCGCTGCCGGTGCCGAGGTCGAGGACCCGCGCCGGTGCGGCCGGCAACAAGGCCAGCGCGGTTTCCACCAGCAGTTCGGTGTCGGGACGCGGGATCAATGTATGGGGGGCGACTTCCAGGTCGAGCTTCCAGAAGCCCTGTTGCCCAAGGATGTAGGCCACCGGCTCGCCGGAACGGCGGCGGCGCAGGTATTCGGAGAACAGCAGCGCGGCTTCGCTCGGCACGATCCGCTCGGGCCAGGTGTGCAGGAAGCTGCGGGACTTGCCCAGCGCAGCCGCCAGCAACAACTCGGTATCCAGGCGCGGCGTGGGTGAATCCGGCAACTCGGCGGCGCGTAACAAACTGGCGATGATGGTCATGTGTTCACCTGTGCTTAATCGCCAATCGCCGCCAACTGGTCGGCCTGGTACTCGGCCAGCAACGGCTCGATGACCGCATCGACCCCGCCGGCAAGAATGTCGTCGAGGGAATACAGGGTCAGGTTGACGCGATGGTCGGTGACCCGGCCCTGGGCGAAGTTGTAGGTGCGGATCCGCTCGGAACGATCCCCGGAGCCCACCAGCAATTTTCGCTCGCTGGCGATGGCGTTGGCGGCGGCGCTGGTCTGCTGGTCATTGAGCTTGGCCGACAACCAGGCCATGGCCCGCGCCCGGTTCTTGTGCTGGGAGCGCTCTTCCTGGCACTCGACCACGATGCCCGAGGGCAAGTGCGTGATGCGGATCGCCGAGTCGGTCTTGTTGACGTGCTGGCCGCCCGCCCCGGAAGAACGGTAGGTGTCGATCCGCAGGTCCGCCGGGTTGATCTCGATGGCTTCCTGCTCGTCCGGCTCGGGCAACACCGCCACGGTACAGGCCGAGGTGTGGATGCGGCCCTGGGATTCGGTGGCCGGCACGCGTTGCACGCGGTGGGCGCCGGATTCGAACTTGAGCTTGCCGTAGACGTTGTCGCCCTCGACCCTGGCGATGACTTCCTTATAGCCGCCGTGTTCGCCTTCGTTTTCCGAGAGGATCTCCACGCGCCAGCCGCGCCGTTCGGCGTAACGCGAATACATGCGGAACAGGTCGCCGGAAAAGATCGCCGCTTCGTCACCACCGGTGCCGGCGCGAATCTCCAGGAACACGTTGCGCCCGTCGTTCGGGTCCTTGGGCAACAGCATGCGTTGCAGGCGGCTTTCCAGCTCGACCAACTGTTCCTTGGCCTCGCGGACTTCCTCCACCGCCATTTCCCGCAGGTCCGGGTCGCTGTCCTTGAGCAGCGCCTGGGCGCTTTCAAGGTCGCCCTGCACCTTGAGCAACTGCTTATAAGCCACGACAATCGGCTCGACCTCCGCGTACTCCTTGGAATAGGCGCGGAATTTGTTCTGGTCGGAAATGACTTCGCCGTCGCCCAACAAGGCGGTCAGTTCTTCGAAGCGGTCCTGGAGAATGTCCAGCTTGTTGAGCAGTGACGCTTTCATTGCGTTTTTTTATCCGAAAAGCTATCCGGTGAACCCTCACCGAGGGCAAACAGTTCCTGGGCCATGGCCAGCGCATCGAGACGGCCCTCGGCGGTCAGCTTCTTGAGCTGGACACTGGGGGCGTGGAGCAGTTTGTTGGTCAGGCCGCGCGCCAGTTGCACCAACACCTCTTCGGCACTGCCGCCGTTGGCCAGCAGGCGCTGGGCCTTTTGCAGTTCTTCGTCGCGCAGGCGTTCGCTCTGCTGACGGTACGCCTTGAGCACATCCACCGCCGCCAGCTCGCGCAGGCGCACCATGAAGTCCTCGGCGCCGACGGTGATCATCTCTTCCGCCGCCTGGGCCGCGCCCTGCCGACTCTTGAGGTTCTCGGCCACCACCTCGTGCAGGTCGTCGACGCTGTAGAGGTAAACGTCGTCCAGCTCGCCGACTTCCGGTTCGATGTCCCGTGGAACGGCGATGTCGACCATGAAGATCGGTTTGTGCTTGCGCAGCTTCAGGGCGCTTTCCACCGCGCCCTTGCCCAGGATCGGCAATTGGCTGGCGGTGGAGCTGATGACAATGTCGCTGTGCACAAGCTCGGCGGGAATGTCCGACAGCAGCACCGCGTGGGCGCCGAACTGTTCGGCCAGGATACTGGCGCGCTCCAGGGTCCGGTTGGCGACGACGATGCGCTTGACCCCCAGGTCGTGAAGATGGCGGGCGACCAGGGTGATGGTCTCGCCGGCGCCGATCAGCAGCGCCTGGCTGCGTTGCAGGTCGCTGAAAATCTGTTTCGCCAGGCTGACGGCGGCAAACGCCACGGACACCGGGTTCTCGCCGATGGCGGTGTCGGTGCGCACCTGCTTGGCGGCGTTGAACGTGGCCTGGAACAGCCGCCCCAGCAGCGGGCCAACGGTTCCGGCCTCGCGGGCCACGGCGTAGGCCGACTTCATCTGGCCGAGGATCTGCGGCTCGCCCAGTACCAGCGAATCGAGGCCCGAGGCCACGCGCATCATGTGACGAACGGCCGCATCGTCTTCGTGCACATAGGCACTGGCACGCAGCTCTTCGAGGCTCAGGTCGTGAAAACCGGCCAGCCAGCGCAGTACCGAATCGGCCGAAACGTGATCCTGTTCTATATAAAGCTCGCTGCGGTTGCAGGTGGAGAGGATCGCGGCTTCGCGGCTGTCGGTCAGTCGGCAGAGCTGCTGCAGGGCCTCAACCAGCTGCTCAGGCGTAAAGGCCACGCGCTCGCGGACGTCTACTGAAGCAGTCTTGTGGTTAATACCAAGTGCAAGGAAGGCCATTCAAGGTCGCTGATGGTGACGTGAAGCCGGCAATTGTCCTACTTCGCCAGATTCAGAACAACCACTCGATCTCTATCGCCCGACACCCGCGCGTAAATCGACGGGGCGGTTATGTTTGACCGAAGGCTTGTGTCATGATGATCCGACCGCAGGTTAGTCGTCCTCTTCCTATATGAATAGATCTTCCGCGTTGTTCCTCGCTCTTGCCTTGCTCAGCGGCTGCCAGTCCATGGCCCCCGTGTCGACAGACGGTTCCCCACCGGTCGAAGACAGCACGCAAGCCCCTGAAAAGCCCAAGGTCTACGGCTCGTTCAGCGAAGAAACCATCTTCAGCCTGTTGAGCGCCGAACTGGCAGGCCAGCGCAATCGCTTCGACATTGCGCTGGACAACTATGTGACCCAGGCCATCAATACCCAGGACCCGGGCATCTCCGAGCGGGCGTTTCGCATCGCCGAGTACCTGGGCGCCGACCAGCCCGCGCTGGATACCGCACTGATCTGGGCCAAGAATGCCCCGGACGACCTGGAAGCGCAGCGCGCCGCCGCCGTGCAACTGGCGCGGGCCGGGCGCTACGACGACTCCATGATGTACATGGAGAAAGTCCTGCTGGGCAAGGGCGACACCCATTTCGACTTCCTGGCGCTGTCGGCAGCCGACACCGACCAGGAAACCCGCAACGGCCTGATGAAAAGCTTCGATCGGCTGTTGCAGCGTCATCCGAACAACGGCCAGCTGATTTTTGGCAAGGCCCTGCTGATGCAACAGGATGGCGACACCCAGGGTGCCCTCAGCCTGCTGGAAGACAACCCGCCGGAAGCCGGCGAAGTGGCGCCTATCCTGCTGCGCGCCCGCCTGCTGCAAGGCTTGAATCGCGGTGACGAAGCCCTGCCGCTGCTGGAAAAAAGCATCAAGAAGTACCCGGACGACAAACGCCTGCGCCTCACCTACGCCCGCATGCTGGTGGAGAACAACCGCATGGACGACGCCAAGGTGGAGTTCTCCAGCCTGGTCCAGCAGTACCCGGAAGACGACGACTTGCGTTATTCCCTGGCGCTGGTGTGCCTGGAAGCCAAGGCCTGGGACGAGGCCAGGGGCTATCTGGAAGACCTGATCGCCAGGGAAAGCCACGTCGATTCGGCCCACCTGAACCTGGGACGCATCGCCGAGGAACGCAACGACCCCGAAAGCGCATTGATCGAATACGCCCAGGTCGGCCCGGGCAACGACTACCTGCCGGCCCAGCTGCGCCAGGCCGATATCCTGATGGGCAACGGCAAGACCAGCGAGGCCCAGAGCCGCCTGGCCGTGCAGCGCGACGCCCAACCGGACTACGGCATCCAGCTGTACCTGATCGAAGCCGAGACCCTGTCGGCCAACAATCAGGGCGACAAGGCCTGGAATGTGCTGCAACAAGCCTTGAAGCAGTACCCGGATGACCTGAACCTGCTGTACACCCGTGCCATGCAGGCGGAAAAACGCAATGACCTGGGCCAGATGGAGAAAGACCTGCGCCTGATCATCCAGCGCGACCCGGACAACGCCATGGCCCTGAACGCCCTCGGCTACACCCTGTCGGATCGCACCACCCGCTACGACGAAGCCAAGTTGCTGATCGAACAGGCCCACCAGATCAACCCGGAAGACCCGGCCGTGCTCGACAGCCTGGGTTGGGTGAACTTCCGCCTGGGCAATCTCGACGAAGCCGAACGCCTGTTGCGCCAGGCCCTGGAGCGTTTTCCCGACCAGGAAGTCGCCGCGCACCTGGGCGAAGTCCTGTGGGCCAACGGCAAACAACGCGAAGCCCGGCAGATCTGGAGCCGCTTCCTAAAGGAGCAGCCCGACAGCCCGATCTTGCGCGGTACCATCAAACGCCTGACCGGATCAGAGACCCTCTAAGACCATGTTTTTGCGCCACTTCATCGTTTTCAGCTTCATCGCCCTGCTCGCCGGTTGCGCGGGCTTCGGTGCCCGTGAATCAGTCCAGGGCCATGGCAACCCGGCCCAGTGGCGCGAGCACAAGACCCAACTGAGCGGCCTCGACGGCTGGCAGATCGACGGCAAGATCGGCATCCGCGCACCGAAGGATTCGGGTAGCGGCACGCTGTTCTGGCTGCAGCGCCAGGACTACTACGACATTCGCCTGTCGGGCCCGCTGGGTCGCGGCGCGGCCCGCCTGACCGGCCGGCCGGGCCAGGTGGCGCTGGAAGTGGCCAACCAGGGGCGCTACGAGGCGCCGACGCCCGAAGCCTTGCTGGAAGAGCAACTGGGCTGGAAATTGCCGGTTTCCCACCTGACCTGGTGGGTACGCGGCTTGCCGGCGCCGGACAGCAAGAGTCGCCTGACCCTTGACGCCGACAGCCGCCTGTCCAACCTGGAACAGGACGATTGGCAGATCGAATACCTCAGCTACGCCCAGCAGAACGGCTACTGGCTGCCCGAGCGCATCAAACTGCACGGCAGCAACCTCGACGTGACGCTGGTGATCAAGCAATGGCAGCCGCGCAAGCTGGGGCAATGACATGACCGCTTCACGCCTGACCCTGCCCTCCCCGGCCAAACTCAACCTGATGCTGCACATCCTCGGGCGTCGCCCGGACGGTTATCACGAACTGCAAACGATCTTCCAGTTTCTCGACTACGGTGACGAGATCACTTTTGCCGTGCGCGACGACGGCGTGATTCGCCTGCACACCGAGTTCGAGGGCGTGCCCCATGACAGCAACCTGATCGTCAGGGCCGCGAAAAAACTCCAGGAACAAACCGGCTGCGCGCTGGGCATCGACATCTGGATCGAAAAAATCCTGCCCATGGGCGGCGGAATCGGCGGCGGCAGTTCAAATGCGGCGACGACTTTGCTTGGGCTAAACCACCTCTGGCAACTGGGTTGGGACGCCGATCGGCTGGCGGCGCTGGGCCTGGAACTGGGGGCCGACGTCCCGGTTTTCGTGCGTGGGCACGCCGCTTTTGCCGAGGGCGTCGGGGAAAAACTCACGCCAGTGGAGCCCGAAGAACCCTGGTACCTGGTACTGGTGCCGCAAGTCTCTGTAAGTACAGCAGAAATTTTTTCAGATCCACTGTTGACACGTAACTCTCCTCCCATTAAAGTGCGCCCCGTTCCCAAGGGAAACAGTCGAAATGACTGCTTACCGGTGGTAGCGAGGCGTTATCCAGATGTTCGTAACGCCTTGAATTTGTTAGGTAAATTTACCGAAGCAAAACTCACCGGAACTGGAAGTTGTGTGTTTGGGGGCTTCCCAAGCAAAGCTGAAGCTGATAAAGTCTCGGCCCTTCTTACAGAGACCCTTACAGGGTTTGTAGCAAAAGGAAGCAACGTTTCGATGTTGCACCGCAAGCTGCAAAGTCTGCTCTAAAAGGAATCGAGTGCTGGGCACTCGCAGCAACAGATACAGGGGCGTCGCCAAGCGGTAAGGCAGCAGGTTTTGATCCTGCCATGCGTTGGTTCGAATCCAGCCGCCCCTGCCATTTTCCTATACTCATCCAGGTATACCCTCAGCCTTCAGGTACTGCGCGTGTCCAAGATGATGGTCTTTACGGGGAACGCTAACCCCGATCTGGCTCGGCGTGTCGTACGTCAGCTGCATATCCCTCTCGGTGACATTTCTGTCGGTAAGTTCTCCGACGGCGAAATCACTGCCGAGATCAATGAAAACGTTCGCGGTAAAGACGTCTTCATTATTCAGCCGACCTGCGCTCCGACCAACGATAACCTGATGGAACTCGTCGTGATGGCTGATGCCTTCCGCCGTTCCTCGGCTACTCGTATCACTGCTGTTATTCCTTACTTTGGTTATGCCCGCCAGGATCGCCGTCCGCGTTCCGCACGTGTGGCCATCAGCGCGAAAGTCGTGGCTGATATGCTCACCGTCGTTGGCATCGACCGTGTTCTCACGGTTGACCTGCACGCTGACCAGATCCAGGGCTTCTTCGATATTCCCGTGGACAACATCTACGGCTCCCCCGTTCTGGTGGATGACATTGAAGACCAGCGCTTCGAAAACCTGATGATCGTCTCCCCGGACATTGGCGGTGTCGTGCGTGCACGTGCCGTTGCCAAATCCCTGGGCGTGGACCTGGGTATCATCGACAAACGTCGTGAGAAGGCCAATCACTCCGAAGTGATGCACATCATCGGCGACGTCGAAGGACGTACCTGTATCCTGGTCGACGACATGGTCGATACCGCCGGCACCTTGTGCCACGCGGCCAAGGCCCTGAAAGAGCACGGCGCAGCCAAGGTCTTTGCCTACTGCACACACCCTGTGCTGTCGGGTCGGGCGATCGAGAACATTGAAAATTCCGTGCTGGACGAACTGGTGGTGACCAACACCATCCCGTTGTCCGCAGCAGCACAAGCCTGTGCACGTATCCGTCAACTGGATATCGCACCGGTTGTTGCCGAAGCGGTTCGCCGCATCAGCAATGAAGAATCGATCAGCGCGATGTTCCGCTAAGGGCCCTGCCCTCGCGATGACATCTCGTTGACGAAAAGCGCCCCGCCCCGGCATTCACTGTCGGGGCGGGGCTTTTTTGCCCATATCGCCTTTAGCGCTGGTCGCAAACGCTGGGGCGAGTATGGTTATCCTGGAGATACAACATGAACGATTTTACTCTGAATGCTGAAGTGCGTTCCGACCTGGGGAAAGGTGCGAGCCGCCGCCTGCGTCGTCTCGCAAGCCTGGTTCCAGCTGTAGTCTACGGTGGCGACAAAGCCCCTGAGTCCATCAGCATGCTGGCCAAAGACGTTGCCAAACTGCTCGAAAACGAAGCGGCCTACAGCCACATCATCGAGCTGAACGTAGGTGGTTCCAAGCAGAACGTCGTGATCAAGGCCCTGCAACGCCACCCAGCCAAAGGCCACGTGCTGCACGCCGACTTCGTCCGCGTTGTTGCCGGTCAGAAGCTGACTGCTGTTGTTCCAGTGCACTTCATCAACGAAGCTGCTCCGGTCAAGAAAGGCGGCGAAATCTCGCACGTGACTTCGGAAATCGAAGTGTCCTGCCTGCCGAAAGACCTGCCTGAATTCATCGAAGTCGACCTGGCTGACGCCGAAATCGGCACGATCATTCACCTGTCCGACCTCAAGGCCCCTAAAGGCGTTGAGTTTGTTGCCCTGGCACACGGCGATGACAAGGCTGTTGCCAACGTCCACGCTCCACGTGTTGCTCCAGAAGCTACCGAAGAAGGCGCTGCAGAGTAATTTCACTCTGTCGCCGGAGTGACCGGAACCATCGCGGACTGGAACGTAGCGAGACAGCGGGCGAGAACGCGAAGTTTACTTAACGGTAGATCCGCACTGTTCATCCACTGTCGCTTCGAACTGACCGCGACGTTATCCACACTCCAGGAAGGGCCCCTATCGTGACTGCCATAAAACTGATCGTTGGCTTGGGAAATCCAGGCGCTGAATACGAACAGACCCGGCATAACGCAGGGGCCCTTTTTGTTGAGCGCATCGCGCACGCACAAGGCGTCAGCCTGGCAGCCGATCGCAAATATTTCGGCCTGACCGGGCGCTTCTCGCACCAGGGTCAGGATGTTCGCCTGTTGATTCCCACCACCTACATGAACCGTAGCGGCCAGGCCGTGGCGGCATTGGCTGGTTTCTTTCGCATCAAGCCGGAAGAAATCCTGGTGGCCCACGACGAACTCGACCTGCCTCCGGGCGTTGCCAAGCTCAAGCAGGGCGGCGGCCACGGCGGTCACAACGGGTTGCGCGACATCATCGCGCAACTGGGCAATCAGAATACCTTTTACCGCCTGCGGCTCGGCATTGGCCACCCGGGCGTTGCCAGCATGGTTTCAAACTTTGTCCTGGGTCGTGCGCCTCGCGCCGAACAGGAAAAACTCGATGCCAGCATCGACTTTGCCCTCGGCGTGCTGCCGGATATCCTCGCCGGTGAATGGAACCGCGCGATGAAAAACCTGCACAGCCAGAAGGCCTGACACTCACTCCTCGGGGAAACACCATGGGATTCAATTGCGGCATCGTCGGCCTGCCTAACGTCGGTAAGTCCACCCTGTTCAACGCCCTGACCAAATCCGGTATCGCGGCCGAGAACTTCCCCTTCTGCACCATCGAGCCGAACAGCGGCATCGTGCCGATGCCCGATGCGCGCCTGGACGCCCTGGCGGCAATCGTCAATCCCAAGCGCATCCTGCCGACCACCATGGAATTCGTCGACATCGCGGGCCTGGTGGCCGGTGCTTCGAAAGGCGAAGGCCTGGGCAACAAGTTCCTGGCCAACATCCGTGAAACCGATGCCATCGCCCACGTGGTGCGCTGCTTCGAAGACGAGAACGTGATTCACGTCTCCAACAGCGTCGACCCGAAACGCGACATTGAGATCATCGACCTGGAACTGATCTTCGCCGACCTCGACAGCTGCGAGAAGCAACTGCAGAAAGTCGCCCGCAACGCCAAGGGTGGCGACAAGGACGCCGTGGTCCAGAAAGGCCTGCTGGAGCAACTGATCGCCCACTTCACCGAAGGCAAGCCTGCGCGCAGCCTGATGAAAAACATGGGCGCCGACGAGAAGCAGGTGATCAAGGGCTTCCACCTGCTGACCACCAAGCCGGTGATGTACATCGCCAACGTCGCTGAAGACGGCTTCGAAAACAACCCGCACCTGGACGTGGTCAAGGCCATCGCCGAAGAAGAAGGCGCCGTGGTCGTTCCGGTCTGCAACAAGATCGAAGCGGAAATCGCCGAGCTGGACGACGGCGAAGAGAAGGACATGTTCCTTGAAGCCCTCGGCCTGGAAGAGCCGGGCCTGAACCGCGTGATCCGTGCCGGTTACGAGATGCTTCACCTGCAGACCTACTTCACCGCTGGTGTCGAAGAAGTCCGCGCCTGGACCGTCCGCGTCGGTGCCACCGCTCCGCAAGCCGCTGGCGTGATCCACACCGACTTCGAAAAAGGCTTTATCCGCGCCGAAGTCATCGCCTACAACGACTTCATCCAGTTCAAGGGTGAGGCCGGTGCCAAGGAAGCCGGCAAATGGCGCCTGGAAGGCAAGGAATACGTGGTCAAGGACGGCGACGTGATGCACTTCCGCTTCAACGTCTAATGCCTGCCTGCTTGCGTAATCGGAAGTAGGAAAAAGCTCTGCTGCTGTTTGAAAAGCCCCTTCATTGGGGCTTTTCGCTGTCTGGCGACAGGGATGAAGCCATCGCGTGGCAGCCAACCCACCGCCACGCGACCGTCTCGAGCAGGCATCAGGTCAACAGATGCCCTGGATCGACCTCTGGCGCGACGCCAACCATCCCTACCCCGGCATCAGGCGCGAAGATCATGTGGTCCTCGTCAAGGCTTTCCCGCCAGTCTCCAGCAAGGCCGATCTGGAACCAGTGGCCCTGTGCATCCGCCTCTACATCCTTCAGGTAGGTGCGATCCGATGCTTGGTTGTAAACCACCTTCAGCGTCGTGCCCGTCCCCTCTCCGAAGCCGGTATAGCCCAGCGCCGATACATCGATCCTGTCGTCGACCGTGAAGCCTTCGATAAGGTCGGTGAAGCTCTGGCTGTCCGTGCGATAGCTGTCCTCGGTGGAGGTATAGCGGAAAATGTCGGCGTTCTGCTGATGATCGGTCCAGAGAGAGAGGTCGGTTCTGTCGCCGCCGTTGAGGCGGTCAGCGCCCCTGCCGCCGATGATGACATCTGCGCCCGCACCGCCGTTGATGCGATCATTACCGTCCAGGCCATAGATGATTTCCGACAAGGCAGAACCGGTGATCGTGTCTTGGGTAGCCGAACCTTCTACAGTGGGCGCGGTGAACACCAGGTGGGTGCCGTTCAACTGCCCCACCCAATTGCCGTCCAGGGCCAACTCAAACCGCTGCCCAGCGGCGTCGGCATCGAAGCTCTTGAGGTAGGTGCGCGTGCCGTCGGCGCTGGCCACCACGGCCAAGGTTGCGTCGTGACCATTGCCGATGCCGATGAAGCCCAGGCCTATAAGGTCGATGCGATCCTGAAAGGCATCGAAGTCCAGGATCCGGTCGCTGCTGTTTTGCGTATCGGTACGGAAGCTGTCGCTCAGTTCGGTAAAACGGAAGATGTCAGCGCCAGCGCCCCCTTGCAGAAGATCGCGCCCGCCATTGCCCTGGAGCACATCGTCGCCCGCCAGGCCGTGGATGATCTCGGCGGCATCGGAGCCTTGCAGGATTTCCTCGCCGGCGCCCCCCTCCACATGAAGATTGCCATCCTGGCTGCCGAAGCCGGTATCTACGCTGCCATCCGCGTTCAAGCGAATGACGCTGAAGTCCCCGCTGCTCGTGCCGGCAGCCACGATCTTGCCATCGGCTTGTACCGCCAAGGCCACCGGCGTGTCCGCCTCGAAGGTCACCTTGCCATGGGCACCAAAGCCGGTATCAAAGGAACCGTCAGCGTTAAGCCGTGCCACGGTAGCCCAGGGGTCGCCTGCGACATAGCCCATGACAATGATCTTGCCGTCCGCCTGCAGGGTAACCACCGAGTCTTCGCCGAAGCCCATGGCGGGGCTCAGGTAAAGGACGCCGTTGTCACCGAAATGGCTGTCCCGCTGACCATCAGGGGTGAAGCGCTGCAGGGCGTACGTCGGTTCTCCCATGCCGGCCGCATTGTAGGCCGCTGCGACCACGACACCGCCGTCGGCCTGCACCGCCGTCGAAATCCCTCCGTTGTAGTACGGGTCGGCGGGGATGTTCACTGTCAGCACGCCTTTGTCGCCAAAGCCATCGACGAACGTGCCATCGTCGCCGACCCTCGTCACGGTGGCCTGGTCAAACCCGCGGGCACTGACCTGGAAGGTGCCATCGGTATTGGCCGTCAGGTCGATATCCTTGAAGTCATGGCTGATGCCGACCGTCATGACACCGCCCTGGCCAAAGGTTGCATCGCGCGTCCCATCGCTGTTGTAGCGCTCCACCTGTATACCGGTATTCAGCGCCACGGCGACAAGCACCTTGCCATCGGACTGCACCGCCGTCAGCTCGTAGCGCGACGCCGGGGCTATCGCGGCAGGGACAATGTCGATGCCTGCGTCATGGAAGCCGGTGTCCAGGCTGCCATCGGCGTTCAGGCGAACAACGCAGTGGTTCTGTTCGTAACCGTAGCTTTCCTCGCCGGGCGCCCCGGGGTATCCCCAGGCTAGGTATTCGGTATAGCCGCCAATCAGTATCTTGCCGTCCGGTTGGATAATGATGCTCTGGTTATCGTCGAACAGGCCGTTGAGATCGACCTGGACAGTGCCAGGACCCGTTCTCACGGTATGGGTACTTTCCGTCGTACTGTCGGCGGTTGCCATGGCTTAATCCTTTAAGGGGGAGCTGGACCCGTGACTTTAGTAAAGGGTTCAGGATTTGCACGCTGCCCCGACGCGCCGACGCGCCCCACTCGACGAGCGGCGTGTGCTGGCCGGTTGGCTTCGCTGGTGAGCTCAGGAGCCGGGCCTGGCATGCGGTACCCTGTAGTCGCCCACAAAAAAGCCGCGTTGATTCGCGGCTTTTTTGTGGGCGGGTATCAACCGGCCCTGGGTAATGCTCGTTGAATCGCGGGGCTAGAACAAATAGCCCATGTAGACGGCCGCGCCGCCACCGGCCTGCACGCCGGCGTTCATGCCCGCCATGACCAACGCGCCCTTGGCCGACTGCAACAGCTGGCGGTTGACTGTGCTATGGGCGATCAGCGAGGTGGCCGGAGTGGAGCTCATCGCCACTGACAAGGCCAGCAGCTTGGGATCGAGCCCGAACAACAGGGCGGTGGCCGAACCACCGACCACCAGGCCTGCGCCCACCTCGGTGTACAGGCAAGGTCCGGTGATGTCGTCGTCGGTCAGGTCACGGCTGGCCAAGGCATCGCTGACAAACACCTTGCCAGTGCTGGGAAAGGCCTCTGCCGCGCCGGCCGCGCCCACGCTCTTGCCCTTGATCTGCAAATTGACCTTGCCGAAGCGTGGCAGCCGCGCACCAAACCCGACGCCCAGGCCAACACCGCCGTAGCAGTAGCTGACGTCCTTGCCCTCTGGCGAACGCAGGATGATCGAACCGCCACTGCCCGCCACGATCGCCACGGTGACGCCGCCACCGCTGGCGGTCTGGTATTGCCAGCGACTTTCATTGACCGGGATTGGGATGTTGTAGCTCATACGTTCAAAATCCTTTATGTGAATGAACCGCACCGCGGCCGCGCTGACGCAAGACGCTGGCCAGGCCGACGAGGGAGAACACCAGGCCGATCGCGCCCAGGACCGCCGAAGTACCCCACAGCGCCCCCAGGTCATCGACGATGGCGCTGCCGGCCGGCTGCTCGGGCAGGTAATGCACGCGCACAGCCTGATCCTGCTGGTAGCCAAAGATAAAGCCGCCCTGGGGATAGGATATTTTTTCACCGCTGGCGCTGGTGAAGGCGATCTCAGGGTGCGAGCCGCCGGCATTCAGGCGGCTGACGACACCGTCGGCGATCTGTGCGCGCGCGAGAAACTCGCGGCGCTCAAGGGTGAGATTGACCGTGATGACCAACAGGCCGATACCGATCAGGGCAAACAGCAGGCCCAGCAATACCTTCCCGATGGGTGACGAAGAGTCGTTAGCCATGATTGTCTCGCAATCGTCCTTGAAAGAGGGCCGTCAGGATAACAAGAAGTGTCACGCTGTCGCACCCTCGGCAAGCATTTCGCCAAGCACCTGCCCGTCAGCCCCTGGCGCCTACGCGTCCCTGCGCATCAGGACCCGCGTAACGCGACGCTCCTGCACCTCCACGACGGTCACGTTCCACCCCTCCCAATGCAATTGGTCGCCGATGACTGGCAAGCGATCCAGCAGGCTCATGACCCACCCGGCGAGTGTCTGGTAATCATCGGTCGCTTGCGCCTGGAAATCGACGTGCTCGCGGATCTGGCTAAGATTCAGCGCACCGCTGACCAGATAGCCATCGTCCTGCGCGACGATGTTCGGCCCTTCGATTTCACTGGCGTCCGGCAGCTCGCCGGCGATGGATTCGAGGATGTCGGTCATGGTGAGCAGGCCGATGAAGTCGCCGAATTCGTTCACCACGAACGCAATGTGGGTGGACGCCTTGCGCATCTGCTCCAACGCGTTGAGGATCGTGAAGCTGTCCAGCAGGTTGATGGCCTGGCGCGCCATGGCTTCCAGGTTGGGCGGATTGCCGGCGAGCATTTCCTTGAGCAATTCCTTCTTGTGGATAAAGCCCAAGGGCTCATCCACGCGCCCTTCCCGAATCAACGGCAGTCGGGAATACGACGAATGCATCAACCTCGTACGGATCGCTTGCGGCGCGTCGTCCAGGTCAATGTGGTCGACCTCCGCACGCGGTGTCATCACCGTGCGGATCGGGCGCTCCGCCAACTGCAGCACGCCACTGATCATGACGCGCTCGCGCCGATCGAACACCTGCTCGACCTCGTCACCGGCGAGCATGTCGGCGATTTCCTCGCCCACTTCTTCGGCACTCAACTTCTGCCCACCGAGCAATCGCATCACCGCATGGGCGGTACGCTCCCGCATCGGCCGGCGACCTTGCAGGCTCTTCTTGCGACGCGCCCGCGCCAACTGGTTGAACAACTCGATCAGGATCGAGAAACCAATCGCGGCGTAGAGGTAGCCTTTCGGGATATGAAAGCCCAGGCCCTCTGCGGTGAGGCTGAAACCGATCATCATCAGGAAGCCCAGGCAGAGCATGATGACCGTGGGGTGCGAGTTGACGAAACGGGTCAGCGGCTTGCTGGCAACGATCATCAGGCCGATGGAGAAAATCACCGCGATCATCATGACCGACAAGTGCTCCACCATCCCCACGGCGGTGATGACCGCGTCCAGCGAAAAGACCGCATCGAGCACCACGATCTGCGCCACGATCGGCCAGAACAGCGCATAGGCAGCGTTGCCGGAGCGTTGCGCCACATGGCCTTCAAGGCGCTCATGCAACTCCATGGTGGCCTTGAACAACAGGAACACGCCACCGAACAGCATGATCAGGTCCCGGCCCGAGAACGTCTTGCCGAACACCTCGAACAACGGTTCGGTCAGGGTCACCATCCAGGAAATGCTGGCCAACAGACCCAGGCGCATCAACAACGCCAGCGACAGGCCGATCACCCGGGCACGATCACGCTGCTCGGGCGGCAACTTGTCCGCGAGGATGGCAATGAATACGAGGTTATCGATGCCGAGCACCAGCTCCAGCACGATCAGGGTCAACAGGCCAAGCCAGGCCGTGGGGTCGACGATCCATTCCATGGGGATTATTCACTCCCTCGAAAAGACGTCGCAAAAAGGCGGGGGTTGAAATGGAGCAAGCTGCCGGGAGGTTCCACGTGGGCGTTCATATCGACCTGAAAGTAATTGGGGATAAAAATCCTACATAACTTCAGGACATGTCATACGAGCGGAATCATTACAGGATCTGACAAAACCCTGCATCGCACACCGATGCAGGGTTTTGTCATGTCTGGACGAAGGCCCTTGGCTTGGGCTAGAGGGCGGTTGGCGCCCTTCAGGCGCGCTTGACCTTGAAGCGACTCAATACCCGCTGCATCACGCCGGCCCGCTCCGACAGGTCCTTGGCCGCCGTTGCGCATTCCTGTGAGTTGGACTGGTTTTTCTGCGTCACTTCATCGATCTGTTCCAACCCGACGCTGGCCTGCTGCAAGCCCGAGGCCTGCTCGCTGGACGCCTGGTAGATCAGCGAGACGAGGTTGGAGACCGAACTGGTGCCATGGACGATGTTCTTGAGGGATTCGGCGGTCCGGCCGGCAATGACCATGCCGCGTTGGGTCTTGCCGGACGAATCGGCAATCAGCGCCGCCGTCTGCTGTGCAGCTTCGGCACTGCGGGCGGCCAGGCTGCGTACCTCGTCCGCCACGACGGCAAAACCACGCCCGAGCTCACCAGCCCGGGCGGCCTCGATGGCTGCGTTCAACGCCAGCAGGTTGGTTTGCGCGGCAATGTTGTCGATGGTGGTGATGATTGCCGTGATGTCCTTGCCCGAACTGTCGATGTCGGCCATCGCGGCAATCAACTCGCTCATCAGCTTGTCGCTTTCTCCGGCATCGGCGCGGGACGCCTGGGACTGCTCGTCGGCTTTCTTGGCGTTGGCGGCGTTGTCCCGGGTCTGGGCAGCCATTTGCGTCATCACGGCGCTGATCTCGGTGATCGACGAAGCGGAATTGGAAGCCCCCTCGGACAAGGATTGACTCAGGTCGGTGACCTGCGCCGAACTGCCGCTGATTTGCGTGGCGCTGGCCTGGACTTCGCAGATCAACTGGTTGAGGTTGCCGACCATCTTCTCCAGCGATTTGCCAAGGGTATCGTGGGGCGAGGACAGCCGGACCTCCAGATCCAGGTCGCCTTCGGAGATGCGTTCGGCCACCCTGACCTGCCGTTGCAGGCTCTCGGACATGTCATTGAGGGCAATCGACAGTTGCCCGACTTCGTCTTCGGATTTCTGCACCAGGCGCCGGGAGAAATCCCCCAGGCTGATGTTGGCGGCCAGGGCCGCGGCCTCGCGAATCGGCCCGACGATCTTGGCCGCGGCCAGCCACAGGGCCGCCAGGGCCAGCAGGGAAATACCCAACCCCACCGACACTTGCCAGATGCTGTTGCTGATACTGCGCGACTGCAACTCCTGCTCCAGGGCGATGGCCTGGCTCATGACCACCGCCTTGGGCAGCCGGATGAGCACCGCCCACGGCTTGCCTGTGCGCCCCAGCTCAATGGGCATCAACACTTCGATGTTCTGCGTTTGCGTATTGAGCTGGCCGTCACCCCGACCACTCTGGATATCGCGTAACACTTTTTCCCAAGAGTCGGGCAACAGCGTTTTGATGGGCTGCCCGATCAGTTCGGTACGCTGGCTGTCGGCAACCACTAGCCCTTGGTTGCTCATGATCGATACGGAGCCCTTGCCGCCGTAGAGGTCGGCAGACATCTGCTCGCTGAGTTTCTGGATAAAAGCGATGTCGAAGTCCGCCCCCACTACGCCACGGAACTTGCCGTCGGACACGATCGGCACCGATAAGGTGGTCAGCCAGACGTTCTTGCCCTGGACCACGTAAGGGATAGGGTCCAACACGCTTTCCTTCAGGGTGTCGCGCGGGCCGCTGTACCACCCTCCCTTGGGCACGCCGTTGGGATGGCGGTCTGCCGAGTCGTATTCCACCAGGGGTTGCACCGCGACATGGCCGTCGGCGCTGCGTGTCCAGTAAGGCGTGAAACGTCCCGTCAGTGGGTTGTTGCCATCACGTTCATTACGGAACGCGAGATCCTGCCCATCCAGCGCATCCGGCTCCCAGCAGGAATAGGTGCCATTGAACTCGGGGTTGTCCTTGAGAACACTGAGCAAGATGGTGTTGACCTGATCGCGCCCCAGCACCAGCGGGCTCTGAGATGCCTTGCTGGCAGCAAAGGTGTTGGCCATGGTGCGGGCCGCATCCAAGGCATTTTGCAACTTGGCCTGGATGGCGTTGGCCCGGGATCCGGCCAGGTTCTGAATTTCCCGGATCGTTGATTTTTCAATCAACGTCGTCACTTCGTTAGAAACATACTGCTCATTGGAACGAGCGGAAAAGAGCCCGTAGACAACCAGACTGATCGACGAGATGAACAGGCATACGCCCGCCGTGACACAAATACGTGCCTGCAATGACTTGAACTTCATATCAACCCCTGCTGATTCTATAAAGGGCCAGCGTCAACGACGGCGGCATTCCAACTTGTGCACGACGTAGCAAATAACAATCGATCGCTGCTGCTTGTGCGACGCCCAGGCGAATGCCTTGCAGAGCGCGGCAATACAGCTATCCAGGAACATTTCAACGTGGCGGGTCGGGGCACGAATCCAGCTTTGCGCTTGCGCGCTGGACGCGCTATTCGAATCAAACCGAGGGCCTTATCTTGAGGAACAAGGGCGATCAGGGGCAAGAATGTGAACGCCTGCTTTTGCTGTAAGCACAAGTCACCTTTGAATAAGGCCGCAGAATCCATTCATACCCATAACCACGGCGGCAAATTAACACGGGCCTTATTTCTACAACATCAACTTAGGACTTATATAAATCAGTACTTTGGTCGCAATTGCACAGGGAAGTGGACCTGCTCGCGAAGGCGACGGTACCGGTTGGCGACGCTGGTTCAGCGGGTCATTTCGTGGGAAGCGGGCTCGCTCATCCAGAGTGCCATTTTTCAGTGCGATGAGGTGGCCCATCGAGGTGCAACAGCTCTGGAAAGAAATGCCCTGCAAACAGGGTGATAGCCCAACGCCATGGTCTGAATCTTGCCTTGTAAATGCTCTACAACGCGGCCCCTTACAAAGGGGACCGAGAATGGGAAGTTTCGCTACAGAGCTGGCCTACAGAGCCGATTTGGACAAACTTTCGAGGCCTTTTAAAAGGGCACCTGTTTCAGCACGCGTGTAAAAACGCACAAAAACAGTGCACAGGTGTTCAGGGGAGTATGGGCATGCAGGCTTTTCTATCACCGGGCATCAGATTGTTGGGGCGTTTCGGCTTCGCCCGTAAATTCCAACTGCTTTTCCTGCTTTTCATCCTGCCGCTCATGGGCAGTCTGTGGCTCATCGGCCAGGATTATCGGGACAAGCTCAGCCTGATTTCCGGGGAGCGCGCCGGGGTACGCCAATTGCTGGCCCTGGACAACCTGGACAATCTGCTCACCGCCCAGCGCAACCGTGCGGCGCGTTGGCGCGCCACGGAAACCAATCGTCAACCGACCCCGGCGACGCTGGCGGCCATGGCGGCGTTCGATGCCGTGCAACCGGCCCTCGTCCAGGCCGCCAATGACCTGGGCGCCACCTTGCAAGCCGAAGGTGCCGAGGCCGACACCCTCGCCCGCTTCCAGGCCCTGCACAACAGCCTCAACGGCCTGGATTCGAAAAGCCTCGGTGCCGTGGGCTGGTGGCCGGACGGCTATGATCGTTTCACCGCCGCCCTCAGTTCCCTGCAAGCGTTGCGTGAGCAGATGGTGATGGACAACCGCCTGAACCTCGCCTCCTGGCTGGAAACCTATCTGTTGACCCAGATCTCCACCCAGCAGACCCCGGATCTGATCGAACGGGTCGGTCGCCTGACCAGCGTCGGCCAGGCTTCGGTGGTATCGGGTCAGTTCTCCTTGCAGAGCCGCCTGCAACTGCGAGACCTGCGCAGCCGCATCGGCGACGCCCGGGACCAACTGGTCAAGACCGGCGCGCTGCTGGAAACGCGCCTGCCCAGTGATTTGCAGACCTGGGCCGGCCAGTACCAGGGCAGCCTCAAGAACCTGGATGCCGGCTTGAAAGTGCTGGATGACGGGGTATTCGGTGGTTCCATCACGCTCAAGCCGGACGCCTTCGAGAAACACATGGACACGCTGCTGGCCGACCTGGCGACCCTGCGCCAGCAATCGCTGGTGGCCCTGGATACGCGGCTGGACCACTACCACGGCTCGGCCGTCCGCCAGTTCGCCCTGGTCGCAACGGTGCTGGGCTGCCTGCTGTTGGCGGCGCTCTACCTGTTCGTTTGCCTGCAAGCGTCGATCCGGCGCAGCGCCAGCGGCATCACCCTGCTGGCCGAAGCCCTGCGTGACGGCAATCTCAGCCTGCAAGTGCCGGTTCAAGGACGCGACGAACTGGCGGCCATCAGCACCGCGCTCAACGTCGCCGTGGTGCAGTTGCGCAACAGCCTGCTGGGGGTGGACCACGAGACGTTGCAGTTGAGCAATGCCGTGCGCACCCTCAACACCCACTCCAGCGGTGCCTTGGGCGAAGTCGAAGCCCAGCAGATGCAGATCAGCCAGATTGCCGCCGCGGCCACACAACTGGCGGCGACGTCCCAGGGCGTCGCGAAAAGTTGTGAGCAGGCCTCCGACAGCGCCCAGCAAACCCGACGCATCGCCACCGACAGCAGCCGCGACAGCCAGCGCACCACCACGAGCATCCAGCAACTCAACCAGCGCCTGAACGACACCGCCGCCGCGCTGGGCCGGGTCAGCGAGCAGGGGCAACAGATCCAACTGGTGGTCGACACCATCCGCGGCGTGGCCGAACAAACCAACCTGCTGGCCCTCAACGCCGCCATCGAGGCCGCTCGCGCCGGGGAACAGGGCCGTGGTTTCGCCGTGGTGGCCGACGAGGTCCGCAGCCTGTCGCAACGGACCCAGTCGTCCACGCAACAGATTGCCGCCACCGTCGACAGCCTGCGCGCCACGGTCGACGAAGCGGTCAGCCTGATGGAAGCGGCCTGTGGCCAGGCCCAGACCGATGCGCAAGCCGTCACCGGCCTGGGCGAACGCCTGGGGGAAATTGCCAGCGCCGTGCAGAGCGTCACCGATACCCTGGCGCAAATCGCCACCGCCGTGGATGAACAGGCCAGCACTGCCGACGAGGTCAGCGGTAATATCCAGCAAGTCGACCAGGCTGCGATGCGCCTCCTGGAAGGCGCCCGCGCGGTGAACCTGGCAGCAGACACCCTGAGCCAGGGAAGCCAGGCCTTGAGTGCCAACACAGGGAGATTTCAACTCGGTTGACGGGCATTTGCAGCGAGGATGGATAAGCAGTTGAAAGCGCAGAGAAATATTTCAGATTTACGCTTGACACTTCTTCGTTAGCGGCGAATAATGCGCGCCACTTGGCTACATAGCTCAGTTGGTTAGAGCATAGCATTCATAATGCTGGGGTCCGGGGTTCAAGTCCCTGTGTAGCCACCAAGTACTAAAAACGGCTTATCGAAAGATAAGCCGTTTTTTTATGCCTCGAGAAAAGCATTGGCCCCAGCCTTTTTGCAGCAGCCGCGAACCCACTCGTTACACGCCCGCTCCGACAGCCGCTGATTTGCGCCACACGCCTCGCATCGCTACAGTCGATCTCCCTACCCCTGACCCACGGATGGAGCGACACGTGCCCACACATCAGCCATCGAACCTTCAACGCCTGTCAGCCGTTTCGCTGCTGGCTGTAGCCCTGGCCCTCGTCGCCTGCAAGGCCCCACCCTCCTCGACGACACCGGCATTGCCCAGCGCGCCGGAGATCGCTTCCGGCTACCGCACCGATCTGCAAACCCAACATGCCACCCGGCACATGGCGGCCGCGGCCAACCCGCTGGCGGCCGAGGCCGGGCGAGAAATGCTGCGGCGCGGCGGTTCGGCCATCGATGCGGCGATTGCGATGCAAGCAGTGCTGACGCTGGTAGAGCCGCAATCTTCGGGCATCGGCGGCGGTGCGTTTATCGTGCTGTGGGATGGCAAGGCCGTGCGCACTTACGATGGTCGCGAGACGGCACCGGCCGGCGCCACGGAAAAGCTTTTCCTGCAAGCCGACGGCAAGCCCATGGGGTTTACCGCCGCCCAGATCGGCGGTCGCTCGGTGGGAACGCCAGGAGTACTACGGGCCTTGGAACTGGCCCATCGCAAACACGGCCGGCTGAAATGGGCGACGCTGTTCGAGCCGGCCATCGCCTTGGCGGAACAGGGTTTCGCGATCTCGCCGAGATTGCATTCAATGATCGCTGCCGATCCGTCCTTGCCGGGCTCACCGGACATGGCGAAGTATTTCCTGAATGCCGATGGCAGCCCGAAAGCGGTCGGCACCCTGTTGAAAAACCCGGCACTGGCCGGTGTGCTCAAGCGCATCGCCAACGAAGGTGCCGACGCGTTGTACCAAGGCCCCGTGGCCGAAGAGATCGTCGCCAAGGTCCGTGCCCATGCCAATCCCGGCAGCCTGTCGCTGGACGACCTCAAAAGCTACACCGCCCAGGAGCGGGCGCCCCTGTGCACCGACTACAAACGCTGGCAGGTCTGCGGCATGGCGCCACCGTCCTCCGGCGGGATCGCCGTGGCGCAAATCCTCGGCACCTTGCAGGCCCTGGAGCAGCGCGACAGTCGCCTGGCCCTTGCGCCCCTCAAACCCCACAAGACCGATAAGCCGGCCGGCATCGAGCCCGCGCCCGAAGCGGTGCACCTGATCGCCGAGGCCGAACGCCTGGCTTATGCCGATCGCGCGCAATATGTCGCCGACTCGGACTTTGTCCCCGTACCGGTCAAAGGCCTGGTGGATCCCGGCTACCTGGCCAGCCGTGCCAGCCTTATCGGCCCTCGCAGCATGGGTGTCGCCAAGCCGGGCACACCGCCGGGCATCCAGGTGGCCTATGCACCGGACCGCTCGCCGCTGCGTATCTCCACGTCCCAAGTGGTGGCGGTGGACGATCAGGGGGGCGCCGTGTCCATGACCACCACGGTGGAGTCGGCGTTCGGCTCACACTTGATGGTCCAGGGGTTCATGCTCAACAACCAGATGACCGACTTCTCGTTCATTCCCGAAGAGAACGGGCAAAAAGTTGCCAACCGCGTCGAGCCTGGCAAGCGTCCGCGTTCCTCCATGGCTCCGACGCTGATCTTCGATCGCCAGAGCGGTGAGTGGATGGCCACCGTCGGCTCACCGGGCGGCTCGCAAATCATCGAATACGTTGCCAAGTCGGTGATCGGCTTGCTGGACTGGAACCTTGACCCGCAAAGCGCCATCAACCTACCCAACTTCGGCAGCCGCAACGGCCCTACCGAACTGGAGCAGGGCCAGTTCAGCCCGACGCTGATCCAGGCACTGAAAGACAAAGGCCACGCGGTCAGCGAAATCGACATGACCAGCGGCACCCAGGCAATCGTCCGGGTGCGTGATGCCCAAGGGAAAGCCGCGTTGGCCGGCGGCGCGGATCCACGCCGCGAGGGTCAGGCGCTGGGAGACTGATCGCCCTCGCCCGGCGGTTGGTAGACCAGCAGGTCGCCAGGCTGGCAGTCCAGGTAGCTGCAAATGGCTTCGAGGGTCGCCAGGCGTATGCCCTTGACCTTTCCTTGTTTGAGCAAGGAAAGGTTGGCTTCCGTTATGCCGATACCGGCGGCCAAGTCCTTGGATTTGACCTTGCGCAGCGCCAGCATCACATCAAGTTGAATCACGATAGGCATGGGGATCTCAAACGAAGGTTCGGTTTTCTGAATCGACTTCACTGGCCTGGGACAGTATCCGGGCAATGATCGCAATACAGGCCGCGAGAAACAAAGCGACAAACGACGGCGCGGTCACGCTGAGGGTCAGCAGGCGCTGGCCGACCGGCGCGTGGATCGTCACCAGCAGGCTGAGGAACGGCTCGCAGAGGAAATCCAGCAGTACCCACAACGCGACCGCACGCCCGGCCCTGCCCAGATACACCGCGGCTTCGCTGGAAAAATACAGGCCCTGGGCGTAGCGCTTGAACAGTTGGCGCAGGTTCGCCAGCCCGAGTGCCAGGGCCAGCAACGGGATACTCGACAAGAGGATGGCGCCCAGGCGTTGCCAACCGGCCAAGTGCATCGCTTCTTCGGACATGCTCGACAGCTGACGCTCAGTCAGGGCGAAACCCAGGCCATAACGTGCGGCCACCTCGGGAAACAGCCAGGCGCCAGTGTTGACGACCATCATCACGACAATGAAGACAAGCGTGATGGCGGCCATGCGCTGGCTGTAAGAGGCAAGACGATTCGATGACATGTGAGGGCTCCATCAATAAAGGAAGCCCAAAACATAGCCACGAAATTATCGCAATACAATAATTAATATGTAAAAAACAATAACTTCATGGCATCAGGTGGACAGCTGGTTGGCGAACTGGCTCACCGCATCGACCACCTTCTTCGCCCCGTCCTGGATCTCGACGATCACCGACCCCGCTTCGGCGGCCAGGGCCAGGCCTTGCTCGGCCTGGTGCTGGCCGTCGGTCATCAGCGCCACGGCGTTGCGCGCCATGTCCTGGTTCTGGCGAACCACGCCGACAATCTCATCCGTCGCCTGGCTGGTACGCGATGCCAACTGCCGGACCTCATCGGCCACGACCGCAAAGCCACGGCCCTGCTCGCCGGCCCGGGCCGCCTCGATCGCGGCGTTGAGCGCCAACAGGTTGGTCTGTTCGGCGATGCCGCTGATGGTCTTGACGATGGTCCCGATCACCAGGGACTGCTCATTGAGTGCTTCGATGCCTTCGCCGGCGGTTTGCATGTGCCGGGCCAGGTCGCGCATCACATCCACCGCCTGGGTCACCACCGTGGTGCCGCGCTGGGCGCTGTTATCGGTTTGCAACGAGGTGCTGTAGGCGATGTTGGCGGCCTCGGCGACGGCTTTTTCCTGGTTGACCTGATCGGTGATGTTGGTGGCGAACTTGACCACCTTGTACAACCGCTCGTTGGCGTCGAGCACCGGGTTGTAGGACGCCTCCAACCAGACTTCGCGACCGTTGCTGTCAATGCGCTTGAAGCGACCGGCGACGAACTCACCACTGTTCAGGCGCTTCCAGAAATGCTGGTAAGACGGGCTGTTGTATTCCTCCGGCTCACAGAACATGCGGTGATGCTTGCCCTTGATCTGCGCCAGGTTGTATCCCATGGCATTGAGGAAACGGTCGTTGGCCGACAGCACGTGGCCCTCCAGGTCGAACTCGATCACTGCCGTGGAACGCACGAGCGCACCGATCAGGTTTTCATGCTCGCGCGAACCCTCGATCGTGCGGGTCAGGTCGTTGGAGTACATCGAGAAAAAACGGATCCGTCCCTCGGCATTGAGTACCGGTTGCAGGATCGAACGCAGCCAGGCTTCCTGGCCGTTGCCACGCAAAATACGTACGGCACCGGAAAAATGCTCGCCACGGGTCAGCGCCGTCTTGAAGCGAAGCTGGAACTCGTTGGATCTCAGATAGGCCGGGACCAGGTCCTCGACCGGACGGCCGATCAGGTCCTGGCTCCGGTACTGCATTTGATCGAGAAAGTTCTGATTGACCGTCTGGATGCGTCCGTCGACATCCAGGGTCATGGCCAGCATTTCTCGATCCAGGCTTTCCTTTACCTGCATGAGACTGGACAGTTCTTGGCGAAGAGCCAACAGCTCCTGCTTCAGGCGATTGTTGAACATATAGCATGCTCCAGGCAGGAGAGTTGACAGTTCCTTTCCCTTGCCATCGGCCCGGCAAATTTTTTCTGAAGAGTACCGTTGGTCGGCGGTGAATATTCCTGCCGGCTCGCGAACCACGGCCCCGCTTTCATGGTCAGTGGATTGTTCTACCGTTGTCGGAGCCTCACCGCTCCAGAGCCCCCTCAAGACCAATCATAAAAATCGAGGTAACGACCGTGACCACCGACATCGAAGACAGCCGTAGCGCCCGCTTCGCCTTGCACTGTTCCAGTTTCGCCGAGCGCTGGTTCCCCGACTCCTGGGTCTTCGCCGCGCTGGCGGTATTGGTGGTCGCCGTGGCAACGCAATTCATCGGTGCCACGCCCACGGCGGCGGCCATGGCCTTCGGCGATGGGTTCTGGAGCCTGATCCCGTTCACCATGCAGATGGCCTTCGTGGTCATCGGCGGCTATGTGGTCGCCAGCTCGCCGCCGGCCGTGAGGTTGATCGATCGCCTGGCGCGGATCCCGGGCAATGGACGCTCCGCCGTCGCCTGGGTGGCCTTGATCTCGATGGTCGCCTCGCTGCTCAACTGGGGGCTGTCGCTGGTATTCGGCGGCCTGCTGGTACGTGCCCTCGCCCGTCGTACCGAGTTGAAGATGGATTATCGCGCCGCCGGTGCCGCCGCCTATCTGGGACTGGGGGCGGTGTGGGCCCTGGGACTGTCGTCGTCGGCCGCGCAGTTGCAGGCCAACCCGGCGAGCCTGCCGCCGTCGATTCTGTCGATCACCGGGGTGATTCCATTCACCCAGACCATTTTTCTCTGGCAGTCCGGGGTGATGCTGCTGGCGCTGATCGTGATCTCGTTGATCGTCGCCTACGCCACCGCCCCAGGGCCGAACAGCGCCCGCGACGCCGCCGCGTGCGGCATCGATCCGAGCTTCAGCATGCCGGCGTTGCAACCTCGCACCCGGCCCGGCGAATGGCTGGAGCACAGCCCGCTGCTGACCATCGCCCTGGTGCTGCTGGCCGCTGGCTGGCTGTTCCATGAGTTTTCGACGAAGCCGGCGATCAGCGCCATCTCCGGGCTCAATACCTACAACTTCCTGTTCCTGATGCTGGGCGCGCTGTTGCACTGGCGGCCCCGCAGTTTTCTGGACGCCGTGGCCCGCGCGGTGCCGACCACCACCGGCGTGCTGATCCAGTTTCCGCTGTACGGCTCGATTGCGGCGTTGCTGACCACGGTCAAGGGTACTGATGCCCAGACGCTGGCCCACCACATCTCGACCTTTTTCGTACAAGTCGCGTCCCATGACACCTACGCTTTGCTGATGGGCGTCTACTCGGCGGTGCTGGGATTCTTCATTCCCTCGGGCGGTGGCAAGTGGATCATCGAGGCGCCCTACGTCATGCAGGTGGCGAATGACCTGAACTACCACCTGGGCTGGGCGGTGCAGATCTACAACGCGGCCGAAGCCTTGCCGAACCTCATCAACCCCTTCTACATGCTGCCGCTGCTGGGCGTGCTGGGGCTCAAGGCCAGGGACCTGATCGGGTTCTCGTTCGTGCAATTGCTGGTGCACACGCCCCTGGTGCTGGCGCTGTTGTGGGCGCTGGGAACGACGTTGTCTTATTTGCCGCCAGTGATGCCATAAAGCCATAAAAAAACGCTGATATTTCCCTTGGCCCACTGTTTCTTCAGCTCGGTCTGTTTCAGTATGGAGACACCCTATCGAGGGGTCTCCACGCTGAAAAGGATCTGAGCATGTCAAAACTCGCCGTATGTTCTCTTGCCGCCCTGGCCTTCAGTGCCGCCGCCCACGCGGCCGATATCGATGTACAGCTGGGCAGCACCGAACGCGTCACCCGCCTCTTCGCCTACCCCAACAACTGCAACGTCATCTGCTTCCGCAACTGGACCCTGGAGCAGACCGTCGAGCACTACCTGACCCAGAGCGTGCAGCGCGACGGCTATGGCACGGCCAAGGTCAGCGTCAAACGCGACAAGGACAAGGTTTACGCCCACATCAGCGGAGTGCCCAAGGGCTATGGCCAGCCGTTGACGGCGCTGCTCAATGCCGGAGACCTGGCCTACACCGGCGCGACGAAACTCAACAGCGAGAAGAAATGGGCCTACAACTGGTACCTGTTCCTACCTCTGGGCATGGCCCTGGAAAACCGCAAGAGCATCGAACTGCTGCACTTCCCGCCGGATTACTCCCTGACCCAGGCCCAGGATTACCTCGAGTCGGCCACCACTGACCGCTGGGCCTCGCTGCTGACCGACAACGGCGTCCCCGCCGCGCAGACGCCGGGCTACCAGACCATCATCGACATCGCCCCCATCGCGGCCCCGTCCAACGCCGGCCAGACCCTGGAAGGGCTCTACGGTTACTTCAACGCCTACCAGACCACCATGGTCAAGCAGTTGACACAGACCACCGGCGGCGCCTCGCTGCCCATGGTGGCCTTCGGCGCTCCCGTGCGGAACTGGATCAAGACCCAGTACGGCCAAACCGTGAACGTGCTCGGCCTGGCAACCATCACGCCGGCTGGCGGCACCCCGGTCCCGGTGCTGGGCTCCAATCATCCGAGCTATATCTGGTATGCCGCCGACAAGGACAACTACGACGGGGATGAAGCCAAGGCCGATGCGGCGGGCCTGAAGGTCATGGGCCAGGACCTGAGCGCGGCCTGCTGGCAAGCCGGCATGGGCAGCAAGCCGGGCACCGACCCGACCACGCAGTTGAACCAGTGCACGCAGACCTGGCAAGTCACGCAAAAGGAGAAGACCTGCGAGCTGTTCTACACCACGATTCGCAAGCTGACTCCGGAAGAAGCGGCTAAAACCTGCGATACGCCGGCGATCAAGACGCAACTTCCGCAACTCAAGGCACCGATGCCGTTGCCTGCCGAACCGGTATAAGCCAAAGCCCTTTGCCTCTGTCAGCGCGCGCTGACAGCGGCAAGCGCTCGGCGCGCCTGTCAGAGTTGACAGTAGCCATCAGGCAGGACTTGGGGGAAGCTGTGGAGTACGACGAGTGTTGGCAGGATCGCCGGCGCTGAAAGCTTACCTTGCAGACAAGGACAGTCATGACCACTTCCAGTCCATATCAAGCCCGTTCGCGGATCGGGGATTGCATCTATCCCCAAAAGGCACTCAGTACGCGACTGCAGTATCCCTCGGCCCGGGATTTTCAAGTCCTGCGGACAGCGGACGGACGCGGTTTCGCCGTCATCACTCAGCGAAACTTCGCCCCCATGGAACGCATCTGCCGGGTTTCGGGGCTACTGGTGGGCCGACGAGGCCCGCATACACTGCAGATATTGCCGGACGTGCACATGTACGACCCGCACTTCGCCGGCCTGTTGGAGCATTCCTGCAATCCGAACGTCTTTCTCGACATGAGCGAATTGTGGCTGTGGGCCCTGACCCGCATCGTCAGGGGCGACGGCCTGACCACCGACCGCGCCAGCACCGAACAGAAGCTGTATCGCCAGTTTGCCTGTCGGTGCGGTTCGTCCAACTGTCACGGTTGGATCACAGGTTATGACGAACCGCCCAACGAGCAGGGGATGGAGTTCCTACAGCACTGGCGCCATCGGTGTCATCGCGATTGACCCGCCGAGGTCACGGCGCGCCGACGGGACGCAACCGATACTGCGGCGGCAACTGCTCGAAACCACTGATGGTGGTGTCCAGGCTTTTCCAGCGCCCATCCTTGATGCCGTAGATGCAACCGTGGATCGACAGCTTCTGCCCGCGATGCCAGGCGTTCTGGACAATGCTGGTATGGCCGACGTTGGCCACCTGCTGGATCACGTTGAGCTCGCACAGGCGATCCACGCGCTCCTCTTCGGTTGGCAATTGGGCCAGCGTCTCACGGTGCTCGTAGTACAGGTCGCGGATCGAGCGCAGCCAACCGTCGATCAGGCCCAACTGGCGGTCCTGCATCGAGGCCCGCACGCCACCACAGCCGTAGTGGCCGGTCACCAGGATGTGCTTGACCTTCAGCACGTCCACCGCGTACTGGATCACCGACAGGCAATTGAGGTCGGTGTGCAACACCACGTTGGCCACGTTGCGGTGGACGAACAGGTCGCCCGGCAACATGCCGACGATTTCGTTGGCGGGCACCCGCGCGTCGGAACAGCCGATCCACAGGTACTCCGGGGTCTGCTGACGAGCCAGCTTGGCGAAGAAGTCAGGATCCTCCTGCTTGATCGCATCGGCCCAGCGCGCGTTGTTATCAATCAGATCTTGTAATTCGTTCATGCTTCTTGCCCTCGAGAATAGTGCGCAACTTTGACAGCCGACAGGCTGTAGAGGTCACTTCGGTGACGCCGTTGGAATTCTCGGCACCGCGGCGGGTCCACCCAGTAACACAGTATGAGGAATTGCCATGAATGATTCACGACGTCCCTTCGACGCAGCGCAGCCGGAACCGATCGACGACAACGAAGACCGCATGGGCTCGATGCACGAGCTGGCATTCGACGACGAACAGCCCAGCGCGAAGATCGGCGACGAGCTGCCGGAAAACGAGCGCGAACACCTGATGCCCCGTGAGCGGGTGCGCGAAGCGGGCCTGACCGGCGCCTCGACGGATGATCACCAGCCGACCGACGACGACCTGAGCCCCGAGACCCTGATTCGCGAAGACGGCGCCCGGGATGCCCTCGAAGCGGGCGACGATGGCCAGGCGGATTGGGACCTGAGCGTGGTGGATGAGGATGACATCGGTGGCGGCGATGGCCTGGACGAGGCCGAAATGTCCGACATCGATCCGCTGGATGGTAAGCGCTAGACCTCTCATGTGGGAGCGGGCTTGCTCGCGAATGCGGTGTGTCAGTTAACGAGTCTTTCGGCTGACACACCGCATTCGCGAGCAAGCCCGCTCCCACAAGGGCATGCGTCATGCCCGTTGGACCATCAATCCACCAGCGTGCACGCCATGACCACTGCGTCTTCACGCCCGCCCACCGCCGGGTAGTAATCGCGGCGCCGGCCGATTTCGTTGAAACCGTAGCGCTCATACAGCCGAAACGCCGTGCGGTTGCTGTCGCGCACTTCCAGGAAGCACTCCCGGGCCTCGGCCTTGTAGGCGATGGACATGAGGTGTTCCAGCAGGCGCAAGCCCAGGCCGCGGCCCTGGTTTTCCGGCTTGACGGTGATGTTGAGCAGGTGCGCCTCATCCAGGATGATCTGGACCACGCCATGACCCACCTGCTGCTGGCCTTCGAACATCAGCCAGATCTGGTACTTGCCCAGCCCGTCGAGAAAGATGCCCCGGGTCCAAGGGTGGCTGTAGGCGGCGTATTCGACTTTCAGCACAGCGTCGAGGTCCGCCTCGGTCATCGGGCGGAACGATACAGCGTCACTCATTCGATTCTTTCCAACGCGCCATCAGCCGGCGCATGGCTTGCCAGACGTCAGCCTTGCGCTGTGGCGTTTCCATTAACAGTTCCAGCCCGGGCAACGCCCAGGCCGAGCCCAGGCCTTCGACCTGCAGTTCGCGATTGAATGCCTGCGCGTCTGCCTCGCCGGCGAACTTCACCGCCGGCAGGCCGATCAGCCACAGGCACACGCAGGGCTCGTCCTCGAGCCGGGCCGAGACAAATCCCTGGACGAAATCCCGCGCCGCCTCCGGCCCCTGGTCCAGTGCCCCACGGGACAACAGCGGCCAGCGCACCGGCTCGCCGATGATCTGCGGGCTGTCCGGCAGGCCGGCGGCGCGCAGCATGTCCTTGAGCAGCAGGTAGGCCGGGTCTCGGCTCTGGAACGGCTCGCCGGTGGGCAACTCCACCAGCAGCAGGCAACGTCCCGCGCGCAGCAGTTGCAAGGCGAACCGCGGTGGCGCGACCGGAGGGGCCTTGTCCGGGGCCGCGGCCTCTTCGGCCTCTTCCATCGGCTTGGCGTTGGTACGAGTCGAGGCCAGGCTCGGACGCGGCACTTCGATTTTCGGCCGCTCGGGTTTAGGCCGCTCGGGCATCGGCACCGACGGTTCGGCGGGCGCCCGGGCCACCGGCATCGCCGGCACCGGCGCAACGTCCAGCGGCTCGGGCGTGTCCAGCAGCTCGGGCCGCGACGGGGCGGCGAAGGGCAATTCGGTACGCGGCAGCCAACTGACCACCTGCATGGCGGTCAGATAGGCGCGGCGACGAGACTCGATAAGCAAGGGTCGGCCACTTGTGGATAACGGAAAGTGGGAGGGATTCTACCGCCCTTCGACGCGGATCGCTTCCCTGTTGAGCCAATAGTTGGGCGATCCGCACGACAGTCCGTCTCAGGGGTGAATCGCAACCGGCCCGATGCAGTACAATCGCCGCTTTTAATTGCCAACCCGACGGCCATTGCGATGATCGAACCCAAGCGCGTCTTGCGCGCCCTCGCTGAACACTGGGCATTGCTGGAACCTTTGTGCGAGCACTTCGACCAGGGCACCCTGAGCCTCAACGAACTGCGTTCACAACTGGCCGCCCAACAACTGGACAGCACGCCCCAGGACATCACCAACCTGCTGGACGTGTGGATCCGCCTGGACATCCTGGTGCCGGTGGCAAAAAGCCCGAACCGCTTCGAACTGAACGCCCAGATCCACGATTTCCTCGCCTACCTGCGTCGCGAACACCGCCTGGGCCTGTGCCTGGAGATCGAAGCCTACCTGCGCCACCTCGAACGCCTGGCCGGCTATATCCAGGACGCCTTCGACGTGCGCGACGGTAATGACCTCGCCCGCCAACTGCGGCTTCTGGACATGCGCGTGCGCGACGTCCTGAAGAAACTCGCCAATGACGAACAGGCCCTGGTGGCCGTGGCCGAACGCGCCAAGACCAGCGACCGGCAGATCCCGCTGCGCCAGCGTTATGCCGAAGTCCTGGCAACCTGGGACGAATACGTCGAGCCGATGATCCAGCTGGTAAACGCCGACGGTGCCTTCGAGCAGGGCGTGCGCAAGGTCGAGAACGTGCTGTTGCGCATGCTCACCGAACAACAGCGCCTCGGCCACCTGGTGGACGACGACATGCTCCTGCGCACCCACGCCCGTATCCTCGAGATGCAGACCAGCGCCCAGTTGACCCTGCGTCATGCCCGTGAACTGTTGCTGCCGCTGCGCGAAGAAGCCCGCCGTCACAACGCCGTGACCCGTGGCGCCGCGCTGGCCCTGGCCGCCATTCGCCGCAAAGGCCTCGATGCCGTGCCCCAGGCGGCCATGCCGCTGTTCACCCGGCCGCAAAGTACCTTCCTCGGCAGTGCCAGCCAGGTGGAAGCCTATGTCTACGCCCTGGCCCGCTTCGAGCCGAAACCGGCGCGCTTCCCCAAGTCCCACAAGACCCACAAGGGTGGCGACGCCCCACGCGCGCCGCGCACCGCACGCGAGATGGTCGAGCGCTGCGAAGAGGCGCTGCCGATGCCGGACCTGATGACCTGGCTGCTGGAGCAGGAACCGGACAGCGCCACCGACGAATTGCTGTACTGGTTCTCGCGCCTGTCGCGGGAAAAACGTTTCAAGCGCGAGCGTCTGGAACGCCGCGAATACTACACTCACGAGCATCAGGTCAGCCTGCGCTCCTTCGCCCTGCTCTCGGCCCGCGACAACGCTGCCGAGGATTCTGCGAGCATCCCCCATGCATCTTGATCTATCCGAACTGTCCCAGCTGGCGCCGATCTTCCGCGAGCTGTTCAAGGGCTACCACGTCAGCCGGCGCGACCCTGAGTTGTACGCCCAACTGTCCAACTTCCAGGACCAGTACCGCACCTTGTTCAAGGCCTTGGGCTTCGAACTGGTGTGCGACACCCGCGGCTTTTATTACTTCGTGCCGGACCTGGCTGCCGCGGCGGTGAACAAGACCGCCCAGCGCCTGGCCCTGTTCACGTTCATCCTGGTCGAACACCTGGCCGACCAGGGCCGCGACCCGATCGCCGTGCTCGATGGCGGCAGCCTGGGCCGCGATGAGCTGCCTTCGTTGCTGGAAAAGTACCGCGACCTGTTCATCCAGGCCGAAGTCCAGACCCAGGAAGAACTGGAAGAGAAAATCATGCGCCGCATGACCCAGCTGGGTTTTGCCAGCGAAGACAACGGCGTGTACCGCTTCTTGCCGCCGATGCACCGCTTCCTCGACGTCTGCCTGTCGGTCCAGCAGGACCGTGACCTGGCCGCCAGCGTGCACAGCGTGCTGCCGTTGCCGGCGCCGGTGCTGATCGACGAAGACAGCGACGAGAAACTGCTGCAGACCGACGACCCGCTCGACCTGGCCCCTTTTGAAGACGAGAGCGAAGAAGATGCACTGGCCCGCGCCATTGCCGAAGAACAGGAGACCGACGCATGAGCCAGGAACGCTACGGCATCCGCCGCTTCGCCCTTTTGAACACCGCCGGCTACAGCCTCGGCCTGTTTCCGCTGGAAGAACCGCTGTCGGTGTATGGCGCGAACAACCTCGGTAAATCCGCCTCGATCAACGCCTTGCAGTTCCCGATTCTGGCGCGCATGTCGGACATGAGCTTCGGCAAGTACAGCCTGGAACAATCCCGGCGTTTCTACTTTGCCTCGGACACCAGCTACATCCTCGTGGAAGTCGCCCTGCCCCATGGCCCGCACGTCATCGGCGTGGTCGGTCGCGGCCCTGGCGGCGGTTTCGGCCACCAGTTCTTTGCCTACGCCGGCAAGCTGGACCTGGCTCACTACCAGAAAGATGACACCTGCCTGCGCCAGAAGGAATTGTTCACCAACCTTGAGCGCGAAGGCCTGAAAGCCTATGAACTCAAGCCGGATGAGCTGCGGCGCCTGCTGGTGGGTGGCCACACCTCGATTCCTCTGGACCTGACGCTGATCCCGCTGCGCTCCACCAGCGAGCAGAGCCTCAAGACCTTCCGCGCACTGTTCATCAACCTGCTGCACATGCGCGAAATCACCGCGGCCAAGCTCAAGCAACTGTTCCTCGACGCGTTCGAACACAGCCTGCGCTCCGGCAGCGTGGACTACATTGCCGCGTGCGAAGAAGCGTTCCGTGACGTACGACGCATGGAACAGGACTACAACTCCCTGGTGGCCGCCGGCCCATTGGTGGAAGCCCTGGCCAATGGCGTGAAGCAACGCGACATCCTGCGCGGCAAACTGCATCGCCTGTCGCCGCTGCTCGACTCGCTGCTCGGCACCTGGTCGGACTACGCCAGTGCGCGCAAGGAAGAGTTGACCCTCCAGGCCGAACACTACCGTAACGAGCAGGACGCGCTGCAAAACGACCAGCGCGGCGGCACCCAGGAACTGATGCGCCTGGAGCGGGAAATCACCGGCATCCAGCGCTGGCTCGGCGAACTCTCGGTGCTCAAGCATCGGTTTGCCCTGGTCGATGACGTCAAGGTCCTGGAGCAGCAGTTGCTCGCCGCCAAGGACGCCCACGACGAGCTGGCCGGCGCCCTGGCCCAGTCCCGGCAGTTCAGCGCCGAGGACCTGGACGAGCGTCTGCGGGACCTGGAAAAGCGCCTGAAGTCAGTCAAGCAGCAACTCGATCACGCCGACAACAACAGCTATGCGCGCCTGCGCGAGGAATTCTCCCAGCAGGACGTCGAACGCCTGATGCGCCTGTTCAACAGCGCCCTGTTCAGCTTGCCACTGGGCGAGCACGGCATCGCGTTGGACGAGGACGGTCAATGGGTCAAGTCCCTGGAGCTGATCCTCGACGGCTTCAAGGGTGAACGCTTCGAAGTGCCGGGCCTGGCCATCGACCTGTCCCACATCGAGCCTCCCGCCCTGCAGGCACTGGCCGACCGTGCCGCGTTGCGCGACCAGAAGGAACGCCTGGAAAAAGAACTCAAGCAGCTCAAGACCCAGCAGGCCGTCGCGGCCGACCGTGCGGCGAGCAAGACCCAGACCGAAGCGCTGTACCAGCAGGTCCTGGACGCGCAGAAAGCCCTGGAAGACTTCCGTCGCACCCAGACACTGAGCGCCGAGGAAGGCGAAAAGCTGGAACAACTGGCGCAGATGGAAGCCGCCCAGGACGAGCTCAAGCGTTCCAGCGATGCCTTCACCGAACGTGTCCAGCAACTCTCCGCCAAGCTGCAATTGGTGGGCCGCCAGATCGCCGACATGGAAGCCAAGCAGCGCACTCTCGACGACGCCCTGCGTCGCCGCCAGTTATTGCCGGCGGACCTGCCGTTCGGCACGCCGTTCATGGACCCGGTCGACGACTCCATGGACAACCTGTTGCCGCTGCTCAATGACTACCAGGACAGCTGGCAAGGCCTGCTGCGGGTCGATGGCCAGATCGAAGCGCTGTACGCCCAGGTACGCCTCAAGGGTGTCGCCAAGTTCGACAGCGAAGACGACATGGAGCGGCGCCTGCAACTGCTGATCAACGCCTATGCCCACCGTACCGACGAAGCCCTGACCCTGGGCAAGGCACGGCGCGCGGCGGTGACCGACATCGCCCGGACCCTGCGCAACATTCGCAGCGACTACGACAGCCTCGAACACCAACTGGCCCTGTTCAACCGCGAGATCAACAAGCGCCAGGTGTCCAACCTGCAGAGCTTCCGTATCGTCCTGGCGCCGAACAAGGAAGCCCTCAAGCATATCGACCAGATCATCCACAGCGCCGGCCAGTACGAGGAAGGCGAAACCCTGTCGGTGTTCGACCTCAGCCAGAGCGCGGAACAGGACAACAAGAACGAAGAGGCCAAGGAATACCTGGCGCGCCTGGTGGCGGCGAACCACAACCAACTCGGCCTCAAGGACCTGTTCGAACTGGCCTTCGAGATCACCAAGGTCAATGGCCAGCCCGTCATCCACACCGACATCGACGGTGCGGCGTCCAACGGCACCACCATGACCATCAAGGCGCTGACCAACATGTACCTGTTGCTGCACCTGATGGACCGTGAACAGGCCGGTCGCGTGCGCTTGCCGTACTACCTGGACGAAGCAGCAGACATCGACGAAAAAAACCAGGCCGCACTGCTGGAGACCAGCCTGCAGCTGGGCTTCGTGCCGATCCTGGCGAGCGTGAAGCCGCAGGTCTGCGCCAGTGTCGCCATCGATCTGGAAGGTGGCAGCGGCCCGAGCGGGATCTACATCGACGAGGCGGACTGGAAGTACATCCGTCGCCGCGATGCGGTCAAAGCCACGGTGAACGCACAGGCCGACGAGCCGGAGCTGGACCCGGTGTGAGGTGAGTCGCCGGGCATGAAAAAGGCCGTGATCCATGGATCGCGGCCTTTTTTATTGCTCGGTGTTTTTGTTCAGGCCCCCTGGCGAGCAGGTGATCCCTTGTGGGAGCGAGCCTGCTCGCGAACCCCTACTTATCGATCTTGATCTTGGGTGCCCAGGTCAGCCATTCATCTTCGAATTTATCGAACAGTGCGAAGGTCTGCTCCGGTCGTGCCGGGCTGCCCATCCGCTCGCCATCCGGCGTGGCGAAGGCGATACCGCCCTGGAGCAGGGTCTCCAGCGATTCGGTGCGCACCGTTGCGCCTTTGAACAAACCGAAGTCCAGGCCAAAGCCACTGCTGTTCCAGAATCGCGTGCCGCTGCGCACCAATGGCGCGTACTTGGGTTCGATCAGGATATGGATCAATACCCGATCCGCGGTCTGGCCCAATTCATATCCCGTGACCTTGCCCACCGTGATTTCGCGGTAGGTCACCGGCACGCCGATCTTCAACGAGCCACGGCGAGCCGCACTCAATACCAGGCTCAGGCCGGCTTCTGGCACGGCCGTTTCCGGTGGATTGGCAAGGGCCACGAAGTTCTTCTGTGGCCCCAGGTTCTTCGCCGAAGGTTGCACCTCGATGTACTGGCCGCTTACCAAGGTCTCCAGGTTGGAGGTCTTCATCAAGCCCAACTCGGGCTTGACCACCCAGAACTGCGAACCGACCCGGGCGATGCGCTCCGGCACTTCGGTGATCCGCGCGCTGAGCAGCACCGATTGCATATCGGCGCTCAGATCCACCGTTTCGATCTTGCCCACATCCAACCCTTTGAAACGGATCGGCGTGCCGCTGCGCAAGCCATCGGCGCGATCGACCTTGATCGTCACCAGAGTGCCTCGCTGTTGTGCCGCTTCACGGTCTTCGAACAGGCGGAAGCGTGGGATCCGCCGTTTCAGCGGCACATTCGGCTCCGGAGTCTCAAAGGAAATCCCGCCGGCCATCAGGCTTTGCAGGGACTCGCTCTTGACCTGGATACCGCCCGTCAAGCCGCCCGTGAGGGTGATGCCACTGGCGTTCCAGAAACGTGTCGAGCCGTTGACCAGTCCTTCGTATTCCTTCTCGATGTGCACACCGATGATCAACTGCTTTTTCTTGCGTGAGAACTGGTAGCTCTGCACCGAACCGACCTTGACCTGTTTGTAGAGGATCGGGCTGCCGACCTCCAGCGATCCTAGGTTCTCGGTGAGCAGGACCAGGTGCAGCCCGGGTGAACGCAGGTCCAGCGGCGGCGCCTTGGCTCGCGCCTCGAACTCACGCTGCGGCGCGCCCCCCTTGTCCCCGGGGCGCACGGCAATGTAGTTACCCTTGACCAACGCTTCCAGGCCGGTGATCCCCGCCAGGGAGATCGATGGCTTGACCACCCAGAACTGGGTGCCGGTGACCAGGTAATCTTCAGCCAGCGGATCCATGGTCAACTCGGCCGTGGCGCTGGACAGGTCCGGATCGACCTTGAGGTTCTTCAGGCTGCCGACCTGGATGCCTTTGTACATTACCGGCGTACGGCCGGCCTGCAAGCCTTCGAAGTCGCTGAGCTTGACCTTCACGCGGATGCCCGCGGCAGCGGCGTCAAAGTCTTCGTAGAGCCTGAACGGCAGGCTCGGGTCTGTCGGCGGACTGTCCTTGCGGCCTTCGGGCGTGGCGAATGCAATACCACCGGCCACGATGCTCGCCAGGGACTCACTACGCACCTTTACGCCCGACAGGTTGGCGTCGATGCTGATGCCGCTGGCGTTCCAGAAACGCGTGTGCTTGCGCACCAGGCTGGCATAGGTCGGCTCGATGAACACCTTGATCTCGACGGTGCTCTGATCCTCGGACAGCAGGTAGCTTTTCACCTGGCCGACCTGGATCTGTTTGTAGAACACCGGACTGCCGCGGTTCAGCGAACCCAGTCGGTCGGCCTTGATGGTCAAGTGCAACCCCGGCTTGGAATCCGACAGCGGCGGTTCCTCCGCCAAGGCCTTGAACTTGCGGGTCGACTCCCCTTCACCGGGGCTGATCGCCACGTAGTTGCCCGACACCAGGGTTTCCAGGCCGGTGATACCGGCCAGGCTGACGCTCGGCTTGACCAGCCAGAAACGCGTTCCGGTCTTCAGGTATTGCTCGACGTCCTTGTTCATCTCAACGGTGGCGATCACGCCTTTGGAGCTGCCTTCATCGTCCAACGTCAGGGTCTTCACCTTGCCCACCGACATGCCCTTGTAGACGATTTCGGTCTTGTTGGCCTGGATGCCTTCGCCGCTTTCGAAGCGTACGTTGATCTCGATCCCGGTGTCGTTGTAGGCCCGCCAGCCGAGCCAGCCGCCGATGATCAGGGCAATCAACGGCAGGATCCAGATGGCCGACCAGTTCGAAGCCGGTCGGGTTTTTGCGGTAGGCAAATCAGTCATGGTCGTTATCCGACTCCGTGTTATCCCAGATCAGTCGGGGATCGAAGGTTACTGCGGCAATCATTGTCAAAATCACTACGCTGGCAAAAGCGATGGCCCCCAGCCCGGCTTCGACACTGGCAAGGCGACCGAAATTCACCACCGCCACCAGGATGGCGATCACAAAGATATCCAGCATCGACCAGCGGCCGATGAACTCGATGAAACGGTACATGAGGATGCGCTGGCGCGCCGACATCGGCTGGTGCCGTTGTACGGAAAACAGCAACAGGGCAATCCCCACCAACTTGAACGTGGGCACAACGATACTGGCGATGAACACCACTGCGGCGATGGGGATCATGCCGTGCTGCACCAGCTCGATAACGCCGGCCATGATCGTGCTCGGGGCACCCTGGCCCAGCGAGTTGATGGTCATGATCGGCAGCAGGTTGGCCGGAATATAAAGAATCGCGGCAGTGATCAACAACGCCCAGGTCCGCATCATGCTGTCCGGACGACGGGGATGAACCCGTGCGCCGCAACGGGTGCAGGTTTGCTTGTCGGTCTCGGGGTCCTGTCGATTCAACTCATGGCATTCCGTACAGATCAGAATGCCTGCATCAATCGCCCGCATGGTCATCCTCTCCTGATAACGCTTGCCAGATCTGATGCGGTGACATCGCCACTTCCAACCAGACCTGGACCAGCAACAAACTGATAAAGCACACCAGGCCGAGCCCTACGGTGATGGCCGCCATGTCCGCCAGCTTGACGATGGCCACCAGCACGCCCATGAGATAGACCTCGAGCATCCCCCAGTCGCGCAGATGGTGATAAATGCGATACAGCAACAGCCCATAGCTACGCCCGATATTCAGGCGAATGGTCAACAACACAAGCAATTGACAAAGCAGTTTGAGGAGCGGAATGCCCATGCTGCACAGGAACACCACCACCGATATGCCCTGCATGCCCGTATCGAACAGGCCGACTACACCGCTCCAGACGGTGTCCTGGGAGGACTGCCCGAGCAGGTTGAGCTGCATGATGGGTAGGAAGTTGGCCGGCACGTACAACAGCAGCGCGGCGATAACCAGGGCAAGACTGCGTTCGACGACATTGTGCCGGTGTGCGTAAAGCTCATATCCGCAACGGGGACACTCGGCTTTTTCGCCATGGGCCAGCCGAGGCTTGCGCATCAACAGGTCGCATTCATGGCATGCCACCAGATCGTTCAGGGGTAGATCTGACAATCTCTCGGTGTCTGACGGATCGGGCATAAAGCGCTCTGGCTCAGCTAAGGAAGGGCTATTCTAGTGCCCTCGCTGGTAAATAACCGTGCAAATTTATCACGAGCTTCCACTGGTGTTTTATGGCGGGCAAAACAAAACCCCAACTGCTTTCGCAATTGGGGTTTCGGAATTTAATCTTGACGATGACCTACTCTCACATGGGGAAACCCCACACTACCATCGGCGATGCATCGTTTCACTGCTGAGTTCGGGATGGGATCAGGTGGTTCCAATGCTCTATGGTCGTCAAGAAATTCTTGAGCCAGCGCGCTTTTCAGCGTTCCAGCAAATCGGGTATGTGATCAGGTGTGAGCCGCAAACTTTCGGTTCGTTTCGTCTTCACCACACCGCAATCTGGCTTTCTAAGCGCAAATTGCTTGGGTGTTATATGGTCAAGCCTCACGGGCAATTAGTACAGGTTAGCTCAACGCCTCACAGCGCTTACACACCCTGCCTATCAACGTCGTAGTCTTCGACGGCCCTTCAGGGAGCTCAAGGCTCCAGTGAGATCTCATCTTGAGGCAAGTTTCCCGCTTAGATGCTTTCAGCGGTTATCTTTTCCGAACATAGCTACCCGGCAATGCCACTGGCGTGACAACCGGAACACCAGAGGTTCGTCCACTCCGGTCCTCTCGTACTAGGAGCAGCCCCTCTCAAATCTCAAACGTCCACGGCAGATAGGGACCGAACTGTCTCACGACGTTCTAAACCCAGCTCGCGTACCACTTTAAATGGCGAACAGCCATACCCTTGGGACCGGCTTCAGCCCCAGGATGTGATGAGCCGACATCGAGGTGCCAAACACCGCCGTCGATATGAACTCTTGGGCGGTATCAGCCTGTTATCCCCGGAGTACCTTTTATCCGTTGAGCGATGGCCCTTCCATACAGAACCACCGGATCACTAAGACCTACTTTCGTACCTGCTCGACGTGTCTGTCTCGCAGTCAAGCGCGCTTTTGCCTTTATACTCTACGACCGATTTCCGACCGGTCTGAGCGCACCTTCGTACTCCTCCGTTACTCTTTAGGAGGAGACCGCCCCAGTCAAACTACCCACCATACACTGTCCTCGATCCGGATAACGGACCTGAGTTAGAACCTCAAAGTTGCCAGGGTGGTATTTCAAGGATGGCTCCACGCAGACTGGCGTCCACGCTTCAAAGCCTCCCACCTATCCTACACAAGCAAATTCAAAGTCCAGTGCAAAGCTATAGTAAAGGTTCACGGGGTCTTTCCGTCTAGCCGCGGATACACTGCATCTTCACAGCGATTTCAATTTCACTGAGTCTCGGGTGGAGACAGCGCCGCCATCGTTACGCCATTCGTGCAGGTCGGAACTTACCCGACAAGGAATTTCGCTACCTTAGGACCGTTATAGTTACGGCCGCCGTTTACCGGGGCTTCGATCAAGAGCTTCGCGTTAGCTAACCCCATCAATTAACCTTCCGGCACCGGGCAGGCGTCACACCCTATACGTCCACTTTCGTGTTTGCAGAGTGCTGTGTTTTTAATAAACAGTCGCAGCGGCCTGGTATCTTCGACCGGCGTGGGCTTACGCAGCAAGTGCTTCACCCTCACCGGCGCACCTTCTCCCGAAGTTACGGTGCCATTTTGCCTAGTTCCTTCACCCGAGTTCTCTCAAGCGCCTTGGTATTCTCTACCCAACCACCTGTGTCGGTTTGGGGTACGGTTCCTGGTTATCTGAAGCTTAGAAGCTTTTCTTGGAAGCATGGCATCAACCACTTCGTCACCCAAAGGGTAACTCGTCATCAGCTCTCGGCCTTGAAACCCCGGATTTACCTAAGATTTCAGCCTACCACCTTAAACTTGGACAACCAACGCCAAGCTGGCCTAGCCTTCTCCGTCCCTCCATCGCAATAACCAGAAGTACAGGAATATTAACCTGTTTTCCATCGACTACGCTTTTCAGCCTCGCCTTAGGGACCGACTAACCCTGCGTCGATTAACGTTGCGCAGGAAACCTTGGTCTTTCGGCGTGGGTGTTTTTCACACCCATTGTCGTTACTCATGTCAGCATTCGCACTTCTGATACCTCCAGCAAGCTTCTCAACTCACCTTCACAGGCTTACAGAACGCTCCTCTACCGCATCACTTACGTGATACCCGTAGCTTCGGTGTATGGTTTGAGCCCCGTTACATCTTCCGCGCAGGCCGACTCGACTAGTGAGCTATTACGCTTTCTTTAAAGGGTGGCTGCTTCTAAGCCAACCTCCTAGCTGTCTAAGCCTTCCCACATCGTTTCCCACTTAACCATAACTTTGGGACCTTAGCTGACGGTCTGGGTTGTTTCCCTTTTCACGACGGACGTTAGCACCCGCCGTGTGTCTCCCATGCTCGGCACTTGTAGGTATTCGGAGTTTGCATCGGTTTGGTAAGTCGGGATGACCCCCTAGCCGAAACAGTGCTCTACCCCCTACAGTGATACATGAGGCGCTACCTAAATAGCTTTCGAGGAGAACCAGCTATCTCCGAGCTTGATTAGCCTTTCACTCCGATCCACAGGTCATCCGCTAACTTTTCAACGGTAGTCGGTTCGGTCCTCCAGTCAGTGTTACCTAACCTTCAACCTGCCCATGGATAGATCGCCCGGTTTCGGGTCTATTCCCAGCGACTAGACGCCCTATTAAGACTCGCTTTCGCTACGCCTCCCCTATTCGGTTAAGCTCGCCACTGAAAATAAGTCGCTGACCCATTATACAAAAGGTACGCAGTCACAGAACAAAGTCTGCTCCCACTGCTTGTACGCATACGGTTTCAGGATCTATTTCACTCCCCTCTCCGGGGTTCTTTTCGCCTTTCCCTCACGGTA